>JAFUQZ010000064.1 GCA_017472085.1 Akkermansia sp. | reverse complement strand
TTTAGTATACTCAACGGCGTAAGCTGACCATCCTGCGATTGGTAGAATCTCGTTTATTGTTTTCACACCTCATTATAACGGATTCTGGGCAGGGTGGTCAGTTTTAGTCTTCGTCATAAAATCTGACGCAGCGCCAAAAATCCCCCCGCTGGCGGTCGGCCGGCGGGGGGATTGTGATGAAAAGTGAAGCAGGGTATGCTTACTTGGCCTGAGACTCTACCTCAGCGTAGGTGTCGGCGTAGGCCTTAGCGGCAGCGGCCTTAGCGGCAGTAATTGCTTTTTCGATAATAGCTGTTTCTGCATCGAGTTTGGCTGCGGCAGTCTTGTAGACCTTTACCGCGGCTGCGTCACCGGACTGGGCGGCATCATAGAGAGACCAGAGGTTAAGCTTGGTCGTGGCTGTCTTGTGTGCCTCCGTGAAGGCGGCTGCGGCAGCATCCGTGGCGGCTTCTTCCTCTTCGGAGGCCCAGGCGTGACTGTAGCCCTTCACATCGTTCCAGTGACCGCGGGTGAAGTCCGGGAAGGCCACGGAGCAGTTGTTGTTGTCCATGGACAGGGAGCCCAGCTCGGCCAGACAGCACCATTCAGCCATGTCATATACGTCCATATCCAGCGGCAGACCGTTCTGGAGGCAGTACACCATGCGCACGTCCATGAAGAAGTCCATGCCGCCGTGACCGCCGACCTTCTCCGCCATGTCGCCGTACTTCTTGATGATGGGGTGGCGATAGGTCTTGCGAAGCTTCTCCATGTTCTCCTCGCTCATAAAGCTGTGGGAGTCAAGATCCTCCAGGTCGGGAGCACCGGCAGTTTCCTTCATGTGACCGCTTTCCAGCACAAAGCCTTCGACGGGGTACTTGTTGGCAAAGCCGCGGGTACCGGTCAGCTGGAAGAGGCGGTTGTAGGGCTGGGGATTCATCACGTTGTGCTGAATCTCCACCACCTTTCCGTTCTCCGTGCGCATGAGCGTGGTGGTGTGGTCACCGTTGCGGAACTCGGGGCAGGGCTTGCCGGTTTTCTTCTCCACATATTCACGACCGTGCACGGACTTGGTGTCCATGGCCACGAGGGTGCGGAAACGGTCGCCGCGGTGGATGTTCATGACCTGAGCCACGGGGCCGAGACCGTGGGTGGCATACACGTCACCACGGTTTTCCTTGTTGTACTTCATGCGCCAACCGAGCTTGTCGGGGTCATTGGCGGGGTTCACCCAGTAGTCACCCCAGAACGGGTCAAGGTTGTGGATGTAGGCGCCCTTGGCGTAGAGAACCTCACCGAGAACCCCCTGCTGAGCCATGTTCAGAGCGTCCAGCTCGAACCAGTCATAGCAGCAGTTCTCCAGAATCATGCAATGCTTGCGGGTCTTTTCGGAAAGGTCGATGAGCTCCCAGCACTGCTCCAGATTCATGGCGCTGGGCACCTCAATAGCGGTGTGCTTGCCATTCTCCAGCGCGCATTTAGCCACAGGGAAGTGGTGATCCCAGTCGGTGGCAACGTACACAAGGTCAATGTCCGGGCGCTTGCAGAGCTCCTCATAGCCCTTCTCGCCCCAATAGATAGCAGCGGGAGCCATGCCAGCCTTGCGCAGGGCCTTCTGGCATTTTTCGGCGCGTTCCTTCACATAGTCGCAGAGAGCCACGATTTCAACACCGGGGATGTGGGTGAAACGGGCAACGGCACCGGGACCACGCATGCCGAGACCGACGAATGCAACGCGGACGGTCTTCATCTTGGGAGCCTTGAGGCCCACTACATGCTGCTGTCCCTCCGGGCGGGCGGGTGTCTCTACGACAAGTGTGCCCTTATCCCAATGCGTCTTGGTGGAAGGCGACAGCGACTGTGCATTCAGACCACTCACAGCAAAGAGGGTCAGTAATGCCAATGTTGCAATGTTTTTCAGTTTCATATTGTTTGGACGTGTTGTTCCTATGAGGGAAGCCTCTATCCTGTTCGGATAACAGCTCTCCCTCGAAAGGCGAATCGCGAATATACTATCAGCTCCTGTACGACAGGTCAAGCTCTAAGCGCGTCTCTGCAATCCGGGGGTATCATGAATCGGCTGCAGCGCGGGAAGTTTTCTTCTTTTTGGGGACTGTTTTCCTGCGGCGCGGGGGGCGGCGATGTCGGCGCGGGTGCTGTTGATTCAGCTCCACCTGTAAAAGCAGGAGGGCGAACATGGAAGCTGCGTTGACGGCAACGGAAGAACATTCTGAAACGGCCTCCGCCAGCTGTACCATTTTGAGGACGATGTTGGTATAGTCTTCCTGCTCCAGACCGATTTCTGCCTGCACCAGAAGCCGGTGAAATTGCACCAGTTGGCGGAAGAAACACAGCCAGTTGTTTTCCGGTCCGGCCGGCAGGCTGGTCAGCAGAGCCTCCGGCAGTATGTTGAGCGCTCTCTCTACCCGGCGGATGGTGGCGCGACGGTCCTTGCCCGCATGGGCTGCACCGGCCTCCAGTACATAGCGCAGGTGCGTTTCGAAATCGCCGTAGGCTTCCAGCGCTCGCAGGGGAACTCGCCCGGCTGCGGGGGCTTCGCCCGGTCGCCGTGCCACCTGCTCGAAGATGGCTTCGAGGGTTTGCATGCGCTCCTGTGGCGTCAGCGGTTTGCGCTCAAATAACATCCCTCATCAATCAGGCTTTTTTAGCTGCCTTTTTGCTCTTGTTTTTTTTGTTTTTGGGTGCGGTCACTCTGCCGGGTTTGGTGATGGTTTCCTGACCGTTGACGATGACTTTGACCGAGCGGGGATTCTCATCGGTGGTGATGAGCGAGTAGGATGTCACTTTTCCCTTTTCCCAGGACATGGAGACGGAGATGTTGCCGCGTGCCCGAATGCCTTTCACGGAGCCGTTGGCCCATTGCTCCGGCAGGGCAGGCAGGAGAATGATGCGGTCACCGTGGCTCTGGAGCAGCATCTCACTGATGCCGGCAGTCATGCCGAAAGTGCCGTCCATCTGCATGGGCGGATGATTGCCGAAGAGGTTATCCAGCAGGTTGTAGTTGATATAGTGGCAGACCATGCTGTAGGCCTGTTCCTTATCACGGAAACGCGCCCAGAGTGCCGTGCGCCACGGCCAGGTCCAACTGCGGCGGTTATCGTCGTTCAGCCCGCGCAGTTCCAGACTCTTCATGGCAGCTTTTGCCAAATCGGGTGTGCCGTCCATGGTGATGGTGGAACCGGGGAATACGCCGATGAGGTGCGAGGTGTGGCGCTGGCCGGTAACCATGTTCGGTCGGTCCACAATCCATTCCTGAAGGTATCCGCCGCTGCCGATGCAATCCGGCGCCAGTCGGGCCCGCTTCTTCTTGAGCTCCTTAATCCAGGCTGCGTCTGTTTTCAGGATGGCTGCTGCCTTGGCGGTGATGTCGAAGAGCTCGCGGATGAGCTGATGGTCGTGAGCGCATCCGTCCTCCACCGGCCCCCACTCGTGTGACCAGCCTTCCGGGGAGACGAGTGTGCCTTTTTTCAGCTTCTTCAGTTCCGGGTGTTCGTCTGCCGTGAGTGGTTTCCCGGCGCTGATAAGACCTTCGCCGTCCTCTCCCAATTCCTTGAGTCGGGTTTCCCAGAAACGACAGATATTGCGCAGGATGGGGTAGGCGTGTTCTTTCAGATATTTTTTATCGTGGGTATAGGCGTAGTGATCCCACAGGTGGAGTGCGTACCATGCGTTCACCGGGGGATTCCAGTGCGTCCAGCCGCCGCCGCCCCACGGATTCTGGGAGATTCGGGTGGTCCAGCCCTCAATGGAGTCTCCGAAATGCTTGCGCGTCATTTCCGTGAGCGGTTTCTCCATGGCTCGGATAAAGTTCAGGAATGGCATGTGACACTCGCTGAGGTTGGCCACTTCTGCTCCCCAGTAGCACATCTGGAGGTTGATGTTGTTGTGGTAGTCGCTGGCCCAGGGCGCATGCACTTTGTCATTCCAGATACCCTGGAGGTTGACGGGAAGATTGCCCGGGCGTGAACCGCTGATGAGGACGTAGCGACCGTATTGGTAAATGGTTTCCACCAGTTCCGGGTCATTCTGGCTTTGCCGGAAAGCCTTCAGACGCTCATCTGTCGGAAGTGCGCTGACTTCCGTATCCGTTTTTCCAAGATGGAGCTCCAGCCGGTTGTAAAGCTTTTTATAGTTGGCAATATGTGCCTTGCGAATCTTTTCGCCGGATTTTTTTGCAACCTTGCTCATGATGGTTGCGTTCCGGGCTTTCGGAGCCGCCCCTTTCCAATCCTTTGCATAATCCATGGCATAGTCCGTGGCGAGGGAGATTAGTATTTCAATGGATGTGGCATTCCTGACCTCCAGGTAGGGAGAATCGGAGGCATCCATGCGTGGCTGCATGGAGTCCGGCTGATTGGAAGCCTTGTCATCGTGCTTGCCGGAGTAAGTGACGCTCAATTTTCCGGCCTTGCCGACTTTGCGGATGCTGCCGCCGTTGATACGCACGAGGAGCCGCCCCTCAAACTGCTGCCCGTTGTTGATGGTGCCGCTCATGATGATGGAATCATTCTGCGCTGCCAGGGTGGCAGTATGGCAGGGAAGAAGGCCGATGCGCGCAGAGAGGGCCCCGGGGGTATCAGTCTCCGCAGAATAAACCAGCACCTGATCCGGGGCGCTGACGAAGCATTCCCGACTGTGTTTTACACCCCCGTTCGTGAATTCAATACGGGCAATACCATCCCGCAAATCAAGACTGCGGGTGTAGTTTGCGGACTCTTTCTCCGGGAGCTGGAATTCAATGAACAGGTTGCCGAAAGGCTGGAAGCTGCCGAACTCGTCCTTTCCGGAAAGCGGACCGTATTTATAGCCGGAACCGTTGCCCGGCAGGTTGGGGCCACCGGACCAGAGGCTTACCTCATTCAGGTTGACCCGCTCCAGATGGTCACCGCCGAAAACGGTGCCGCCCACGCGGCCGTTACCGACGGGCAAGGTCTGGGATTCCCAGTAATCCTTGGCCGGTTTTGCCGGAAGATTGTAAAAAAGGGTGAACGGGGGGCGAGGATTGCCGGATTTGTCAACCGCGGGCACTCTCGGAACGCTCACGGATGCGTGTTTCGGGTGCCAGGGTAAAGAGCAATCCGGGACACCGGCAGGTTGCTTGTACCAGAGATAATTGGCAGACGGCGTTTCTGCGAGGAGTGTTGCTGCGCAGGCAGAAGAGAGGAATGCAGTCAGTATTTTTCCTGATGTCGTCATGAGTATCCGGGGTATTTCAGTGTGAGGTGTAGCGGATGATTTCTGCCTGAAGCATGACATCACCCAGAGTAAGCGTGTCGCCGTTTTGCAGAATCATGCCGGATTGGTACGGGGGGAAGGGGACTCCGTTGATGGTTGTTCCATTGGTGGAATTCAAATCGGAGATTTCCACGCCCTGTTCAGTAAGAAGAATTCGCAGGTGCTCGCGGGAAATACCGCTGTCCGGTATCACGATATCGGCAGCTTCAGCATCGCGCCCCAGGCAGATGCCGCCTCTGTGGGCAATGTCCGCGAAATCAAGTCTGCACTCCCATGGTGAACCATCGGCCAGCAGTCCGAACAGCCGCAGGCTGGTGGAAGTCGTCGTTGTCGGAAGCTGGTGCTCGGACGGACGGACGGAGGGGATGCCCAGCCCTGTGCCCAGATTCCACTTGGTTCGCAGGCGATCGTAGGGGCGGAGGGGTTGCAGATAAATCTGAGGGGCAGTTGATGAGGCGACACCCCCCTCCTTCGCTTCGCCGTTTCGGAGCGAATCCATCAGCTCCCGAATCCGGGAAAGCTCGTCCGCCAGTTCTGCGGCGCGCTCCTCCAGGCGGGAAAGCTGTGTGTCGGAATCTGTCTGTGTTGAGGAGTACATCAACCTGTGTATACTATCAAAATATACGCAGGTCGGCAATGTAAAATTTCAGGCAAATGGCACATTACCCGCTTCTCTCGGATTTCGGGCTTGAGAGGGCGGGAGAGGGACGGAAGCGGATGACGGTGCGCTCCGGCAGGATGAGAGATTCCCCATTATGCGGAAGGGTGAGATGCCGAGGCTGTTTGCGGCTGAGCTCGAACGTGCCGAAATGAGCCAGCCTCACAACGCCGTCTTCTCGTAACCCGTCGGCGATGGCACGGAGCACTGCTTCTGTGGCCAGCTCGGCAGCCATGAGGGTTGCCGTGCCGCCCAGGGCCTTTCGCACGCTTTCCTGCAAGTGTTTGCGATTCACAATGTTCTTAATCCCGGCGCGAGCTGTTCAACAGATAGAAGGCGTAGTACACCAGCATGGCGATGGATGACAGCGCCGCGGCAACATAGGTCATGGCGGCCCAGTGCAGGGCATTTCCCGCCTGCCCGTGCATGGCGCGGTCGGCCAGCCCGGAGCTCTGCAGCCAGGCCAGCGCCCTGCGGGAAGCATCAAACTCCACCGGCAGCGTGACCAGCGCAAACAGGGTAGTGGTGCCGAAAAGAGCCAGACCAATCCAGGCCACGGTCGTGCCTCCTCCCAGTGCCACCAGGAGCAATCCGGCCATAAGCACTATCTGCCCCAGCCGTGAGCCTATATTGACCATGGGTACCAGCGAGGAGCGCATGCTGAGCCAGGGGTATGCCCGGGCATGCTGGACGGCGTGACCGCATTCGTGAGCGGCTACGGCCATGGCGGTGACGGTGGCACAGTTGTATACGTTTTCGCTGAGGTTGACCGTTTTGTTTGCCGGATTATAATGGTCGGTGAGCTGTCCGGGGGTGCTGATGACCTGTACATCCGTAATGCCGTTCTGGGCCAGCATAAGACGCGCTGTATCCGCCCCGGTCATGGGGGCTGCAATGGCTGAATTCCGGCGGACGCTTGCCTGGAGTGCGTGTTGTACCGCATAGCCGATGATGCCGGTTACGGTCAGGATGAGGAAACCGATGATGGTCATGGAGCCATATCCGCTTGCGGCAGCGTCCGGGGTGTACCCGTTGCCGTAATATCCGTATTGTGCCAGAAAGGTAAAGAGTGTAATCATTTCTATATTGTTCCGATGTTGCGGAGCGGCCGGAGGTTCAAAAATCCTTGTGGGAATTTCCACCGAGGTGTCGGATGTTGAGCTGCAGATGCTTCTCTCCGATTCGCCGGATGGGCGATTGTGAGAAGAAAAGCCGGAACTGCTCATCCTGCAGCTCCGCGAGTTGTTGCAGTGGCGTGTGTGCCAGCGTAGCCGGCATGAGCAGGTGCGGGTCGATGCGGCGTTCTCTGCCGTGCTGTATTCGGTTCCAGGGGCAGGCTTCCTGGCAGATGTCGCAGCCGTACATACGATCCTGCAACAGGTCGGCAATGTCCGGCGGTATATCAGCCTGCTTGCTTTCAATGGTCCAGTAGGAGAGGCAGCGCCGGGAGTCGCAGCAGCCATTGTGCAGGGCCTGAGTGGGGCAAGCCTCTTCGCAGCGGTGACAGCTGCCGCAGTAATTCCTCATGGGGGTGGATACGGGAAGCTCCAGGGTGGTGAGGATGGATGCCAGAAAACAGTAGGACCCTTTGCCCGGGCGAATCAGCAGGCCGTTGCGACCAATCCAGCCCAGCCCGGCCTGCATGGCAAAAAAACGCTCACTCACAGGGCCGGAATCCGTGAAGCAGCGCTGGATGCCGCCATAGAATTGCAGCGTTTCATCCAAATCCGCCAGCTTGGCTGCCAGAAGCTTGTGGTAATCCTCACCCTGCGCGTAGCGGGCGATGCGCCCTGACTGCTGCCGGGAGTCCGTTCCTGCGTACTCGTAGGTGAGGATGATGATACTGCGTACGCCGGGCAAAACCAGTTCCGGGTTAAGCCGGGCGGGCAGATGCCGCTGCATCCATTCCATATCGGCATGCATGCCGTTATCCAGCCATTGCTGCAGATAATGCCCCTGAGGGACATGAGCCGCCGCCACGCCTGTGCCGGAGAAGCCCAGCGCAGATGCGGCATATTCCAGAGCCTGGCGAGCGGCATGCATCATGACGGTTCATTTGTACTGCCCAGCAGCCAGGCGCGAATGCGGGAGCGTGTGTAGTCAGAAAAGGGTAGAGACAGAATGACACGCCCGGTGGCGTTGCGGATGCGGGTAATGGCCGGACGTTCCTCTTTTTTTTCCGCTTTCTGGCCCACTTTGAAAGCGAGCCGCTGCATATTGGCAGAGGCTTCCCTGCTGCCCATGGTAGCCGCTTTGCGGTATAACAGCAGCGCAAGCTCTTCACTGCGCCGTGTGGCGAGCCCTCGTTCATACATGGCGGCCAGATTGTTGAGGCAATTCGCATCCCCATATCTGGCGCCCATGGAGAAAAGTTTTCCGGCTTTCCGGTAATCCGGTCTGTTGCCGAGGCCTTCGTAGCATATAATCCCCATGTAGTAAAAGACATTGGGTGTTTTCGGAGATTGCTCCGCCACATAACGCAGCAGCTTCCATGCTCGCCGTGCATCTTTTCGATGTCCGAAGCCTCTCATCAGATACCGCGATTGCTCTGCCCGGGCTTTGAGCAGTCCCATTTTAGCGGCTTTTTCCATGCTTTCATAGGCTTCGTAAGCATTTCGGGTGCAACCTGTGCCTTTTTCCAGATAGAGAGCGAGACGGTAGCAGGCTTCCATCTGCATTGCTTTGCCCTCTGCTGTCCGAATGTCGGTGGCATCCGCGATGAGTCTGGCCGTGCGGAATGCCTGCTCCGGGCGAGCCTCAAGCCCTTTGAACTTACCTTCGTAGACATCCAGCAACAGCATCATGGCATCGGCGTGGCCTTCGCGCACGCAGGCCTCCAACAGCATGGGCACACTCTCCACATGTGTATTATCAGGGTCTTCCAATGTGGCGCGAGCCTGGATGTAGAGCCCTTCCACATCCCAGCGCTGGGGTTTCTGGCGCTGCACAGAATCCCCGGGTGCAGCCGAGGCAGCCGCACCCAGCAGCAACAGGAGAGCTGTGATATGAAACTTCATCTGCCTATTCCTATATCATGAGCAGAGGAATTTGTCCATTTTAATCGGCGTATGCAGAAGAGGAAATCGTAAAGTACACACAAATCGAACCGGAATGTTGACGGGTTGTTTGCGAGCGTCAGCGCGCCGAATGTTGCTCCTCCACTCAGCGCCGTGCGCTGAGTTCTTCACCCAAGTGTCCGGCAGGGCGTTCTTCTCCACGAGCGCAAGCGAGTTTTTATTGTTCCGGCAATTAAAGATTGATGTGTTATGCACATTGGAGGAGTGATAAAGCGAGTCGAGCAGCCGGTGAGCCGCAGGCGAACGTTATATTGCGCCCCGGCGGGGTGCAAGAATACCAGCCGGGGGTAAGCCCGCAATGCGGGCGCAGCCCCCGGAATACAGTAAAATAAAAACGGAGCCCCGGCAGGGGTGACAGAAAGCAATGCAATTCACTGATACTACGCCTTCTGTCACCCCTCGCGGGGCTCCGATAGTTTTTTTAATTTACCGGGGGCTGCGAGCGCTTGGTGGGCTTCGTCCGCTACGCGTTCTACGCCCACCCGGAACGCGCTCTTACCCCCGGCTCGTGTTCTTACGCCCCGCCGGGGCTTGAAATTCCTGCCGTTGGCAGGAATGGAGAGGAACTACTGCCAATACCGCTTTGCCACACTGCACAGCGTGGGCATGGTGTAGCGCGTGCGCAGCAGGCTCGCATCGCGGTGGCCCATTTCCAGCTGCAGCTCGGGCAGGTTGCGGAAATATGCCGCATGATAGGTGGCGAAGGTGTGCCGGCATACATCCGGCACCCAGCGCCG
>JAFUQZ010000063.1 GCA_017472085.1 Akkermansia sp. | reverse complement strand
TTTAGTATACTCAACGGCGTAAGCTGACCATCCTGCGATTGGTAGAATCTCGTTTATTGTTTTCACACCTCATTATAACGGATTCTGGGCAGGGTGGTCAGTTTTAGTCTTCGTCATAAAATCTGACGCAGCGCCAAAAATAAGTCGTATAGTACGCCTATTCGTCGCTATTTAGAATGGGTGTATAGTAATTTGTTGAAAAATGGAGAATCAGAACTTGCTGAAAAATTTAAAGATAAGGCTCTTCACTACGATTCATTCAGAAATGGAGAGCACAAGCTAGATTTTGCTTTATGTGGAGATAATAAAAAAAAGAAAACCGAGGAAGATATGATTTTTCCTATGGAAGGTAGTTCTAGTCAAAAGGAAAAGGATGAAGGTGATGATATTCAAGGAACGGAGAAATTGTGGCTGATGGTCCGAAATCCTGCCGTATACGGTGATTTTGATTACAGAAAAATTGGGGAAGAATTAAGATATAGCATATTTCAAAATGATAAAGATGGAGTAAAACGAAAACTTGTAAATCAAGTTCAAGCTGGTCAATATGTATTAGGTTATGAAAGTACACCGCAAAGAACGATATCTGCTTTTTTAAAAGTTTTAAAGCCTTCAGATGGTAGTAATATATTGTTTGAATGTATAGAATATCTGGCAGATTCATGCAAATTGAAATATGATGATATAGCTTTTCCTGAAAGGCTAAAAGATCCAAATAAAATGCGTGGATGGATAAGGAGTATATCACTTGAAGAATATAAGCAAATTGTGAAAACTGTGAGAGAACGGCAAATCCCAAATCCCAGAAATAGAATAATATTCGGAGCTCCCGGTACAGGTAAGAGCAATCTATTGAAGAAGCAGTCTGAAGGATTTCCTGATAAACAGGTAGAAAGGGTGACGTTTCACCCCGAATACTCCTATTTTGATTTTGTAGGCAGCTATAAGCCGGTTATGGTTGAAAAGGATGGGGTTGAGTCAATAGTTTACCGTTTTGAAGCAGGCCCATTTGCCAGAATGCTTAAGAAAGCGCTTTCTAAAGATAGCGTGATGAATCAGGTACCACATTTGCTATTGATTGAAGAAATTAACCGTGCGCGTGTTGCTGCGGTGTTCGGTGACATGTTTCAGCTGTTAGATAGAAGCGTGGAAGGAAGAAGCGAATATGCTATCACTCCGTCTCGCGATCTATTGAACTATTTAACAGACGACAACGAAGATGGAGAAGGTGTTGACTTGCCGAATGGTAAATTGTATTTGCCTGAGAACTTATACATCTGGGCTACCATGAATAGTGCAGACCAAGGGGTTTTCCCCATGGATACGGCTTTCAAACGCCGCTGGAGTTTCGAATATATTCATATTGACAATAATGAGGACGATTTAACAGGTAATTACGGTAAATTGTGGAATGCTCTTCGAAAGCGTATAAATGGATTGCTTCAGGAAGCCGGTATAAATGAAGATAAGCAAATGGGACCGTTTTTTCTAAAAGTCGATGAACTCAGTAATGAGGAAACATTCAAGAAGGCCATTAAAGAAAAGGTGATAATGTATCTGTACGAGGACGCAGCTCGACATCATCGTGAACAAGTATTCAATAATGCAAAAAAACGCTTTTCCGATATATGTCGTGAGTATGATAAAGGAAACGATATTTTTAAAATCAGCACCGGGATAAACGACTGAACATGACACTTTTCTGGAATAATAATTGATGTTATGGAGAGACCCGACATCATATTGGTGAGGGAATGCGAGCCATATACTCGGGAGGAACTTCTGAGTATATTTGCTGTTGATAGTGAGGAATGGCCGCAATTGGCTGAACGATTGGAACATTTTAATATGTTGCGGCGTCGTTCGACCGTTGCTACAGACGAACTATCGGGCTCTGAATTTGAAAAACATTTGTCCGATGCTTATGAATTTTCTTTGCGCTTCGTAGGTGTATATATTCATCGTAAACGTGTTATTTGGTCAATGCCTAAATATATGCATTTTTCTGAGAATAAAAGCCATTTGGAGCATAAAGTAGAAAGGCAAAACGGAGTAGCGGATAAGCTTTCGACTGTTATGTCGGTATTACGCCGTTACACTAACGGTAAGCTAAAGGAAGCACTGAACTGCCAGAACCCAGTTCGATCTGACGACTATTTGTCACTATTGATTTATATTGTGACTGACTTTGCCCATAATGGTGTTTATAGGGACGATGTGTACGAGGAGCGTTTGAATGGCAGAGGTCGTGTGTTATGGCATAAAACGATTCAAAGCACTAAACCTTACATACAAGGTAATAAACCTTGTTACATGGATTTGGTTGTGAGGCGAACGATTGAGGATGAAGAAAATTTTTTTACCAGACTTCATTTGAAAATAGTTGCTGATTGTCAACATATTTTAGATGATATCGGACTTATTAAGTTGTTTGCGTTACCTCGAGTAGACGAAATAGAAGAACATAATCAGGACTTGGGGAATGTGAACTACTTGGAGTATTGCATACATGGTGAACTGAGAAATCAGTTTGACAGCCGTCGGCGACATATTCTTTTGATGATGTTGAATTATCTGAGATGTCAGACAAATCATCATCACAAAGCTCTGGAAGAAATAGTGTATGGTAGTACTTCGTTCCACGCAGTATGGGAAGAGGTTTGTCGTGAGGTTCTTGGGAAGGATTATCGTAAGGAATACCGCATAGCCTTTCCCGAGTGGCAATTTGTCGGACATAATGAGTGGTTCGGTCCACAGGATTCCTTGGAGCCAGATATCATAATAGAAAGAAAAGACTCCATATGGTTGTTCGATGCAAAGTATTATCACCCACGAGTGAATAAAGGTAAGGTATCTCAACTTCCAGGGGTTCAGGATGTGACAAAACAATTCCTTTATCAGAAGGATTTACAGAAGAATAAAGAAAACTTTAAGAAAATTTTCAATGCTTTTCTGATGCCTATGCCTGATGCCTATTCCTCCGAATGTGAGGGAAATATAAGTCTTTTTGCCCGAGTTTCTATGCCCCTTTTCGGTGACTGTGTCATCTATAGTTATTTTTTACGTCCTCAGGAAATGTATGAGGCGTATTTGCATGTAGAAAAGAGGGAGGCTATACAAAAACAGATGGAGTCTATGCTGAATAAAGAGATTGGAGCTTGACCATTCAGAAGAATTGCAAAAAAGTAGTTTGTCCCCGAGTTTTTTATGAGGTGGGAAAAAGTCATTGACAGGGACGTGTCGGTGTGGTATAAGAATTCCCGTACACGGCACAAGCCGGTGCATCTGTCTATCAAATCAAATCCAACTGTTTATCATCGTTATGAATACTACTCTTTTTGCGGTTGATGCCGCATTGTCGTTGTTGCCCGGGTATTGTTGTTCCGTGCAGTGCGAGTGTTACGCGTGATGCGTGTTTGAATTTTATCTGCTTTGGCGATAGCTCTGCCCCGGTGGGGCGGTGAATTCTGCTGTGTCTGCGGTGTATGCTGCGGTTGTGCTGCCGTGGTGTCGGGGTGCCGGGGTGGAAAAATTGTGTATCTCTTTTAATTGGCTTGACTTATGAATAAAATGAATGATAAGGAACGAATGGCACTGAGCTTCAGTAGCTCGGTGCAAGTCACCGCGGGTGTGTGGGATGCGGAAACGCAAACCTGGTTCGGAAGCCGTACGAAGCATCCGCTGCAGGAGCGGCGTGCCGCCGTCCCGGGCTCTATGCGGTATCTGGAGCAGGCTCCGAAAGGTGGGTGGCGCAGCGTGGAGGTGCCGCTGGTGGAAGATGCGCCTATTCTCTGCTCGGTTTGTCATCTAGCGGGGATGCTGCAGGAGCATCCGGAGCTGGAGTTGGCAGTAGAGACTACCTCCGGTGAGATGGTGCGGGTGCTGAGTTGCAGCCCCGTGACAGATGAACGCAGGGCGTATATTCCGGTGGCATTGGATGCGGAGTCAGACTTTACGGATGCGGAGAGTGTGGAGCGCTATTTGCGGGAGAGGGAAGAAACGCCCTTGGTGCAGGATTTTCCTTGGTATGCGGCGCAGTATTGGCACAGCTCTGTGGGGGGAGAGACGCTGTTCTTTCTGCCCGATGAAGAGACGGCACAGCGTGCGGATGCGTTGGAGTACCCACAGTATGTGAAGTGCCGTGGCAGTTATATCACTACGATGCGGGAGCGCTCTTACTGCGAAGCCGAAACGGTGGATGGTGAGGTGTACACCTGTTTGCACCATGCGCCTCTGTATGAACTGGTGCTGGAACGTGTCTGCCGTGTTGGTGTCATGGCCGGAAAACAGGGCGAAAAATTGAAGCTGGCTGTCGGGACAAAGTAAGCGGTATACGGCTTGTTGTTTAACATAACCATTTGATAAAAAGATGAAAAAATACCGAAACAAAGATGATGTGCGGCGTGCCGTGCAGGAATGGCGGCGGCAGGTGGAGCAGGCCGCAGCAGGGGAACGGGCGTTGCATGCGCTGTATCGTTCTTTCATTCAGCGAGCGCTGGATGTAGAGGCTCCGGAGGAGGCGCGAAAGCTGCTGCAGGAGGTCTGGTGCCGGCGCCATGAGTCGCCTGCCGCCGTGTCTCATGTCTATAAAATCCTGTGTGCCCGTAATTTAGCAGGGCTTTAACCTTAAAAGCTTATGAACAATACTTCAATCAATCCTTCCGCCGGGCGGTGCAATGGCTACCGCATGCTTACTTTCCTGATTCCGTTGAATGCTCCGACTACCGCTCCGGGGCGGCAGCGGAATCTGAAATTGCGGCATCTGCTGCGTTGGTTTGCCTACGGGTTTTGTCGCTTTGGGTGGTGCTATTATCGTATGAGTCCGAAATCCGATGCCCGTTTGCAGTATGGGGCGCTCTGTGTGAGCTGCAAGCGCTTTTGCAAGAAGGAGAAGGTGGTGGAACAGGCAATGGTGCAGGAGCTCCTGCACCGCCTGCATGCGGAAAATCTTTGCTCTGCCCTGTATATTCTGGATGATAACGGAGAGGGTGAGGCATCACTCATTGCCGGAATTCCGGTTGCGGGAAATGCGGTGAAATCAGTTCCGCTTGCTGTCAAGGTAGCAGAACTGAATGGGGAAGAGGTGTTCGGCGGCGGGCATGTGCCGTATTTTGCCAGACAGGGGCTGCGTAATATGGCAGACAGACCGGTGGCGGCCTATTCCGATACTCTTACCGATTACGATGCTCAGTTTGGCTGATGAACAGATCCCCGTGCTCCTGTTGTCGGTGGAGTCTTTGTTCGGCGGTTTGTCTTTTTTTATTGTAAGTCGTTCCGCTTTGGGCTATATATAAACGGGTGCGACCCATGTGCGCTCCCGTTTGCCCTAAAAGAAAAGATATATGGAAAACATGTGCGATGCTGTCACCGGTAAAAGTTACCGGAAAGTGATTCAGGCGCTTCTGGACGGTGGAGATGTCAACCGTCCGGATGTGCAGGGTATCAGCCCGCTTATGTGGGCAGTTGTGAGTGGCAGTCTGCAAACGGTGCAGGTGTTATCAGAGATGGGGGCGGATCCGAATGCTTTTGGCAGGATTTCTCTTCAATTTCTGAAGGAGAACGCTTGCTATTTCCTGCATAGTGAGCTGAATAGGGTGCGTGTGTTTGATAATCCCCGCGATTTGTCGCAGCAGGTGCATTGCACGGCGTTGCATCTGGCGGTACTGAGAGGACATGCGGAAATAGTAGCGCAGTTGGTGCATTGCGGAGGGAATCCGGAGTTGGAGATGGAGAGTGAGCTTCCTCTGCTTCGGGGGAATTGCCATTCTTTGGTGCAGGAGTTCTGCTTTGATTCGCAGGATGAATGTAGCGCAGCCTTGCGTGGCAAGGGATTCCTTGCCCTCAGTAAAGCCGGATTTGCTTCTTTTCTGTATAAAACGGGGATTGACCGTATGAATACGATAGATGCGTATGTCTCCCATGTCAATAATCTGGGAACGATGATGACCACCCGTCATAAAGTTTTCGGAAAGCAGGCGAGTGCAGAGCTGGTCGATGCCGTAAGCAACGCCTGCCGGACTCCCCAATTTGCGGAGAGAAATATAAGATACAAGGGCGCCTGTCAGGCTGCGGTCAGAAATTATCTGAAATATATCGCATCTTTCTGTAAGTGATAGGTAGTAACATACCTAAAAAAATAATTTTTATTTTCCCGTTCGTGTATAATAAGCGCATGGACGCACACAAGCAAATGCAGAAAACAAAGTTATCCATGGAAATAATGTCCCGTACCCTGTGGTCCGGTTTGATGGTGGGGGACGCCCTGGGCGCTCCCGCAGAGTTTAATTACCACGGCGATGTGATGCATCGATTCCCGGATGGCTTGGACCGCATGGTGGGCGGGTTCGGCATCTGCCCGGACCGCAAGGCGGGCGAGGTGACGGACGACACGCAGATGTCCTGGTGCCTGCACCAATCCCTGCTGGATGCCGATGGGTGGTCTCCGGCGGCAGCCATGCGCCGCTACCAGGAGTGGATAGACTCCGACCCTCCGGATGCCGGGTATGCCACCAAGATGGCGCTGCTGGGTAACCCTCTGCCGGATGCTCAAGGCAACGGTGCGCTCATGCGCGTGATGCCGCTGGCGCTCTGGGCAGCACAGCACCCTGGCTTTGATTGGCAGACCGCCGTGCGAGAGGATGCTGCGCTCACGCATCCGCACCCGGTGAACGGGGAGTGCAATGTGGTGTATGTCTACTCCCTGCTGCTTGCGATGCAGGGCGGCATGAGCCCGCAGGCTATTTATGAATCCACCCTCTCCTGGACACAGGAGCAGGGAATCATGCCGGAGGTTATCGAAACCCTGCGCCGTGCTGCTATGGAACGCCCGGATTACGATGGTGAGCACATCGGCTGGGTGCATGTGGCTCTGCACAGTGCGTTCTACCAACTGCTGCATGCGCGTGATTTCCGCTCCGCGCTGGTGGATATCGTCTCCTCCGGAGGCGATACGGATACCAACGCCGCCATTGCAGGGCCGCTGCTTGCTGCCGCCTTCGGCCCACAGAGCATCCCGAGCGAATGGCTTGTCTGCGTGCGTGTGGCAAATGAACCGCGCTACGCTGAACTGGTGCTGCGCCGGAAGGATTTGCGTGCCTTGGGCGGGGCATCCCCCAAGGCGTAAGCCGGTGCTCCGTTGTATTTGAAAAACGGTCGGAAAAGCCTCGTCGCGTGCCGGCGGCGGGGCTCAGTCAGCAGCTGTCGGGCATTTGGTCGTGGCTGCTTTTTTTTGTAAGTTGCAGTAAATGATATACCTAAAAAAATCATTTTATTCTTGTTGATGCTGTATAATAGGAGTCATGAAGAGCCCCGTTAACACCACATAGAAACGCGAATCCAAGGAAGCGCCCCGCGGTGCTGACCGCAAGTCCGAAAAAAATTCTTAAAATCATAACAAAACTCAATTATACAGCGATTTAGATGATGACTCCGACACAATACGAATTACTGCAGGCTACACAGAAAAACAAAACTCAGAAGGTCTTTGAGCTTCTGGCAAAAGGGGTTAACCCCAACTGCCGTTTTCAAACAACTCCGGTTCAGGAGGCCGCAATCCGTGGGAATGAGGAGGTGCTGAAGGCCTTGCTGAAGGCCGGTGCAGACCCGAATCAGCGAAGCAGCACAGGAAACACGGCGCTGGAATTCGCCATGACCTCCAAGCACACGCGTGAGCGTGTGTGCCGGCTTGTCTCTCTGCTGCTGCAATATGGGGCAAAGGCAGATGAGAAAGGTGCGTTCCTGCATCACAGTGAGTTGGCTCGGGCGCTGAAGTGCCCGAAACTGGAGAGATTCTTCCCTTCTTTACAGGAGAAGACGGAAAAGCCCGTCCTCGTGCGTGGAAGTCTCCGCGCACAGACCGCTTGGGCCGGGTTCATGGTGGGCGATGCACTGGGCGCACCGATTGCGGCGCTCAGCCGGAACGAGATACAGCACCTGTACCCGCTGGGTCTGCACAAAATGGAGGCCGGTAGCGGAGCTCTCGCCGAGCGAAAAGCCGGCCAGGTGGGCGATGCCACCAAGCGGGCTTACGCCCTGCATGCATCCCTGCATGCAGCTCAGGGGTGGAGCAGCAGCGCGGTTCTCTCCGAATACCGGAAGCCTTCTTCCGGTATGGACCCGGTGGAGCGTGCCGCTCTGCGCGGTGAGCCGGACACCGAGTGTCAGGATAACGGGGCGCTCGCACGCGTGCTGCCCATCGCGCTGTGGGCTGCGGAGCACCCGGGCTTCGAGTGGCAGGCCGCTGTCCGGGAGGACACCGCCGTAACGCACCCGAACCCGGTGTGTGCCGAGGTGAGCGCGGTATACGTGCACGCGGTGCTGCAGACCATGCAGCCCGGTGCCACACCGCAGGGTGTCTATGAATCTGCGCTGGATTTTGCAGCGGAGCAGGGGGGCATGTTTATACAGAACACCTGCCGGAACCGCTGCAATAGCCGCAGCGGGTAGATGTCGGGCGTCCGGCAGTGCCTGTTTTGAACCCGAAAGCATACGTTTTAGCTCCAAGTTTGCCCGAGAAATGCCCTATTTGCACCGTTCGAAATAAAAAACACATTTTTTTCATTTTTTATAACTCGGGCTCATTTCAATGGCTTGCAGGGTGATTTTGGGGTGATGTGAACATAAAAATGAAAAATTCTTCAAAAATGTGCTTGACGTGAGCGGCGGTTTCATGTATACTCTGCCCCGCACCCCACTACGGGGCGGCTCGAAAGAGAAAGCGAAGGTGAGCGAATCACCAAGCAGGCTCGGCCGGGCAAGGCAGTTTTCAATGCACGGACTTTCCGTGGCACCGCAGGACCGCAGCGATGCGGAACGAATGGTAAACCTTACCATGAGGGGTGCCGGAGAGGCTAAAGAGAGGGAAGAAAAAGGTCGTGACGCGTGCCGTGGTCATCTGCGAAGACGAAGTTCCGAGGAGCTTCCGAGCGGGGTAATACACGGCACTGGTGAATCTGCTGAAAGGAAAGATTCATCGGTTCAGCAATTTCTTAATTATATTATGGAGAGTTTGATTCTGGCTCAGAACGAACGCTGGCGGCGTGGATAAGACATGCAAGTCGAACGGAGTGACTTCGGTCACTGAGTGGCGCACGGGTGAGTAACACGTGAGCAACCTGCC
>JAFUQZ010000062.1 GCA_017472085.1 Akkermansia sp. | reverse complement strand
TGAAGAACACGTTGTCGTGTGGTGACATGGAGAAAAGCCGCCGGGGTAGGGGAAGCCTCTCTCCCGGCGGCGGTTTGTTGTTATCTGTGAAAGCTTCGCGTGAAAGTTGACACGTGAAAGGGGCTGATGCCCCGTGAAAGCTCGCTGACGCGAGCGGCGGGGGACTATTGTTCCACTTCGCCGTAGAGGGTGAAACCGGTGCATTCCGTGATGCGCACCGGGACGATGCTGCCGATTTCGGCAGATCCGCCGGGGATGATGACGGGTTTGTTCTGGGAGGTGCGTCCCTGGAGACGCTCCGGGTTGTTTTTGCTGGGACCTTCCACCAGAATGGTCTGCTGTGTGCCCACGAGGGCATGGTTGCGGGCGGTGGCGATGCGGTTGACCACTTCCAGCAGATCGTGGTTGCGTTCTTCCTTGACGCGCAGGCAAATCTGGTTTTCCATGGCGGCGGCCACGGTGTCGCGCCGGGGGGAATACTGGAAGATGAAGGCGTTATCGAACTGAATGCGCTCAACGGCGGCCCTGGTCAGGGCGTAATCCTCATCTGTTTCGCCCGGGAAGCCGACGATGATATCGGTGGTGATGGCTAAATCCGGGCGAGCCTCGCGCATGGCTTCGCAGAGCCGGAGGTATTTCTCGTTCTTGTAGGGACGCCGCATGAGCCGGAGGATGCGGTCGCTGCCGCTCTGCATGGGGAAGTGGATGTGGCTGCACAGTTTCGGGAGGTAGGTGTAGGCGTTCACCAGATCCTGACGAAAGCCGATGGGATGGGGAGAGGTGAAGCGGATGCGCTCCAGCCCGTCAATTTCATGCAGGTTCTCCAGCAGACGGACAAAGGCGGAACGTCCGTTGACAACGGGTTCGTCCTTGCCGTATCGGTTCACAATCTGTCCCAGCAGGGTGACTTCCTTGATGCCGTTCTGCACCAGTTCGCGCACCTCCGCGATGATATCGGCGGCAGGACGGCTGCATTCCTCGCCGCGGGTGCTGGGGACGATGCAGTAGGAGCAGCGCATTTCGCAGCCCTGCATGATGGAGACAAAGGCGGTGCAGCTGCCGGTGGTGGGCAGGTGGTCGCGGATGGCGTTCTGAAAGCCGTCCTCATGCTCCGTGGCACAGATGTGAGCCCCGCGGCGCAGAGGTTCGGTGATTTCCTGTCCCAGACGGCTGCGCAGCAGGCGGTTGCAGATGCGGTACACATTGTGGTACTGCCGGGTGCCGGTGACGACATCCACACGGGGTATTTCGCGGAAGATGGATGCCCCGCGGCTCTGGCTCATGCAGCCCATGAATCCGTAGACTACCCAGGGCCTGGCGGTGGGGCGGGCGCAGAGCTGTCCCATTTTGCCCAGTGCTTTCAACTCTGCCTTTTCGCGTACGGAGCAGGTGTTGATGAGGATGATGTCTGCTGCGCTTTCATCCGTGGTCAGTTCATAGCCACCGGCCAGAAACATGCTGAGCACCTGCTCGGTGTCGCGCTCATTCATCTGGCAACCGTAAGTCTTAATCAGTACACTGGGCATAGTAAAAGAAATGCTGCGCGGAGAGGGTAACACGCGCGATGCCTGATGGCAAGCTTATTCCGTGTGCGCTACAGGTTTTGCACCAGCCCGATGTAGTAGGCGGGGGTGTTTGTTGTCAGGTCTCCGATGAGCCAGATGAAGGGGCGATTGAAGCAAATCACGGAGGCTGCATTTTCTATACCCCCCTGTTGTTCCGTTGCCTTTTGTTCATGTGTGAGGGTAATGCCGATTTTCTCCGGCATGGCATCCAGCCCCAGTTTCCGGTCGGTAAACGTCCAGTTGCTTTCGGAGAGGTCGAACAATTTACCCAGTCCCAGGCTCCTGAGTATTGATTCCAGATTGCGGGTTGGCAGAGTCCAGCGCATTTGCGGCAGCTCAACACGACAATCCGAGGGCGTTGCTTCGGCCAGGGCTTTTCGGATTGAGCCAAGCTGTTCCGAAGTCAGAGATGCGGCCATTTTTTCTGCACGTCCGGTGGGAAGGATGGCGATGAAAGCGGTTGGTTCACCTTCTGCCTGCAGGTCAGGTTTCAGCAGTATGGCCACGGCTTCCCAATCGCCGTTGCTATCCTTTGCGTAACGAACATTGGCCCGAAGTCTCATCATGCAGACTTTCGGGAGTGAGCCGTTGGCATTTTCAAACTCAGAGACAATGGAGTCGCCGGCGAGAAAGGGAGTCTGCAATCTGGGTGTAAAATCGGCATACAGCCCGGCAATGAATTTCGTGTTGCGCGTCAGAAAGTCGCTGCCGACGATAACACTTTGAGGCCCGATATCGCCCTGGCCCAGAGACCCGTTGAAGAGGCTCATGGCCATAGGGAGGTCGGTGCGGAACGGCAGCCGCATGATGAGTTCACTGTTTTGCGCGTCGGTAAAAGTGAGTCCATAATCCGCAGCAAGCGTTATGTTCATATCCGGGGCGGACGTATGCGCTGCAAGGTAATCCCCTATGCCAAGTTTATCAATATCCTGTCGGATGGGGTCTTTTGCCAGTTCTTTCAGCGCCAGCATTGTTTCACTGACGAGGAACGGGCTGACCAGGCAAGAGGCTCCCGGCTCTTTTTCCATGGTGGTCTGAAGCAGCCGCAGGCCAAAGGCATCGGTCTGTATTCCGCCCTCCGGGATTTGGACGGACAGCGGGCGCTCCACCAGAATGCCGCTTTCTCTGTCCAGCAGATAGTGAGCCCCCAGCCCGGCACAGATACCGAGACTGACGATAATGAATGCAATTCTGATTTTTTCCAACATCAGCTGTAAAGTGAGAGTTCTTCGTTCAGTTTCGGACAGGGGGCCACGCTGTAGCGAGCACCCAGTTCCATGGTGAGCCGGTTGCCCAGCGAATTACGGAAAGTGATGTGTACCGGTACTTTGCCGGGATATTTTTGCAGGATTTCCTTGATGAGAGCAATGTCTCCCGCATCATGGCGTGCGGTGTTGAGGGTGATAGCGTAAAACTGCGGAGCTTTGGCGCCCCGGCGTTTCGGTGCGCCGTTTGTGCCGCCTATCTGCTCCAGATTGTTGGCGGAAACTTTCTTGCCGCCTGTTTTTTCATCTTCGGAGATGCGGGCGCGGAACTGGACAAAGCTGCCGACCTCCAGAAGCCCCTCCTGTTCAGCGGCTTTGTTGTAAGAATCGCCCCACAGCAGTGCTTCCGTGCTGCCGGTGAAGTCTTCCACGGTAATGATGGCAAACTTCTGGCCGCTGTTCTTGCTGACCTTGATGGCGACGGCGCGCAGCATGCCTGCCATGTCTTTCGACCCGCGTATTTCCTCGCCCGTCAGGTCAGGCAGGGTGCCGATGGGCAGGAATTTGGGCGTATCGATGATACCGCGCATGCTGTCCAGCGGGTTGCCGGTGAAGTAGGCTCCCGTCAGGAATTTTTCCTCATCCAGGCGTTTATCCTTGGGCCACTCCTGAAGAATGGCCTGCTGTTCCGGCACGACGGCGGCAGAGGTCATGTCGAAGAGCGCCATCTGCCCCACTTCATTATCCTTGTGAACCGTGGCGGCTCCATTGAGACATTGCTCGATGCTGTCGAAGATTTGAGCACGGCATACGTGCATCCAGTCGAAAGCGCCGCACTGCACCAGCACTTCTATCTGATTGCGGCGCACATTCTGCGGCGGGATGCGGTAGCAGAAATCCTCCAGGCTCTTGTAGGACCCGTTTTTCTCGCGTTCCTCCACAATCACCTTTACTGTTTCGGAGCTCATGCTCTTGACGGAGGCCAGTCCGAATCGCACGGCCAGATGCCCGTTCGGCATGGTTTCCGGGCGGAATTTCACCGCCGAATGGTTCACACAGGGGCCCAGCACCTCAATACCCATGCGGTTGGCTTCCTGGATGAATACGCCGATTTTTTCGTTGGTGGATTCGTTAGACATGAGCCCGCAGAGGAATTCCACCGGGTAATGAGCTTTCAGGTAGGCGGTCCAGTAGGAGATGTGACCGTAGCAGGCTGAGTGAGATTTGTTGAAACCGTAGCCGGCGAATTTCTGAATCTTGTCGAAAATGGCGTTGGCCGTATTTTCGTCAATCTGGTTGACTTCCCAGCAGCCTTTCACGAACCGGCGGCGCTGCTCCGCCATTTCCTGCATATCCTTGTGGCCCATGGCTCGGCGCAGCAGGTCAGCGCCGCCGAGGGTGTAGCCTGCCAGCAACTTGGCGGCGGCCTGCACCTGCTCCTGGTAAATCATCACGCCGTAGGTGAGCCCGGAAACGGTCTCCAGCAGGGGATGTTCGTACTCGGCTTGCTTGAGCCCCTTTTTCACGGCAATCATGTCGTCCATGAACTGCATGGCGCCGGGGCGGTACAGGGCGAGAAGCGCGATGATGTCTTCAATGTTGTCAATGCCATAGCGCCGGCAGGTATCCACCATGCCGCCGGATTCCAGCTGGAACACGCCCATGGTGTCGCCACGATTCAGGAGTGCGTAGGTTTCTGCATCACAGATATCCACCGAATCATAGCGGAAGTCCGGGACGCGGTCTCGCACGTAGGTTTCCGCGTCCTTCATTACCGTGAGAGTCTTGAGCCCCAGGAAGTCCATCTTGAGCAGACCGGCGTTGTAAATGGCGCCCATATCGCATTGTGCCACCACTTCACCGTGCGGGTTGCTCAAATCGTCACGCGTGAGCGCCACGTATTCATCCAGCGGGCGGTCACCAATCACCACGCCGGCAGCGTGCATGCCCACGTTGCGGATGGTTCCTTCCAGCTTGAGGGCGTATTTCCACACCTCGTTATAGGTGTCATCCTGTTCCACCAGATTGCGGAGGTCCTCGTTGGCGGCATAGCTTTTTTCCAGCGTCACACCGGGGCCGCTTTCGATGAGTTTGGCAATTTTATCGCTGTCTGCGTAGCTGAGGTCGAGCACGCGGGCCACGTCCTTGATGACGGATTTGGCACCCATGGTACCGTAGGTGATGATGTGGGTCACGGCGCGCTCGCCGTATTTCTGCCGCACGTATTCAATCACTTCCGGGCGGCGACTCTGACAGAAGTCGATATCGATATCCGGCGGGCTGACGCGTTCCGGGTTGAGGAATCGCTCGAAAATCAGGTTGAAGGCATAGGGGTCGATGTTGGTAATCTTCATGCAGTACGCCACCAGGGAACCGGCAGCGGACCCACGACCGGGGCCCACGGGAATATCGTGGTCTTTGGCCCAGTTGATGAAATCAGCCGTAATCAGGAAGTAGCTGGGGAAGCGCAGCTGGTTGATGATGCTCAGCTCATAGTCCAGACGGGCGCGCAGCTCCTTGTCGTTTTCCGCACGTTCTTTGCCGTAGCGTTCGGCAAGGCCTTCGTAGCAGACTTTTCGCAGGTATTCCTCACGCGTGGAGCCGTCTTCCGGGGCGAATTCGGGGTAACGCTCGGTGGAGGTGGAGTCCAGTTTGATGGAGGTGTTGCAGCGCTCGGCAATAATGTTGGTATTTTCGTAGGCATCCGGGTATTCCGGGAAGAGTTGGCGCATTTCTTCCTCGCTCTTGAAGTAGACGCTGCGAGGGTAGCGCATGCGCTTGCCGTCCATGCGTTTGTTGCCGGTGCCCACACAGATGAAGATGTCGTGGGCATCGTGGTCGGATTCATTGAGGAAGTGGGCATCGTTGGTCACCACCAGCGGGATATCATGCTTGCGGGCAAGGCGCACCAGCTCGGGGGTGCAGCGGCGTTCATCCTCCAGCTCATGGTCCTGAAGCTCGACAAAGAGGTTGTTCTTGCCATAGATGTCCACCAGCTTCAGCAGCTCCTCCTCCGCCTTTTCCGGCTCGTCTTTCAGAATCCACTCCTGCATGGGGCCGGAGACACAGCCGGTGAGGCAGATGAGTCCTTTGCTGAACTCTCGCAGGGTGTCGTAGTCAATGCGCGGTTTGTAATAGAAGCCGTCCAGGTGGCCGCGGGAGACGATTTTGATGAGGTTTTCCCAGCCGATGTTGTTCTCACAGAGCAGCACTAGGTGGCAGTACTTATTGCGCCCGGGAATCTGTTTCTTGACGTCCAGAGGCGTGGGCGCCACATACACCTCGCAGCCCAGAATCGGTTTGAATACGGGTTTGGGGTCATCCGGGTGTTCTTTGTTCCAGGCAAGAATTCCCTTGTTGTGTTTCTTGACGTTCACCATGAACTCAATCGCGGCAAACACGTTGCCGTGGTCGGTCACGGCAACGGAATTCATGCCCAGCTCAACGCACTTTTTGATGAGATCCTTTGTGTGAATCATACCGTCGAGCAGGGAGTATTCCGTATGTACGTGCAGATGTGTGAAAGCCATGGCGTGTGCGGAGAGTATACACCATATCCTTTGCCAAGTCAGCAGAAAAATGCCGCCGGTGACAACTTTCCGCAGGACTCGCATTGCTTTGCGCTTGAAGAAAACGGGCAGGGGTGCTAAAGTGGTGGGCATGAACCAGCCGAACCACGAGAGCCCCTCCCGCGCCTGGGTGGAGGTGGATCTGGAAGCCATCGCACATAACCTCGACATTGCCCGCCAGGCGCTGCCGGAAACGGAGCTGATGCCGGTCATCAAGGCCGGGGCGTATGGTCACGGGCTGGAACCGGTGGCACGCCGTCTGGACAGCCACGGCATCGCTTTCTTTGGGGTGGCGAATGTCGGAGAGGCTCGCCGTCTCAGCCGCGCCGGGGTACGGACGCAGCCATTCATTCTCGGCTCCTGCTGTCCCGAAGAAAGGGAGGAAGTTGTGCTCAACAACTGGTGCTGCACGATATCCACGGTTGAGGAAGCGGCTCATTTCCAGCAGCTCGCTTCCATGTATGACCGGGACTTCCCGGTGCATGTGGCCGTGGATACGGGCATGGGTCGCGAAGGATTTCTACCGGAACAGCTGCCCGCGATGATTCCGCAGGTGCAGGCCATGCCGAATCTCAAGGTGTATGGTATCATGTCTCATTTCCCCTCGGCTGATGAAGATGTGCCTTTTACGCAGAATGAGATAGAACTTTTCCACCGCTGTATTGAGACGCTGCGTCCGCATTTCAACCTCCGCTACCGCCATATTGCGGCCAGTGCAGGAGAGTTGGGCTACGAAATTCCCGGTGCCAATCTGGCGCGGCCCGGCCTGTTGCTTTACGGCGTGGCCCCCATGGCTTCCATCTATGACGGAGTGCTGCGCCCCACGCTGAAACTCTCCTCCCGCGTTTCTCTGGTGCGAGAACTGCCCGGCGGTCACGGCGTTTCCTATGGCCGAACCCACATCACCGCAGGGCCTGCCCGCGTGGCAACCATCGGCATCGGCTATGCCGACGGCTGGAATCGTCACCTCTCCGGCAAAGGCGTTCGTGTGTATATCAACGGGTACTATTGTCCCATGCTTGGTCGGGTGACCATGGATCAGATTATGGCAGATGTGACTCATGCACCCTCTGTTCGCCCCGGTGATGAGGTGGAGCTCATCGGCCCGCACATCCCTGTAACGGAGATAGCCGCTCTCGCCGATACGATTCCATGGGAAATACTCACCGGCCTCGGCCCTCGCCTGCCGCGCGTGTATCGATGAGGAGAATTGGCCCATTCCGCCGTTGCTGTTGCCTATCTTCTTGCAATGATTGCACGCGGAGCGTATAATGTGCGCATGAAGAGAGGTTTCAGAATAGGGATGGTGTTTCCGGGGTTGCTGTTGCTTGCGGCCTGCGAGGGGGAGAGTAATAAAAAAACGCCGCAGACTCCGCAGCAGATGTACGAGTATGCCAAGGCTCTCCTGAAACCGAACGTAGAGGGAGATGCCTCAGATTTTGCCGGGGCATTGCAATGGACACGCAAGGCGGCTGAGGAGAACTGGCTGCCCGCCGTCATGGATATGGGCGCACTCTACATCTACGGCGGCAAAGGAGTGCAACAGAATGTGGAAACAGCCCGCTCATGGTATAATAAGGCCGTGGAGATGGGCAGCAAGGAAGCTCATTGGTTCCTCGGTATTCTGGATTATGAATCGGCGCACGATATCGAATCCGCACTGAACCACTGGCGCATTGCCGCAGAGGCCGGAATTGCTGATGCACAGTACCGTCTCGGGCGTCTTCTTTCTCAGAAAGCAGACAGCATGAAAGAAGGAATGCAATGGCTGGAAAAGGCAGCCCGCATCGGGCAGAAAGGCGGTGTGCCCCAGGCTTGCACCGCTCTGGCCAATCTGTACATGACCGGTGCCAACGGTGCGCCGAAGGATGCAGCCAAAGCGGTACAGTTGTACAAGGCAGCTTCCGGCGGCGGTGACCCTCTGGCTCAGCTGGTGTATGCCGAGCTTCTGCTTGCCGGTGCGGACGGTGTGCCGCAGGACACGGAGAAAGGTATGAGTATGCTGCGTCTTGCTGCCGGTCAGGATTATCCCCGCGCCATTGCCCGCCTTATCAACATCCTCCGCAATGGGCCGGACGCTGAACAGCACGAAAAAGAAGCCGCCGCATGGGAGAATCGACTCAATCGGCTGATGGAAAAGCAGAAAAAGTAAACTCCATGGGAAATAGAGAAAAACTCATCTTCGGCGTCATTGCGGCCGCTCTGCTGTCGGCCTGTGACTCGCGCGAATCAACCGTCAGCATTTATAACTGGCCCGGTGCAGAGAAGCGTGCTGTCCTGCCGAGAGATGAAATCCGGGAATATATTCGGAGTTGCGATATTATCCTCCGAGTCACCTGTGAAGATGAGTTTGACTTTTCTCCGGATATTGAAACACAACTCACTCGCCGCTACCGCGTGCAATCTGTAGGAAAAGGAAGCATCTCCGCCGGTAGCCAGATTTGGGAAAACTACTATATGGAGTACACCCCGCAGGAGATACAGGAGAGATTCGGCATAGAACCTCAACAGCTCCCTTGCAGAAAGACAGTGCAATATCCGGAGTCTGCCTGGTTGTGTCTCCGCCGTTCGTTCCTTCATCAGCATGCGCCCCGAGAATGGGAAATAAATCGTAGTGACGAAGCGTACAACTATCATTATTTCCTGTATGGTGAGAAAATGGATGAATTGATGGCTGATTATGCGAGGGAACGTAAACGTGTTCAGTCCTGCTGGGCATCCGGGGCGACGTCCGGCCAGTTGTGACGAGGATAGCGGCCCGCCAGGTCTTTTTTCATCTGCGGATAGCCGTTGCGCCAGAAAGAGGCGAGGTCTGAGGTAATCTGGTAGGGACGCTGATTGGGCGCGAGAATCTCAATGAGACAGCGCACCCGACCCTCCGCTATCACCGGAGTCTGCGGAACACCGAAGAGCAGCTGGCATTTCAGCGCAAAGGTGGGGGTGCCGTCCTCTCGGTACAGGAGCTTCACCTCTCGACCGTTGGGTAATTTAATGGCTTTGGGGGCATAGCGGTTGAGACATTCTTTCTGCCAGGGGGAAAGCCATTCTCCCAGAATGGGTAATACGGGCCGATTCTGAATATCCTTGTAGCAGACTGCGCCCTCGCAGAGCATGGTGATGGCCACCAGTCTGTCTTCTTCGCCGAAATCGGGCAGTTCCAGCTCCGGCATGGCGTTGCGCAGGCAGGTCAGACGGTGAATCCATTGCAGTACATGCCCATCCCATCCCTCCAGCCGCAGATTCCCGCGCACCACCTGGTCTGCCAGCAGAGGGGCTGCGGCATCGGGGGTGGTATCTCCCGTTTCCTTTTCCTCCAGTACGAGGTCTCGGTACAGCAGCCGGTGCATGTTGAGCACACTGCGGCGGTTGGAATCGTAGTGCGGCACATCATCCTCCGTGGTGGGCAAATCTGATGCTTGCAGCACAGTACAACGGGAAAGACGGGTTTCCACCCCTTTGCCACCGATTTCTGCAATTTCGGCCGCCAGAAAAATATCGGCTCTCCGTGCCACGGAGTCTGCCGCCACTTTGCCGCCCCTGCGGGCTGTGAGCCGGGCAGTTTCCGTGGCGGTGCGGTTGCGGGCTGCCACCTGCTGAGGGAATGAACCGAGCAGCCCACGGACAACGCCCTGACGATTCCCGGCAAAATCCGGTTCCTGTGGGTGTCTGAGCAGTTGCCGATAAGCAGCTCTGACCTCTCGGGCGGCGCGCCCCTGAATGCCGAGCCTGTTGCAGGCATCCGGGGCGTAGCGCAGCTGTTCCGCAGCCTGTACGGCACGCCACTCTGCCTGAAAATCCGTAAAATCATCGTCATGCCGCAGCGTGTCGCTCAAGCCGGAGGCCAGTGCCACCGGTTCACTTTGCAGGAGTGCTGCAATGGCGGCCATTTCCGCTTCGCATCCTCCATCAGCACCCGCCACAAGCATGCGAGCCGTCACCGGCGGCAGAGGATAGACCAGCATTCTGCGCCCGATAGCGGTAAGGCCTGACGAATCAACGGCATTCAGCTCCTCAAGAAGTTGCCACGCTCTCTGCATTTCTGCTTCTGCGGGGGAATCCGGCCAGGGGAAAGCCCGGATGTCGCTCAGCGTGCGGCAGCCCCAGGCCAACAGGTTGAGAAATGCCGCAGAGATATCGGCGCGGTGAACCTCCGGCGAGGGGAAGGGGGCTCGCCGCCGATGCTCTGCCTCACTCCACAGGCGAATGCAGCGCCCCGGCCCCAGACGCCCCGCTCGTCCGGCACGCTGTTCTGCCTGCGCCTGTGATATGGGCTCCACATGCAGGGTAGACATGCCGCGCTGCGGATCCCATCTGGCTTCTCTGGCTGTACCGCTGTCTACCACGGAGCGCACGCCTTCGATGGTGAGTGATGTTTCTGCAATGTTGGTGGAAACGATGATTCGGGGGCGCTCACCGCATTCCACCGCGCGTGCCTGCGCTTCCGGCGTCATTTGCCCGTGCAGGGGGTATACATCCCGCCCACGGAGGACAGGGCGTTGCTCCAGCAGTTCCACCGTGCGGCGAATCTCGTATGCCCCGGGCAGGAATACCAGAATATCTCCGCAGTCCGCCTGTTCCGCCAGACTGCACACGGCATCGGCACATTGCTCCCAGACGGGTGGCGGCACCACGTAACCGAATCTGTTGCGTACGGCGACGGGCGGGCGGTAACTTACATCTACAGGATAAAGCCTCCCCTCTGCGCGCAGTACGGTTGCCTGCGGCAGATAATCCTGCAATTTATCCAGTTCCAGCGTGGCCGACATCACAAACACGCCGATGTCCGGGCGAGCGCTGCGTTGCAGTTGCAGCACCCTGGCCAGACATAAATCCCCGGACAGTCGGCGCTCATGCACCTCATCGAAAATGACGGCAGATACCCCGCGCAGCTCCGGGTCATCCATCAATCTTCGTTCCAGAATACCATCCGTTACAAAGAGAATGCGGGTGGACTCACTCTTCCGGGAATCAAAGCGCACCGTGTAACCCACCTCCTGACCGGGTTTGCAGGGAAATTGGCGCGCCACATAGCCGGCCAGCAGTCGGGCGGCCAGGCGGCGGGGCTGCACCACGATGATGATGCCGCGCTCACCGCAGCCGGCCTCCAGCAGCATGCCCGGAACACGCGTGGATTTGCCGGAGCCCGTGGGCGCGCTGAGCAGCACGCAGAAGCCCGGCTTCCGCACGGCTTCCAGCACCTCGCAGCGTATCTGGTCTATCGGCAGCATGGATTACAGCGTCAGCGCCAGCAGGAAGAGAATCATGTGCAATGAGGAAAGTCCCAGCAGGATATTCATCTTTTTGTTGGCCGGCATGGTGCGGATTTTCAGCAGGACATAGCCGCCCAGCAGGATGGCGGCCACCCAGCAGAAGTTCCAGTTGAAGCCCGGCAGAAAGAATGCCGTTTGTTTCAGGGTGACGTAGGGCGCCACGATGAAAGCCATGGCCAGGCCTCGTGCCTTGCCGTCTCCCAGGCGTACCGCCAGGGTTCGCTTGCCGGTACCGGCGTCCTCCTTGCGGTCGCGGATGTTGTTCACCTCGATGAGCACGCAGGAAAGAAGCCCGCACTGAATACCGATGATGAATGCGGTGGCGTAGATATGTTCAAAGCCCGGTTGCCATCCCACCTGCACAAAGACCGTGCCGGCCACTGCGACCAGTCCGAAAAATAACAGCACGAACAGCTCACCCAGCCCATGATACGCCAGCGGCCATGGGCCGCCCGTGTAGCCGTAGGCAAAGAACATGGACGGAATGCCGATGGCCAGAATGGGCCATCCCTGAGCCTCTATCAGCGGAATGGCGAACAACGCTGCTGCAGAGAGGAACGCACAGCCCCAGAGCTTGACGGCCAGCGGGCTCATGTCTCCGCTGGCGGTAATACGGCGGGGACCCTGGCGTTTTTGGGTGTCGGCATGTCTGGTGGCGTCAATGGAATCGTTGAAAAAGTTGCAGGCTATCTGGATGCACATGCAGCTCAGCACAGTGAAGATGGCCAGCATCCCATTCAGCCGGATGCCGGTCTCCGGCATGTGTACCTGGAATTTGTGAACAATCACGCAGCCGGCCCAGACGGCAACGATACCGGCTGGCAGAGTTTTGGGACGAGCGGCCAGAAAGATGGAACGGAGGTAATGAATCATGATTTTCGGGGGTATTTGCGTCTGCCGCCGTTAGCGGCACGGAATGGGTCGAAGAGTTTATCCAACCCGCTGTTCTTGATGAGCAGAGTTTGTTCCATAAGTTGCCCCAGCTTGCCTTTGGGCCATCCCCGCTGCCAGAACCAGTCCAGGTATTCCGTGGGCAGATCCATGAGCGGGCATCCATCCGGAGGGTAGGTGTCCGGGCCGTATTTGCCGTAGGGCATGTGCGCTGCGGCTATTTCTGCCAGCAGCGCACGCAGGTCATCAGCAGAGGGAATGGGGGCGTCCTGCATAGGTTCATGCCTTGATGCTCCAGGGCAGAGTCTGCCCGGCGTACATGGGCACCACTTCCTGCCCAAAGCTGCAGTAGCGGCTCGGCACCTGCATGGGCGAATCGCTGAGGGTCACCTTTTTCGGAGTGGGGGTCAGGCCGTAGAGCCGGCAAGCATTGCCGGAGACGAAATCCTGCAATTTATCCGCTGCTCCGTGGGTTGTGAAGAGCTCTGCCAGTTTCGGCAGGGCAACGGGCGCGGTGAATACGCCGGCCGCGCACCCGCAGGCTTCTTTTTTGCAGCGGGGATGCGGTGCGGAATCGCTGCCGAACATGAGACGCGGATGCCCGCTGAGTGCCGCCTGCAACAGAGCTTCCCGGTCAGCCGGTCGCTTGGCAATGGGTTTGCAGAAGAGGTGCGGTTGTAACATGCCTCCTGCAACCTCATCCAGCGTGATGAGCAAATGTTGCAGGGTCACGGTGGCACAGAGGTTGGGGAACTCATCCAGCAGCTCTACGGCTGCTGCGGTGGTGATGTGCTCCATGCAGATGCGCAGCTTCGGGTAGGTGGAGGCCAGATGTCGATAGACAGAGAGGAACTCCTGTTCTCTGTCCATCACAAATCCGTGACTCTCGCCATGCACCAGCAGTGGGATGCCCGTTTCTTCCATGAGTCGCAGCGTATGTTCCGCCTCTGTCAGATTAGAGACGCCGCCCTCGCTGTTGGTGGTGATGCCGGCCGGATAGAGTTTGAACCCGAAAAAGCCCGGCGCAGAGGCCGCCGCGGTCAGCTCTTTTTCTCCCAACGCCGTGAAGAACAGCGTCATGTATGGCGTGAACGCCGCGCCGTCCAGCGCTTCTCGAACACGCTCTGCATACGCCAGCATCATATCCGGCGTTGTCACAGGCGGCACAAGATTCGGCATGATGACTGCGCCCGCAAAATCTGCAGAAAGCGGGGCGGTCAGTTTCAACATGTCTCCGTCCCGCAGATGCAGGTGCATGTCCAGAGGAGAGTCAAGCGTGAGTTCCATGCCCACACCCTACCATATTTTCGCGGTTTCAGCAAGACGAAAGAAAGGCAGCCGGGAAGCTGCCTTTCTGTTGTGAGATGGGGGAATTCTTCACTCCTTATCCTCGGCCGGAGGTTCCGGGACGCCCTTATCAATCGTGTAGGATTCCCAGTTCGGGATGATTCCTGCGGGATGGCTCTGCGCGATGGTGCGACCATAGCGGTCAACCACGATGCAGAACGGTATGCCGGAGGGATTGGTGAAGCCCGGAACCTTTGTGGCATCCTTGTCACTGGCCATCACGGCATAAAACTTCATGTTGAACTGTTTGATGAAGCTCTTGACATCCGCAGGCGTGTCATCCTTGCCCATGAGAATGATATCCACGCGACCGTCCTTTTTCATTTTCTTGTGCTGCTCCACAATCTCGGGCATTTCCTTGCAGCAAGGGCCGCACCAGCTGGCAGAGAAGAGGTAGATGTAGTAATCAGCCTTGGCGTTGAGACGCCCTTTGACTTTTTTCATCTTCTTGACTGCCTTGACGACCGGGCTGTCAGGCTGCTTCTTTTTCTTTTCAGCCTTGGGAGCCGGGGCGTCAGCCGACACCTCGTCCTGAGCCATGGACAGGGGCGAGGCCAGCAGGCAGATGCCGAGACTGAGCAACGAAAAAAGAGTAACGCTTCTCATGAGTGTTTACTTGGCGTTGTCAATGATGCTCTTCCAGTTGGCAATCGCACCACCGTGTCCGGCGTGAATAACCTTGCCCTTCTTGTCAACGAAGATGCAGTGGGGAATACCGTTGGGTTCGGTGTAACCGGGAAGCTGCTTCACCGCCGGATCCTTGCCGTGAACGGCGAAGAACTTGGCCTTGTAGTGATCGCGGTATTCACCCACACCCTCCGGGGTCTGATCCTTGCCAATCAGAATAATCTCCACGCTGGGCTTTTTGCTCTTTCGCATGTCGGGATAATGTTTTCCGGCGATGTCAGGCATGATGGCCTTGCAGGGGCCGCACCAGCTGGCGGAGAAGAGGTAGATGAAGTAGTCGGCCTTGGTGTCGAATGTGCCGAACGTTGGCGTTTCGATGGCCTTCAGCGCAGCCGCAACAGGGAATTTCTTCTCGTCAACCTTGAGGTTTGCCCAGTTTTTCTGAGCTTCTTTTTCCTCAAAAGCCTCCTGCCAGGAACCGGCCAGAGTGGCATCGCCGGAGAATACGACCTCACCGTCCATATCCACACAGGTGACGGTATCGGAGGTATCCGGCAGGTATTCGGAAGCATCTTCAACCTTGTCCGGCAGAGAAGATGTGAATACCGCAGGCACTTTCAGTTTGGCCGCTTTCATCATCCTGGCGGCTTTCTTGGAAGATTCATCCTCGCAAAGAATCATGAGAGCCACCTTCTTGCTCTTCAGCTTGGCGGTTTCGTCCGCAAGCGTCTCCAGCATTTCTGCTGCGCCGGAATCCTCGGCGGACAGCTTGCAGATCATCAGATAATCGGCAGACTTGGGAAGCTTGGCAAACTTGGGTTTGAGCTTCTTTACCTTGCTGAGCACATTGTTCTTTTTATTCTTCTTATCGGTGCTGACCTCTTCGGTCGTATCAGCATCAACATCCTGAGCATAGGTGGCGGGAGCCATCATGAAGCCCAGCAGGCAAAGGACAGAAAATATGTTCTTCGTCATCATTCTATTATGGGTTGCGGTTGCATCGTACAGATTTGATACTCGCTTGTCAACGAAAAAAAAGCCCTTACTTGAGAAGCTCTATATTCCGGAAGAGGGTGGCTGCGTGACCGCCGAATACTCTGTTGCCGTTTTTATCCACGGCAATGCAGTGCGGAATGGCTCGAACCGCATAGGCGCCGGGCAGTTTATCTATCTCCGGCGAGCCTCCCAGAATGGCAGGAAAGTCGGCATTGTAGTGGGAAATATAATCCCTTGCCTCTTTCTCAGAGAAATCGACATCTATCAGCACCATTTCGATGCGCTTGTTCTTGCTGAGGGTATCGTTGTAATACTGCACAATCTGCGGCATGATGCGGCGGCAGGGTCCGCACCAGCCGGCAGAATACAGGTAGATATAATAATCTGCCTCTTTATTGAGAGTACCGCGAAGTAACGGAAATTGAGAGAGAGCTGCCGCAACGGGGCTGAGGGCAGGGGCTTCTGCTGAGGGGGCGGAGGAGGAATCCTGTGCAAAACTTATCGAAGGGCCGATGAGCAAGCCCATCAGAGCCGTATTTAACAGAAGATGTTTCATCATCGCTACAGACTAGCGGCAACCACTCTTCCTGTCAAGAAAAAAGCCTCACATGAAGCTGTAGGCATCTATATCCAGCGTGGCGATGATATCCTCTCCGAATTGCATATCTGCTATTTCTGCGGAGACTACATCCGCAATGATTCTGGCGCCCGGTGCCCGGAGGGTGCACTGATAACGGAATTGTCCATGGGCGCGCGGGATGGGTGCGGGCAGGGGGTCACTTATCTGAACATGTTGCGGAAGTCTGGTCAGCAGGCGCTTATGCAGCGTTTCCAGAGAAAAGCGGGCCATATCCTCCTGCGGTGAACGAATGGTCAGCACCGCCATGTGACAGAATGGAGGGAAGTCAAATTGCTGCCGCAATCCCAGCTCATTTTCGGCAAATCCGTCCGTATCGTGTCGCCTGGCAAATTGAATGGCACAGGATTGCGGGGAATAGGTCTGGATAATCACCTCGCCATCCAGCTCCCCGCGACCTGCACGACCGGCCACCTGGGTGAGCAGCTGGAACGTGCGCTCTGCGGCGCGGGGGTCGGGGATGTTCAGCCCCAAATCCGCATTCAGCACGCCCACCAGCGTGACCCGGGGAAAGTCCAGACCTTTGGCAATCATCTGAGTCCCCAGCAGGATATCCGTTTTCCCCGCCCGGAAATCTGACAGAATATCGCGCAGGGCATTCTTGCGGGTGGTGACATCGGCATCCACTCGTTGCAGACGCGCCTGCGGGAAACAGCGGCGCAGTACAGCTTCCACCTTCTGTGTGCCGTAGCCTTCCAGCAGGATGTTTTCCGAACTGCATTCCGGGCACCGGCGCGGCACAATCGCACGGAATCCGCAGAGGTGGCAGACCAGACGATTTTCTGTGGCGTGGTAGGTCATGGGCAGAGCACAATGCTCACACTGTGCCACATGACCGCAGTCCGGGCATTGCAGGGCACGAGCAAACCCTCGGCGATTGAGCAGAAGGATGACCTGCTGTTGTTTGCGCAGTCTGTCCTCTATCGCCATGCGGAGTCGCTCGGAAAGTATGCCCAGGTTCCGCTTATCCTTGGCTTCCGTCCGCATGTCCAGCACGCGAGTGAGCGGCAGGTGCTGTCCATCGGCGCGCCTGTCCATCCGCAAGAGTGCGTATTTACCGCTGCGTGCGTTCTGAAGCGATTCCAGGGAAGGCGTGGCAGAGCCCAGCAGGATGGCGGCGCCTTCCATTTTTGCCCGCAGAACCGCAAGGTCCCGGCCATGATAGCGCGGGCTGTTTTCCTGTTTGTAGGAGCCGTCATGCTCTTCATCCACAATGATGAGTCCCAGATTCTTCACCGGGGCAAACAGCGCTGAGCGCGGGCCTATGGCAATGCGTGCCTGCCCACGACGGATGGCATGCCATTCATCAAATCGCTCCCCATCACTCATGGCGCTGTGCAGAATGGCCACAGCCCCCGGACTGTCGGCAAAACGGCTCTTGAAACGCGCCATCGTCTGCGGCGTCAGCGAAATCTCAGGCACGAGAATGAGGACCCCCTTGCCTTGTCCCATGGCATGTTGTGCCGCCTGAAGATACACCTCTGTCTTGCCGGAGCCGGTGACCCCCTGCAGGAGCATGGGTCTGGAATCGCCCCCATCCGTTGCAGCAATGACCCGCTTCAGCACAGCGGCCTGTTCCTCGTTCAATTCCAGAGGCGTACTTTGTGCAAAGGTTTCCTCTCCGGCCGGGTCGCGGTGCACGGTTTCTTCCTCTATTCTGATATAGCCCAGTTTTTCCAGGGTCCGGCAGGGATTCAGGGTGGCAGCCCCTCCCAATTCTGCCAACGGTGCGCGTTTGGCTGAACTTTGATGAAGATACCGCAGAATGTGTGCCTGACGGGGAGCACGAGCATTGATTTTATTGAGCTTCTCATCATCCGGCCAATCGGTCAGCACGGCAACTTTGCGGGTTTTCTCCTCGTGGCGTTCCTGGCGCACCGGCTCAGGCACAATGCAGCGAATCATCTGCTCCACCGGGACTGCGTAATATCGTGCCGCCCACTCGGCCAAATCCATCAGAGTTGACGAAACGACCGGCTCATCGTTCACCAGCCTGCGCAGCGGCCGCAGAGCTCCTCTCCACCGGTCATCCGGCGGCACAAGACACAGTACCGTACCCGTTGCACCACGTCCTCGCAGGGGAACTTCCACGCGACTGCCGCGCATCACTCCGTCCATTCCGGGCGGGATGGCGTAATCCAGCACCATGTCATTGAGCCCATCCACCAGCACCCGTGCTGCGCGGTCGGACAATGGTTCATCTGCAAAAAGCCCCTGCATGACCGGGCCGGAAGGATTCAGACCTCCACTTCCTCGTGGGAAATGATGTGAACTATCACCTTGACGCCACGTTTTTCACCGGCAGCCTTGGCAAGAGCCCGGATAGCCGATGCGGTCATGCCGTTGCGGCCGATGACTCGTGCCACATCCGGCTGCTCCAGCACCAGACGGAAACGCACGACGTCCCCCTCGGGAGATGCAGCCACTCGCAACTCTGCCTTTTCCGGGTGCCGGATAAGCGGAGAGATGACGGCCAACAGGTATTTGCCTATGGATTCTGTGAGTTGTTGCATAATCGGAAGGACGGTTACAATCCGAGCTTTCGGCGGAAATAGGCAATCGTAAGGTCGAGCCCCTTGTCCAGGTTAATAGTGGGAGCCCATCCCAGCTCCTTGTCGGCCAGGGTGATATCCGGACGGCGCTGGGTCGGGTCATCGCCGGGCAGGGGACGATAGACGAGTTTGGATGTGGTCGGAATCTTGCTCAGCACCTGCTCGGCCAGCTGCAGGATGGTGAACTCTCCAGGATTGCCGATATTGACGGGACCGGTGAAACCCTGTTCATTTTCCATCATGCGCACCATCCCCTCGATGAGGTCATCAATGTATTGGAACGAGCGGGTCTGTTGCCCCTCGCCGTAGATGGTGATATCCTGCCCGCGCAGTGCCTGGCAGATGAAATTGGATACCACGCGCCCGTCATCCGGGTTCATGTACGGGCCGTAGGTGTTGAAGATACGAATCACTCGGATATCCACGCCCTCATGGCGATGGTAATCAAACATGAGACTCTCTGCACAGCGTTTCCCCTCATCATAGCAGGCGCGGATGCCATGGGGATTGACGTTTCCGCGATACGTTTCCGGCTGTGGATGAACCAACGGCTCACCGTATACTTCTGAGGTTGAGGTCTGGAGGATACGCGCACCGTCTCTCTTGGCCAGTTCCAGCATGTTGATGATACCGAACACGCAGGTCTTGGTGGTAAAGATGGAACGATTCCCCTGGTAAAAGGGAGGCGACGCAGGACAGGCCAGATTATAGATATAATCCAGTTTCTCCGGGCAGTCATACGGCTCAATGACATCATGCTTCACGAAAGAGAACCGGGGACATGCCTGCAGTTCCTGCACATTTTCCAACGAGCCGGTATAATTGTTGTCCAGACAGATGACTCTGTGACCGTCTGCTATGAGTCGGCGGCACAGATTGGCGCCGATAAATCCTGTTCCTCCGGTGACTAATATCGTTTTCATGCTGGAAATCTCTGTTGCATTCTAACGCAACAAACGGAGGCTTGTCAAGCATGTGGCGACAGAATGACAAATCCTGCACTTGCATCCGTGGTGGGGCTGTGGTAGAACACCCGCATGCTTGCTGATATTGTTACAGCCTGGGAGAGTATTGAAAATATGCCGGCCTTTCTGACGGCCTGCGGTATGGTCATCTTCAACCTGATTCTCATAGAGGGCCTTCTTTCCGTGGATAATGCTCTGGGTATCGCAGCCATGGCATCTCACCTGCCTAAGCATCAGCAGAAAGCGGCACTTCGCTGGGGGCTTGTCGGGGCGTACGTTTTCCGCGGCATCGTGCTGGCTCTGGTAGCGTGGCTCATGCACAATGCCTGGGTCAAATGGTTCGGTGCGCTGTACCTCATTTATCTGGCCTGCGAACATGTACAGCTGCATCCCAAAGCTGCCGAATCTTCCGGGAGCAAGGTGGCCAAAACCGCCGGCAAGACATTCCTGATGACTATCCTGAGCATTGAGCTGATGGATTTATCCCTCTCTCTTGACAACGTGGTAGCTGCCGTCGGCATGGTCAACGGCGTGAAGGAAATCCCGGAGGAAATGCACCTCTGGGTGGTCTGCCTGGGTGTGTTTATCGGTATTGCTGCGCTGCGAATCGTGGCCGGCTGGTGTATCGGCATCATTGAAAAACATCCCATTCTCGGTTATACGGCTTTCCTGTTGGTGGGTTTTGTGGGCGTTGCGCTTACCACGGAGATGGCTCTCGCCGCCTGCGGTATCCACTGGCACATGGGTATCGTGCTCAAGTTCAGCACCATCTGCTGCATTGTGGCCGCCAGCCTGTTCTACGAACACTTCACCGGTTTCCGCAGCCGCATTCACCCGTTGGTGACCGCTTTCCGTGCCTGCTGTTCGGCTTTTGTCTGGGTGGTCGAGACCATCATCATGCCCTGGAAGCGCTTCAAAAAGTCTTAACTTTCAATCTGTCAATCTATCATCATGAGTGAAATCAATCTGACACCTGAGCTGATTCGCGCAGCTCTCACCACGGTGAAATATCCGGGATTCTCGCGCGATATCGTATCATTCGGTCTGGTGCGCAACATCGAGGTAAGCCCTGAAGGTGCTGTCACCATCGGTCTTGTTGTGGAAAGCAAGAACTCCGATGTCCCACGCTATATCTGTGAAAATGTGATGGGGGTTGTGAAGGAGCTTCCCGGCGTAAAGAAGCTTGACGTCAATATCGAGCACCATGCCCCCGCCAAGGTCAAAGCTAGGACCCCGAATGACGACCCTGCCGACTGGAAGTCTTCTGTTCCCGGAGTGAAGCATGTGATTGCCGTTGCTTCCGGCAAGGGCGGAGTCGGCAAATCCACCGTTTCTGCCAACCTGGCGGTCGCTCTCTCCCGACTGGGATATCGCACCGGTTTGCTTGATTTGGATATCTACGGACCCTCTATGGCGCTGATGTTCGGCACCAAGGAACGCCCCGGTTGCTCGGAGAAAGAGCAGTTCCTTCCCGTGGAGGCTCACGGCATCAAGCTCCTTTCCATGGGGTTGATGGTGGATGAAGCTTCCCCCGTGGCGGTGCGCGGACCTCTGGCTACCCGCTACGTCCAGCAATTCCTGAGAGATGTGGACTGGGGCGGCCTGGATTTCCTCATTCTGGACATGCCTCCCGGTACCGGTGATATCCAGCTCACCATCGTGCAGACGGTTGATTTGGCCGGTGCTGTCATTGTGACCACTCCGCAGGAGGTTGCACTCATTGATGCCCGCAAGGCCGTGGGTCTCTTCCAGCGCGTAGAGACCCCGATTCTGGGTATCATCGAAAATATGAGCTACTTCATCTGTCCGAGTGACGGTCTGGTGTATCATATATTCGGCGAGGGCGGCGGAGACCGCGAGGCCATGAAGCTCAATGTGCCTCTCCTGGGCAAGATTCCGCTGGATATCAGCACCCGAGAGGGTGGTGACCACGGCGCTCCCGTGGCGTTGCAGGATCCCGGGCAGAGTCGTGTGGCGGCGGCATTCCACGGGGTGGCGCAGATGCTGGCCAGTCAGCTGGGCGAATAAGTATTCAACATCCTGTATTTTTCATTCACTTCGAGCGGCATTCCGTGCTGCCCGAAGTGTTTTTATTCAAGGCTATGGCTTAATTTCAGATTGCAGGCAGACATAGGGACTGTTATAATGGCGAAGCGACGATGAGAAAGCACCGTTTCAGACATCTGTTGGTCCTGCTGCTTCTGCTGCTTGCAGGAGCGGGGGCGGTGCGTGCGTGGTTTTATATCGATGGGCAGGTGCAGCCCATTCTGGTGCCCATGAATCAGGCCTACACAGGATATTCCAATCTCCCCAAGAAAGTGCTTGGCCTTCACCTGGAGCCTTTCACCTTCAGGGGCTGGGATGGCGGAGACATGCAGGCCGTTCTGGTGACCAAGGAAGGGGAGGAGTCCTCCCGGCAGCTCACCGTCATGAGCGATTTGTCTGCCAATCCTGTGGAAAAGCTGGAGGTGATTGACTATGTTCTCGTCTGCGTGGACTGGGATCACGGTATTCGCTCGGCTCTTCCGTTGGCAGAAACTTTCACCGCAGCCGGACTTCGCTGTGTGCTCTGGGACCCACGAGGACAGGAAAACCGACGGGCATACTGCACTCATGGACTCAGGGAAAGTCAGGATGTCCCCCTGTTGATTGATGCATTGGCGAAGCGGTGTGAGCGCAGTCATCCGGTCATTGTTGCCGTCGGGCAGGGATACGGAGCCGGTCTGATGTTACAGGCTGCCGCACAGGATAAGCGCATACAGGGGCTTGCTGTGATTGATGCCTATGCATCACTCCGACAGTCAGTCAGGCGGATGTTGCCGGACTCCCTGTTTACCCCGGTTATTCTGGAACTGATGGATCTGCGCATGGAGCGCACCGCGGGCATGGAGTGTTTCGATGTAGCCCCCGTGGAGCAGGCTTCATTCATCGACAGAAACGTGCCCGTGCTGGTCATCCATCTGACTCTGGATAACCCCGTGTGTACCCTGGCAGACACTCTTACCATCTACCACCGCTTACGCAGCGACAGACGTGAAGTGTGGGCTATTCTGAATGAGGCTTCTTTGCCTGCTCTTTCTTCACGGCAACGGGATGTCCTGCCGGATGTAAAACGTCTTTTTGACGAGGATACCGCCATGACATCACTCGTGCACTGGCTTGACGGACCTGTGGCAGAAGCCATCCTGTCCCCTCGCATTGCGGATCCCGCTCGCCCCGTCCCCTCATCGGATTTACACCTATAAGTTATTTTCGCTCATGTCATCATCTTCATCCAGAACCCGCAGAGTTGGTAATCGTCGCCGCGAAGGCTACGAGCTGACCAAGCAGCGCGACATGTTGCCCATCGCTCTGGGAGCGGCCTGTGCTGCGGCTGTATTGCATATCGTCGTGTTCCTGTGGGCTCCCTCCGTCATCGAATTCAACTTCCGCCAACTTTTTGAAATCCCGCAGAAAGTGCAGGATGAGGAAATTCGCGTTGTTGTAAAGCAACAGCCGGAGGAAGAACTGGAAGAGGCCAAGACGGAAGAACCGCCGCCTCCCCCCGAGGAAATGGAGGAAATTGCCCATGAACCCCAGGAAATTGACATCCTGGACGCCGAGATGGAGGAACTGGTCATGGCCCCCGGTAAAACGGAGATTGCCTTGCCCGAGCCCGTCTATACGCAGGAATCCGCACCCTCCATCAGCGACATTCCGCCGGCTCAGCTGGATGTGGGTACATTGCAAATGGAATCCGTGCCTCGTGAGGCGCTGGATATCCCCGAGCCCGCACCTGTGAACAGTAACGAAGTTGTCGCTGCGGTAGAAGCCCAGCCCGAAACCGTGGATGAGGCCTCCTCGCTCATGGAAAAAGACCTGCGAGAGTCTGCCGCCAAACTGGGACATGGAGACCTGCCGGCCGACACCCGTAGCTTGGCTGATTTGCTGGGAGAGGGCAATCTGAGCGCCAAGTCCGGCGTTGCTCGACTGGGTGCAGACGTGCTGTTCGGATTCAACGAGAGCCAGCTCAAGAATTCGGCGCGCATCACCATGCTGCAGCTGGCGGCTCTCATCCAGAAGAACCCGGAAACGGTATTCCTGATTGAAGGTCACACGGATAGCGTGGGCGGCGATGATTACAACGCCCTGCTGGGCATGCAGCGCGCGGCTGCTGTGCGCGAATGGCTCTCCGGTAACAACGTGCCGGTGACAAACGTCTACATCCGCTCCTGCGGCTGCAGCGCCCCCCTGGCAGATACCAGGCTTCCCAAGGAACAGCAGAACCTCAACCGTCGCGTGGAAATCCACATGAGGAAAAAAGGTGATAAAATCCCGGAGGGCTCTATGCCCAGTACCTTCAAGGTGGACATGAAGACCGCCGTGCGTGCGCAGCTCACCAAGGGCGTAAAAGTACCCCTCAGCAAGTCCATCACCACGGGACTCAAGGCCAAGCCGGATAAAGCACCCGTCAAAAAGTAAAGCAACATGGACAGCTTCCTTCCGGTGGGGCATGCCTTGCCTCAGCATGTGACTTGCCGTTGGCTCATCTCACTTGATTTTGACGGCACACTCTGGCAGGGTGATGCCGCACCTCCCATTCCTCCGGCTTTTTTTGAGCTGATGCTGCAATGGCGCACACAAGGGGTGCGCTGGGGTATCAACACGGGACGCACCATGGCTTATCTTTTCGACGATTTGGCATCGATAGCGCCCTTTTTGCCGGATTTTATCTGCACCTGTGAGCGCTTTGTCTACCTTGCGGATGCGGAGGGCGAGCTACAGCCGCACGTCTCGCATAACGAAGCCGCCAACAGAGCTGCTGCTCACCTGCAACAAAAAATGCAGCCTCTTCTGCATGCGGAGCTGGACAAGATTCGCCGTATCGCACCGCATCTGGAGTGGATTATTGCACCGACCGATCCCCTCTCCGTGGAAGCCGCAGACGGAGCCACGATGGATGACCTTGCCGCGTTGCTGCAACCGCTCATGACGCAGCACCCGGATGTCTCCATGCAACGGGCTGGGCGCTACATGCGGCTGGCAGACTCTCGCTTTCACAAAGGTTCTGCCCTCGCGCACGTGGCAGAAGAATGGCAAATCTCGAACGATTGCCTCCTCATCATGGGCGACGGACACAACGATATAGACGCCTTTTCGCGTTTCCCCGGTGCATTTTGTGCAGCCCCGGCAGATGCCCACCCGGAGGTGCAGGCGTGGATTCGAGCGAATGGTGGATACATCTCCACAGAACCGGGCGTAATGCAGGTGCTGCACCATTGGTGCTCACTTTTTTCTCCACTCAGCGCCGCGCGCTGAGTTCTTCACCCAAGTGCCCATGGGGCACTTTTCTTCACCATCGGCATGAGCCGATTCTTCACCACGCCCGTCAGGGCGTTCTTCACCGCGAGCGATAGCGAGTTTTTGATGAAAGATGAACAGGACTTGCACCCTGTGGTGAAACGGCATTTGGTCGAAGAACGCGCGTTACACGATGCGGGGAGTTGTGTTTCGAGGAGTTCGCGGATGGCGGCTTTGATGGTGATGTGGCCGTCTTTGGTGGCGCGGCGGGTGGGGAGTTTGCCTTTTCCTGCGATGGTGATGTATTGTTCTGCGTAGTTGCGCAGGGCGCGGAGGCGGCGGTATTCTGCGCTGTTGCGGGTGATGAGGTCGCGGGAGAAGATGTATTTGTCCAGCGCGGTGATGATGGCGGTTGCCTGTGCGTAGTGGACGCCTGCGCGGAGTTTCTCTGTGTCTGCGCCCAGTACGCGGGCGGTGCGCTGTGCTTCGCGCTTGATGTAGTTTGCTACGCGCAGGAGGGTGGTCTCTTGTTCGTTCAGGAGGGCGGCGGTGTTGCGGTCGGGGCGGCGGCGCAGGGAGAATGTCCCGCCTCCGCTTTGCTCCGGCGTGGCAAGGGGGGCGGCTTGGGGTGAGGAGACTGAAGTCTCCTGCTGCGATGGGTTCTTGATAATTTCGGGCATGCCTTTAATTTTGCCCTTGACATTTGAGAGAGCATCGCCTAGAGTTTCTGTAGCGGGGGCAATATCTCCACCATCTGTACTTGATGCAGCGAGGGGGGACGTTGCTCCCGTGGTATTTCTAGCCGTTACTCCAGTCTCAGCAAGCAGAACATCTTTAGCATCAGCTTGCTTAGTTTGACCAGTAAACCAGATAAGACAGGTTTCGCCATTGATAATAGCTGGATAACCAAATCTCTCAAATGTGGCGGTTCTTTTTACTCGGTCAGCGCGTTCTGTACTTTGTTTCTCTCTGGACTCTGATGTTTCTGAACCAATGCGATAAGCTTTAGCTATAACTTCTTTAATCTTCTTAAATGCCTCCGAGCGGGGTTGAGAACTTGCATTATAGGTAGCCAGTTTTGCGCGGTTCTTGGTTGCTTTAACGTGCAACGTGTAGCCTGTATTGCCGATGGGAAGTGATTGCCCGGCAAGTTCTTGCAGGTAGTAGTCGAGTGCTTCCTTGACCCATTCACCTCCTTTCTTTCGTGTAGGTGTGAAGTTAATTTCTACAGGGGTAACTATATCGTCCAGATGTTCCTGTAAGCCTACGTTGTCGTTGACGACTGTGTAGGTGGGTTTAGCTCTGAGGGAGAATGAGCCTGTGTCCTGTGTGGTTTCTTCTCCATAGATGGTGGGCTGCTCGCCGAGGATGATGTCGCCGGGGGTGATGTCCGGGGTTTTGTAGACGTAGTGGGCGCCTTTGCGCATTTTGTTTCCGTTTTCGTCCAGAACATGGTCGCTCTGGGTCATGACGACGCTCTGGTAGGTGTTGCCGTTGTGCTCTGCGGTGAAGAGGAGCGGGGATTTTTTATCAAAGTAATAGGCTTTGAGGGTGGGGGGGAAGCCGAGTTTTTTGCCGAGTTGCTGCATCTGTTTGTAGATGTCGCGCATGAATACGGGGTTGATGGCGGCGCGATGGCTGCCGATGTTGAAGAAGATGCGCTGTCCGTCTTTGAAGAATGGTGAGTCTATTCGCTTGGTGTAGCCGCCTTTCACGCTGCCTTTGGCGAGGAAGCTGTAGTGGGAGAGGTCGATGGTTGTTGATGCACGATGTTTGCTGACAAGGGGGATAATCTGCCGCCAGTTGGGGTATGGCTGGTCTCCACGTTTGTATTGAACGCCTTTTGTGTCGTAGAATTCTTCTGTGGCTGTCTCTGTGTCGGGTGCGGTGGTGGAGCGAGAAAGGACGGTAAGGCGGCGCCCGTCTGTGGCGACAGTGTATTCTGTGCCTTTCTTGCGCTGGATAGTGACGAGGCTGATGACAGGGCGAATGCCGTCTGTGGAGACGGTTTTTCCTGCCACGGAGATGAGGGTCTGCCTGGTTTCGGAATCGCTAAGTGGTTTGGATTTTTTGGTGGGTGTGGCCCACTTGGTTTTGCCGGGGAGGGTTTTCTCTGCCTGTGCTTTGGTTTCTGCTGCGGCTTTGGCGGCGGCTTGCTGTTCTGCCTGTTCTTTGGCGGCGAGGTCTGCTTCTGCGAGTTGGCGGCCTTTGGTGTAGGCTGCGGAGGGGCGGCCTGTTTTGGGGTCGATGGGGACGAGGCCCTGCTCGATGGCCTGGGCGTGGGTGATGGGGTTGTGGGTGAAGTAGGTGCGGTAGTGTTCTGTGGTGGCGGTGCGGTTGATGATGTGTTCGCCTGCGTTGGTCATGCGTACCCAGTCATTTTCTGAAATTACGATTGACGAATTACGATTTACGAAGGGAAGAGAGTTGTAGTCGATGAGGGTGGTTTTGACGGCTTTGACGGTGGGGTCTGCAAGGGCTATTTGATGGGAGGTGCGTCCGCTGACGATGAGGTTGCGGCCGTCCGGCATGCGGAGGGCAAGGATGGGTTTGGCGTTGGGGTTGAATTCGGATTGACCCGTCTCCGCTCCGTTGGAGCTTCGCCGAGGCCGGCCGAAGCTCCGCAGAGCAGGATGGGGGGTAAGGTCTGAGGGCGTTATAATAAAAGATGAACAGGGCTTGCGCCTTGTGGTGAAGAATTCCTGCCGTTGGCAGGAGTGGGGCGACAGGCTTCAATCCTGCTCAATGGTGCGAATGATGCGCGCGGGATTACCTGCCACGACGCAGTTGTCCGGCACATCCCGGGTCACGACCGCGCCGGCTCCGATGACGGCTCCGTTTCCGATGCTTACGCCCGGGCAGATGATGGCGCGACCGCCTATCCAGACATCGTTGCCGATGGTCACGGGTTTGGCGTATTCTTTGCCGGTGGCTCGCAACTCTTTCTGCAAAGGGTGGCAGGGGGTGTAGATGTGTACTCCCGGCCCCAGCATGACGCGGTCACCTATGGTGATGGGGGCAGAATCCAGGAAGAGACAGTCAAAGTTGCAATAAAAGTTGTCACCCACGCGGATGTTGCATCCGTAGTCGCAGCGAAAAGGCGGTTCGATGTACAGATTGCGTCCATGTCTGCCCAGGAATTCGCTCATCAGTGCGGTTCGAGTATCACGCTCCTCCGGCGCAGTGGCGTTATAACGCGCCAGAATATCCCGGCTGCGGTTGCGGAGACGCTCAATTTCCGAATCCAAGGGGTCATACATTTCGCCCGCAGTCATCAGTTCCCGTTCGCTCTTCATGCCCCTCATTATACCACAATGAAACGGCGCGTCAACCGGGGTGGGGAAACAGATTTGCCATTGAAGAAAAGGGGTGGCTGTGGTAGAATGCGGGTGCATGCGCCATTATCTGCTCAAAGGTCACGTCTGCACGCTGGGGGCGGCTCTCCTGTTCGGGCTGATGAGCCCCATGTGCAAGCTTGCCATGCAGAATGGGGCGGTCGATGGCCTGCTGCTGGCTTTTTTCCGAGTCAGCGGAGCGGCCTTGCTTTTCTGGCTTATCTCACCGCTTACCCCACGGGAGAAAATTGCCCGCAACGATTGGTTGCCGCTGCTGGGGATGTCGCTTTGCGGCATGCTCATCAACCAGTTTCTATATGTGCTGGGCATTCAGTACACCTCACCATCCAATGCCTGTGTCATCGGCACTTCCACCCCGGTGATGACCTTTATTCTGGCGGCGCTGTTCCTGCACCAGCGCGTGACATTGCCTCGTGTGGCGGGCTTTCTGCTGGCCTCCGGCGGGGCGCTGGTGCTGATACTCGGGTCGGGAGACGGGATCAGCGGGCACCCGCTGGGTGATACCCTCTGCCTGATTTCCCAGTTTTCAGCAGCATGCTATTTTGTTTTTTTCGGTGGGGTGTTGCGGCGGTATCATCCGGTGACCGTCATGAAGTGGCTGTTTCTGTTTGCCGCAGCGATAGCACTGTTGCCGATGAGCGGGCGACTGGTCTCGCTGTCGTCGGCAGCGTTCAGCATGCATGAGCTTTTTGCTGTTTCGTATGTCGTGGCAGGCGGTTCTTTCTTCAGTTACCTGTTGTTGATAGTGGGCCAGAGGCGTCTTGACCCTCCCACGGTTGCGGCCTATAACTATGTGCAGCCCGTCATTGCCGCTGCGGTGGGGATTCTGCTGGGACTGGATATGCTTACCTGGCAGAAGTGTCTCTCGCTCTTGCTGATAGCCGCAGGAGTGGTGCTCATTACGAAAAGTGCTAAGTGAAGTCACTCCTCATCTGAAACTTCCAGAAGGACCTTCACACACTCAGCATACTGATGCTCCGCAGCCGATTGCAGCGCGGTGTGGATATCCGGCAGCCGGAGTTGTATTCCGGGGGCACGGAGCAGCAGCCGGAGGACTTCTGCGTCATTAAGCTCCACAGCTTTGTGGATGAGATGGGTAACGAGGTCTGTATCTATCCCTTTCTGCTGCATCAGAATTTGGGTTGCTTCCGACGATTGGGAACAGACGGCTGTTTCCAGCAGGGCATTCAGCAGAGCGGGCTCAAGGGGGCGGTTGAGCAGCCACGGAAGCCAATGTGCGCCGTTTTTGTTGCAACAGGCATAATGAAGCGCGGTCATTCCCTGTGCGTTTCGGGCAAGGATGTCTGCCCTCGCATCCTGTGCCAGCAGACGGACGCATTCATGATGCCCCGGCGCTGCGGCAGCAGTTAATGGTGTGCGGCCGTTTTCATCGGGTAGACTGATATCAATACCCGGTGCCGACAGCAGTAATTGTACACAGGCTGCATTCCCTTTCCGAGCGGCGCGCAACAGAGGCGTTTCTCCAAGAGAATCGCGCTCGTTCACCTTGAGCCCGGATAGGGGCAACAGAAGTTGCAGACATTGCCCGTCGGCCTGTTCAGCGGCGATGTGTAAGGCCGTGTCGCCATCGCTGTTTTTATCGTTGAGATTGACATCGGGCACGGACAAAACCGCTTGCACGCATTCCGCGGATTCTGCCTCCACAGCCAGGTGGAGTGCGGTGTCTCCCATGCCGTTTTTCCTGTTCACATCCACCCCGGGTGCTGAGAGGAGAATGGTGACGCAGCGGATATAGTTCTGCCGGCAATCCTGATTACTTCCGTTGACGAAATCGAGAGCAAAAGGCAGCGCAGTCCGGCCATCGGCATCTGTCATATTGGCATCGGCTCCGGCCTGCAGCAGATCGTGCAGGGCAGAAGGATTCTGCTGCATAATCGCACGGTGCAGGGGTGTCAACCTGCTCAGCAGGATTTCCTGTTCACGGGCAGTTCTTGCCTGCTGAATCAGATGGTGACACTCCGGGTCATAGCAGTGAAAGCCATCAAGGCAGCTCACGTCTGCTCCCGCATCCAGAAGAAGTTTGACGGCCTTTGCATTCCCGTCTTTTACTGCATAATGCAGAAGCGTTTGCCCGTCTGCATCTCGCTCATTCAGGCAAAATGAAGAATGGGCCAGAAGTGCTTTCAGAATGGGCTCCGGGTGCTCGCCGTACAGCATCCATCCCAGCTGAGCGAGAGGAATATCGGCAGGGTTCAGAATGCTCAGCAAAACGATGCTGATAGCGGTATCTCCATGACAGTACAGACTGAACATTTCCCAATCATCAGCTGTGATGCAGAGCTTGTCGGAGAAAGCGCGGAACAGCGCCAGCGTATCAGCACAGAAAGAGGCAGCGGCAAAGGGGGAGAGCCCCTCTCGATTGCGGGAGTTGATATCAATCCCCGGGATCTCCAGTAACAGGCGGGCGCATTCCGTATGCCCGTTCCGGCAAGCTTTGAATAACGGAGTTTCGCCATCCCTGTCGCCTTTGTTAACCTCGATTCCCGGTACGGCTAAGAGCAGGCGAACGCAATCCGCGTGTCCCCGCCGGGCAGCATACGAGAGAGCAGAGCAGTCAAACGCATCCGTCCTGTTCGCATCAGCACCGGCTGCCAACAGGGCGCGGAGACATTCTGCCCGGCCATGATAGGCGGCTTCCATCAGCGCCGTATAATCCGCAAAACCGGGACGGTTGACATTTTCGCCTCTGCTCAGCAGTTGTTGCACCATAGCAACATCGCCACTTCCGGCGGCAGCGAGCAGGGACGGTGTGTCTTCTTCTGCCCGCAGCAGAGGAGACATCACCAGCACCATCAGGTGCGACAGCCTCAGTTTGCACAGAGTAGTCATCGCGCCCAGACTGCCACAACACGGGTGATGAAACAAGCCGAAAGTTGCTTGTAACACATTTGTTACAATTACTCTTCTTTCCTGATTCTCCGGTACAGGTTGTTATTTTCCTCAACGAAGTCAGACAGGAGGGATGCTCGTTCGCCGGGAAAACAGGTTGCAGAGAGATGAATAATAGTGATAAATCTTGACTTTCTGTGCCGTTGATATACCATGAAGTCCACTCTGCGCAAAATGAAGAAGCTTATATTCATCGTGATAGCATTTGTGATTGCTGCAGTGTCTGTATTTTTTGCGATTGAGGAGGATGCTCGGCAGAAAGAGACGATTTGCAGACTTTTTCGGGTTGCAGAATCGGATATTTCCGACGTTTCGCTGCAGGTTTACGATGTGCTGACCCATGAAGATGCCCTTCATTCCCGGAGCATACCACGACAGGATGCAGAATATTGTGTGGAAGGAAGCTTTACTCTTATTTCCGGGGAACTGCCTCAGCGGGGTGAGCCTGCAACGCCTCAGACATATGCAACTTACCGCGGAGCGAAGGTGGAAGACCGGGTCATGTGCGATGATTATAAATCGCTCATCTTGAAAACGAAGCGGCGTGGAGTAGTTTTATTTTCTCCCTCAGCAAGGAAAATCTATTTCAAGCTGTATCTGGAGCCCTGATTCTGCGAAATCTGACGTAGTTTCTTCCCGGGACGGCGGTACCTTATCCTCCCGGTAGGAAAATGGCTGACAGACGGAATATAGGCTTGAGTTAGATGTTGATTCGGTGTACAATTCTGCCCGCTCATGACCAGACAGACGTTGCAGATAGGGCTTGCAGGCCTTGGCACAGTGGGTACAGGTGTGTATGAAACGCTGTGCCGGAATCATGATTTGCTTGAGGCTCGTGTGCAGATGGCATATAACGTCAGAAAGATAGCCGTGCGTGACTTGTCCCGTCCCCGAGAGGTGGAAGTGGCCCCCGAGCTGCTGACGGAAGACTGGCAGGAATTGGTAAACGACCCGGAAATTGACATTATCATTGAGCTGATAGGCGGGACCAAGGTTGCCTATGAGCTGGTGAAAGCTGCTCTGAAGGCCGGCAAGCCGGTGGTGACAGGTAATAAGGCTCTGCTGGCCGAGTACGGCAGCGAGTTGTTCCGCATTTCTCTGGAGAAGGGGGTGCCGTTGTATTTCGAGGCTTCCTGCGGCGGTGGCATACCCATCATTCAGAGCTTGCAGAACTCGCTCATCTGCAATAATGTAGAAAGTATTACCGGTATCATCAACGGTACGAGTAATTACATCCTTTCCTCTATGGAAAAGGGCGGCGTTTCCTACGCGGATGCGCTGGCTGCCGCTCAGGCAAAAGGCTATGCCGAGGCCGACCCGACCCTGGACATCAACGGCTGGGATGCTGCGCACAAAGCGCTGATTCTGGCGATGCTGGCCTACGGCACGCCGCTGGCGCCGGATAAGATTTCCGTGTATGGCATTGAGCGCGTGACCAGCACCGATTTTGCTTTTGCCGAGCGCCTGGGCTACACCATCAAGCTGCTGGTTGTCATCAAGCACCACAAGGAAGGCGACCGACTGGAACTGCGAGTACAGCCCAGCTTTGTGCCGCAGAGCCACCTGCTGTCAAAGGTGGACGGAGTGTTCAACGCCATAGCGGTGAAGGGCGATATTGTGGGTGAAACCGTTTTCTACGGTCGCGGAGCAGGGAAGAATCCGACTGCCAGTGCCGTTATAGGCGATGTGGTGCTGGCCATGCGCGAGTGCCGCCACCCGGAGTATCACACAGGTTTCCTTCCCTATACCAAGAAGATGGCAGTCATGCCTCAGGAGGAGACGGAGACCCCGTACTATGTGCGTTTCCTGGTGCAGGACCGACCCGGTGTGATTGCCGCGATTGCCAGCGAACTGGCCAAGCTGGATATCGGCATCTCTGCCACCTCCTCCACGCCCCACGATATGGTAGACGGCATGCCGCGCAACAATCTGGTATTCATCCTGCATTCCTGCCCGTGGGGAAGACTCCGCAAGGCGCTCAAAGCGCTGCGCAAGCATGAGTACATCGAACGGCACCCGGCTGTATTCCGCATTGAAACCTTTACCAATAACTGACGACCATGGCCCTGATAGTACAGAAATACGGCGGTTCTTCCGTCGGCACCATCGACCGCATCCGTAATGTCGCCCGCAGACTGATTGAAACCAAAAACGCCGGCAATCAGGTGATGGCCGTCATCTCTGCCATGAGCGGCGTGACCGATAAACTCATCGGCCTGGCAAAACAGGTGATGGACAATCCCCCGGAGCGCGAGCTGGACATGCTGCTGGCCACCGGTGAGCAGCAGTCGATTGCTCTGCTGTGCATGGCTATCACGGATATGGGCTACAAGGCCAGAAGTTTCACCGCGCATCAGGCCGGGGTTCATGCCTACGGCTCACATACCCGCGGACGCATCGCCAACATCGACCCCAAGAGCGTCATTCAGGCGCTCAATGATGACTATATCGTTGTCTGCGCCGGTTTCCAGGGCGTGAACAAGGACGACGGCACAATCTTCACCCTCGGACGCGGCGGCTCCGACCTGTCGGCCATAGCCATGGCCGCTGCGGTCAAGGCCGATCTTTGCCAGATTTACACAGATGTGGACGGCGTCTACACCTGTGACCCGCGAGTGGTGAAAGAAGCCCGCAAAATCTCCGTACTTTCCTATGAGGAAATGCTGGAAATGGCTTCCAGCGGTTCCAAAGTGATGCAGGCACGTTCTGTCGAGTTCGCCAAGAAATTCGGCGTCGTGTTCGAAGTTCGCAATTCCATGAACAATAACCCCGGTACTATCGTGCAAGAAGAAAATTCTGCTATGGAGTCCATCGCCGTGCGCGGCGTCTCCATCGAACGCAACCAGGCCCGCGTCACTGTCTCGGGCATCACCGCCCCCGTGGCATATACTTCCATCATTCTGGCCGCTCTGGCTGAGGCGGAGGTCAATATCGATATGATTGTGGCCAACACCGCCAATGACGGCGTGGCCCGTCAGTCATTCACCATGAACATGAACGACCTCGGTTCTGCCCAGGCGGCGCTCAAGAAAGTGCTGCCGCAGCTGGGGGCCAAGGCTCGTCTGGAGACGGAAGCAGGTCTGGCCAAGCTGACCGTGGTGGGTGTGGGTATGCGGTCCAACGCCGGTGTGGCCGCCACGATGTTCCGCGCTCTGGCAGATGCCGGTATCGCCACGGGCATGATTGCCACATCGGAAATCCGCATTTCCACCACGGTGGAAGCGGGCGATATCGAACAGGCCGCCCGAGTGGTGCACTCCGCATTCAATCTGGACCAGGTGAACGCCTGAAGCTGGCATAGATGAGCGACGCACAAAAGCCTGCACAAGCTCCCGCTTCTGACATTGAGGAAGAGGATGTGGAGCTGGAGTACCGTCCTTTCGTCAAATACGTGGGGCTGGGACTGGCTGCCATGCTGGTTCTGGGGTCCGGCTATGCCACATACGCCCTCGGATATCGCCAGGGCTATGAGTCCGGCATCTCATCCGGACAGGTGGAGTCTGCCATCAATGCGGCTGCGGTGCAGGGGATTGCTCATTTGTTGCAATCTGCATCAGCCGACGATACACAGTTGTTGCGACTGGCAGAGGACACAGAGAAGTCCTTTGCCTGGATAAACGATTCCGTGGTTCGAAAGGAGGCTGAATGGATGCTGGGGTGTGTCCTGTTGCAGCGGAAACACACGGAGAAAGCCATACCGCTCTTACAAAAGCTCTTCGGAGATGTGCCGACGGAACCGATTTGGTGCCGTCGCTCCGGCACTGTCGCCGAAAGCCTTCTCAATGCCGGAGAGCCCGGCGAAGCCAAACAATGGTATCGCAAAACAGCCGACATGGCGAAGATGTGTTCGCTGCCCCGCGAATATGCACAGGCGCTTGAAGGGGTGGCAGCCGTTTGTCTGAGCGCCGGGGCTGCCGGTGAGAAGGTGAACGGCGAGCTGAATGCCCTGCTGCGCGAGGCTGAAGTGCTGGGTGATGAGTCCCTGACGGTGCGTGCCATGATTCTGGCCCATGAGGGGGAGAGACTCCGCCTCCTGGGACGTGATGAGGAGGCCGGCAAATGCTTTGCATCCCTTCTGAAACTCCTGCCCGGAGATACCGGGAATGTGCCGCCTGCGGCTATGGTTTGTTTCGGGCTTGCCTCCATGGAAACCGGCCACCCCGAACAGGCAGAACAAATACTGTTGCAGGGAGAAGCCCGCCTGGGACTTTCCCTACAGGACACCCTCTGCCGCCTGCTGGCCCTCCGTCATCTGGCAACACTGGCCCAGAACAAAGGAGATTCCGCTGCTGCTCTGGCGCTGCTGAACAGGGCAGAAGGCGCAGCAACCGGGCGGGTGGCCGCTGATGAGCCTTTCTGGAACTGTCTCTTTGTGCAGAAAGGCTGGCTGGCTTTTCTGCAGGATGACAGGCAGACTGCTCTGGAGTGTTTTTCCCGTGCGCTGAACAATGCACCGCTGCCTGCTGTGGCCGTTCAGGCCCAGGAGGGTGTCGGGCGCTGTTATCTGGATAATCAGCGGGGCGAAGATGCCTCCCGCCACTTTTCCGACTGCTTGCAGCTGCGATTGAAGCATTTTGCATCCGATACCGCGTCATTGGGGCGGTTGGCTCTGCTGCATGCTCACGCCCGCGATGCGGTCAATATGCCGGAACAGGCGGCTGAATTGTTTGCCAAAGCGGCGGAATGGTTGCAGGGAGATGCCCCGGAAGTTGCCGAAAACCGACGCATGGCACTCCTCGGCCACGCTCACGCTCTGTTCCGCGCGGAGAAATGGGAAGCCGCGCTTGCTGCATGGGAAAAAGTATTACCTTTGCTGGCAGATAAGCCGGAGCAGAGGGAAGAAGCCACCCGGCGCATGCAGGATTGCAGGAGCAGACTCCATCAGACCGACCCGGACTTTACTGCCGATTTTTCTTCTTAATCACCTTCTACAACGTATCACTTCATGCAACGACGCTATCGCAAAAACCGCAAACAGGGCAATCACACCCTGCCGGCCGTTGCCATCGGCATTACGGTGGCAGCTCTTGCCATCGGCGGTCTCTTTTACAAAGGGGAAGACATTCTCCGCTATTTCAAGGGACAGACCATCACTGTTCACAGCAATAAGGAAGCCAATGATAATCTCAACCGCCTGCTGGGTGATTTATCCGGCGACAAGGCCCGACTGCTGGAACTGGCGGAAAACTCTGCAACCCGCCTCGGATGGATTGAAAATGTGGACACACGGCGACAGTTCCGTTGGTTTCTGATGTCGCGGCTGGTGGATAAAGGTCAATGGGAAGAGGCTGTCCGCATTCTGCCGGAGGTGGAATCGCTCGCTCCCGTGGAAGGCCTGGACAGGCTGGCCCAGGCCGCGTTGGAACATGAGGATTACGACCTGCAACTGCGGCTGGACGGCCAGCTGCAGAACAAGCTCATGAATGCACCGGATCAGACCAGACTGCTGCTGCGCTCTATCCGCCGCTATGCCGACACCTGCATCCGCATGAAACGCAACGATGATGCCGTGCATGCCATCACCCGTCTGGATGCTCCGGCCATCATGGTGCGACTTTCCGAGCCGTCTCTTGCCACAGAAGCCGCCGATTTGCAGATGAAACGTGCGAATATATGCGGCGTGCCCGAGCCGGTACTGCAAAATGTGCGGAACATCCTGGAGCAGGCCAAATGGCCGCTCTGTCCGGCTACATCACAGCTGATGCTCAAGGAGGTTTCCAACGCTCTGCGGGATAATCCCAACATTCCGATGAATTCTCTCAAGGAGATAGAGGAAAAGCTGTTGCGCTGCCGTGATTCCATGCTGGAGTACCCGGACAAGGAGCACCGGCTCCCTGTCTGTTATACCCTTCTGGGAGAAATCCGCTATCGCCTGCAGGACTATGCAGGCTGCGCTCAGGCTCTCTCTCTGGCAGCAGCCTTTGCCGAAGGCTACGGCGAAATGACGCCCGAGTTGCAGGTAAAGTTGCGGCGGCTGGCCTCCCGTGCCAACGAGGCGCGCGGTGCGGTGGCAGAAGCCATGCAGGATTGCCGCTACCTGCTGGAGCATGAGAAAGACAACTCGGAAATCCTGCGCTGTATCACTTTCATGGCAAAACACGCAGAGGGTGAGGAAAAGATGGAACTGCTCATGCAGTGCTGGAACATGATGCAGGATAAGACATCCCCGGCAGACAATGAACGCAAAGCCGAAATCATCAACGAGCTCTCTGCATGGTATCTCCGGAAAGAAGATTATACGAATGCTGCCAAATGGATTGAGCAGTCCACGCGTATGATTGCAGCCGCCCATCCCGTATTATCTGACGGAAAAGCGCTCCAGGCGCGCCTGGATTTAGCCCTGGTGCAGCGCAAGGCGATGCTGGACACCACGGCAATTCGCAAACTGAGAGACCTCAAGCGTGAGGTGGATCAGATGTCGGAGGAGGACAGAGCCAGGTTGAATGAGGCTGCCCCGGCGCTTTACAAGAGCATTGTGCGCGAGTTTGCCCGCAGCTGCCTGTTGGTGGGAGACAAGACCACGGCCAAGGCCCTGGCCCGCTCCATCAAGGAGAGCATCCCGGAAAAGAAACGCTGATACATCCGCTGCGCCTATGTCGTCCATGCAGAAGAAGAGCATGATAGCCACGGCGGCTATCTTCTGCTGTCGCTTCACCGGCCTGTTGCGTGAGGTGGTGTTTACATCGCTCTTTGGCGCCACGGGAGCGCTGGATGCCTTTCTGACGGCATTCCGCGTGCCCAACATGCTGCGCGACATGTTTGCGGAGGGCGCGCTTTCCCAGAGCTTCACCAGCGTGATGAGCAAGGTGGAGAAGCAGGACGGCGCCGCTGCTGCCTGGAAACTGGCTAACCGCGTCTGCTCCCAGCTGATATCGCTGATGCTGATTATTGTCTCTGCCGGTATTCTGCTGGCAGGCACATTCATGCAGGCTCTCTACCCGGAAAGCGCCCGAGTCGTTGTGGAGCAGGGCAATGTGGCAACTACCACGTTCCGTGAATTGCGGACGAATGCCGATGGTCTGAAAGAAGCCGTATTCCTGGCACCGTCCATCCCGGGCTGGCTTGATTCGCAGAGCTGCATCAGACTGAAAACCGCAGAGCAACTCCGCCCGGGGGAGGAGAAAGAGCTCAACGATGCGACCGTACACGCGTCCGCGAGCGATACAAACGGCCTGTCCGTTGCCCCGCGCAGCTACATGGCTCTGGCGACTGACCTCTGCCGCATGATATGGCCGTTCATCCTGCTGGCTTCCGTTTCCGCGCTCTGCATGGGCGCACTCAATGTGTTTGGCGTATTCGGTCTGCCGAATCTGGCCAGCGCGGCCTTCAATCTCACAACTGTGGGTGCAGGTGTTGCCATCGGTTGGGTCATTGACCCTGCATTCGGGCCGGAGGCCTTGTATGGGTTCGCCGGGGCTGTCGTACTGGGCGGTCTGGCCCAGGTTCTGGTACAGTTGCCGAAATTGAAGCAGAAAGGGTTCCGCGCGCAATGGGATATTGGTTTGAGCCGACGAGCAGGACGACTGTGCTTTACAGATGAGCATTCCCGCAAGGTATGGATGTTGATGCTGCCGGGAGTCATTGCCGCCGGCATCACCCAGACCAACATTTTCATCAACACCTCTTTTGCTCTCTACCTGCAACCCGGCTCGGTCACCGCGCTCTCCGGCGCTTTCCATCTCTGGCAGCTTCCGGTGGCGCTCTTCGGTGTGGCCATGGGCATGGTTGTGCTGCCCTCGGTCTCCCGCATGACGCTGACAACGGGCGATTCCGGCAGAGAGATTGCAGAACACCTCGCCAAAGCTCTCCGGTTTGTGGCGCTGTTTGCCGTTCCGTCAGCCATTTTCCTCAGCCTTTGGGGCGAGGAAATAGTGAGTGTATTCTTCCAGCGGGGGCGTTTTGACGCAGCTGCCTCAGCGCTGACCGGCTCTGTTCTCTCAGCCTATTCGTTGGGGTTATTGAGCTATGCCGGAATGAAAGTTCTGCAACCGGTATTCCTGGCGCTGGAAAAGCCCTGGGCTCCGGCCTGGCTGGCGTTGTTTGCGGCGTCCATATCCGTCACGCTCAATTATCTCTTTGTCATGGTATTCCGCATGCCGGTACAATATCTGGCGCTGACCACGTCCGTTGTCACAACCCTCAATTTTCTGTTTTACTTCCTCTATCTGCGCCACCTGCTGGGCACGATGGCCTGCCGTCGCGTGCTGTTGCCCGGTCTGATTCGCATTCTTTGTGCGGGGCTTCTGCTCGGCGCGGGATGTTATGCTGCCAGATATTTCCTGTTCGGCGGGTTTACCTCGTGGACCTTCCTTGAGCGGCTGGGCTCTATGGCAATAGGCGGCATCGCCGGGGCGGGGGTATACGGCATAGGCTGTCTGTTGTTCCGCGTGCCGGAAATCAACGCCATCACCAACCGCTTCCTGCGCCGCCGCAAAGCCTGATGCATAAACTTTGGAGGGGATTCCCGGTTATTCAGGGAGCACAATAGTGTAACTGTGTATTTCGCAAATGTACCTTTCCGGGAGAATCATCGGTGAATAAGCGACCTGTGCCGAGCCCGTGGAGGGTTGCGGGGGCATGGAGCCCGCACCATTCAGCCAGAGCGGTAAGCCCTATGTGACTTTCCAGCGCAGAATTAATCCACCAGCGTATGCCGCGCTGCTCTGCCAGTCCGACCAGAGATTCGGCAGCGGCCAGTCCCCCGTGCAGAGAGGGCTTGATGACGAGCGCTTGCGGCATGATGCTGTCCAGCAGTTGTTCTGCGGCATTGTGTGCCGTTATCAGTTCTTCATCCAGAGCAATGGGCAGGGGGATATTGCGGCAGAGTTCCCGCATTACCTGCCATTGCCCGGGGCGAATGGGTTGCTCGATGCTGCTGACTCCGGCTGCGGCGAGAGATTCCAGTTTGACGAACGCTTCTGCGGGAGAAAATGCTCCGTTGGCATCCACTCGGATTTCTGCTTGCGGAAAGGCGGCATGTGCCTCCCTCAGCATTCGGATTTCTTCATCAAAGGGCAGGGCTCCCACCTTCAGCTTCAGACAGGTGAACCCGCGCTGAATCCCATCGTTCATGGCAGCCAGCATACGGTCGGTCGTATCCATCCAGATGAGGTGGTGAATGGCGATACCCGTTTCCCCCCGCGAAAAGGTCGTGTCCCAGCGGGGAAGTCCGGGGTGTTGCGCTTCCTGCAGAGCACATTCCAGCCCGAAACGGATGGGGGAAGGAATGCGCTGCCCGGTGGGTATGCCGCCCCATTTCTCTGTCTCCCTGCACCAATGGTTCAGTTCAGCATCCGTGGGGGCGGGCAACAGACCGGGCATGGTGCAGCACTCACCATAGCCGCATCCGTGTTCCGTGCGAACTTCAATCACGAAGGAGGTACGCTCTGTGAGTGCGCCACGAGAGGTCGCGGCCGGACGGCGGAAATGCAGCACCCGCTTCTGCCATTGAATCCGCATCAGGGCATTTTGGGGAATTTCGAGAAATCGGGCTTGCGTTTTTCCAGGAACGCGCGTGAGCCCTCGTGAGCCTCATCACACATATAGAAGAGCATAGTGGCGTCCCCGGCCAATTCCTGAATGCCGGCCTGGCCGTCCAGCTCAGCATTGAGCCCTGCCTTGATGAGTCGCAGGGCAATGGGGGAATGCTGCATCATTTCCTCTGCCCACTGCACATACTCGTCCTCCAGCTGCTCCTGTGGCACGACCTTGTTCACCAGCCCCATCTCCAGCGCTTCCTGCGCATTGTACTTGCGGCAGAGAAACCAGATTTCTCGTGTTTTCTTCTGCCCGATGCAACGCGCCATGTAGGAAGAGCCGAATCCGGCATCGAAGCTGCCCACACGCGGCCCGGTCTGGCCGAAGATGGCATTTTCCGAGGCAATGGAGAGGTCGCAGACCACATGCAGCACATGGCCGCCGCCGATGGCAAAGCCGTTCACGGCAGCAATTACCGGCTTGGGCAGGGATCGAATCTGCTTTTGCACATCCAGTACAGAGAGCCGAGGAATGCCGGATTCATCCAGATAACCGCCGTGGCCTTTCACGTTCATGTCTCCCCCGGCGCAGAATGCGACCTTGCCAGCCCCGGTCAGCACCACCACGGAGACATCCTGCATCTCGCGGCAAAGGCGGAGCGCATCACTCATCTCTGCCGTGGTGAGGGGGGTGAAAGCGTTGCGGTAGCGTTCGCGGTTGATGGTGATGCGGGCAATGCCGCCATATTGTTCGAAGAGAATATCCTTGTATTCCTGAATCGTTATCCATTCGCGTTTCATACTCAGTTTGCAGCGTTATTGTAAAATTGTTTCAGTAAATCAGCATCCTGCCGGGCATCGGTAAAGACTTCCAGCAACAGCGGTTGCGGAGATCCCGCATCCAGCAGAAAATCAATTCCTGCGGACATCTCTGTTTCGTTGCGGACGGCGCGATATCCGAATCCGCAGCTGCGAGCCCAGGCCTCGGCTGTGGCATGGTGCGGGGCATTCACCAGCGGTGTTTCCGGTGCGCCAATGGCTGAGAAAATGCCGCCGCAACCGTTGTTCAGCAGGAGAATACGCACATTTGCACCGATTCCCGGTATCCAAAGCGCATTCATGTCATAGAAGAAACTCAAATCCCCGCAGATGAGCAGCTGAAGCCGCTCATCTCCCCCGGCAAAGCCCAGAGCGGCAGAGACGCTTCCCTCTATACCGTTGACCCCTCGGTTGCATTCCACGCGGGTTCCTTCTTTCAGCGGGAAAAGCTGGGCGTAGCGCACAGCTGAGCTGTTGGCCAGATGCAGTACAGCATTTCCCGGCAGAGCTGCCAGGGCATCCCCCACTGCCGACATGCCGCAGAATGGCCCGGAAAACGCTGGTGGTTCAGTCGCCCAACGTGCCACAAAATCCTCATCTCCCTCTTCTGCAAAGGCCGCCAGAAGCTCCCAGATTTCGTCGGCCGCGCCCTCGATGCAGCGCGTGAGGGCGCAGAAGGTGTCACAGACTTCGCCGTCGCGGCTGATGTGCCAGTGCTCTTTCGGCGGGTGATTGCGCAGCAGTTGCTTGAGTCGTTTGGAGATGATGCAGCCCCCCACGGAGATGAGCAAGTCCGGCGCCATCCCCTCTGTCGTATAACTCAGCAGAGATTCCGGGCGGGCGCAGAGCAGGGGGGTATTGCTCAGTTGCTCACCTACGGTCACAAATTGCTTCTCCGTGATCAGAGAGGCGGGAATTTCAGCACCTTGTGGCATTTGGCCCACCAGAATCATACGGCGCGGCAGTTGCGCCACGATATCCAGCAGTTCGTCTTCATCGTCCGCTGTCATGGTTGCCAGCTCGGTGCGACGGATGACTCGCGGGAGCGACAGTTTTTCGTCTGTCGTGGTGAAAAGAGGCTCACTCAACGGGATATTAAGCTGAACCGGGCCGCCTGCGCGATGCCGGAGTTCCAGCAGAGCTTCATTGATGATGCGATTAACGGCCCAATCGTTGCCTTCACCTTCCGGCAGATGAAACGAAGCTCGCACCATGCCTCCGAATGCCCCCGGTTGCGGGAGCGTCTGTCCATCCTGCTGACCAATCCAGGCAGCAGGTCGGTCGGCAGTCAGTATCAACAGCGGAATATGTCGGTAATATGCCTCCGCCACGGCCGGATGCAGGTTCAGCACGGCAGAGCCGGAGGTGACGCATACGGCCACTGCATCCTGCTCCTGCGCGGCCCATCCCAGAGCAACAAATCCCGCACCACGTTCATCAACCACCGTGCGGCATTCGAGCCCGGCTGCTTCCAGCGTCATGGCAATGGGGGCGTTGCGGCTTCCCGGGCTCACGACGCAGCGAGTTACCCCATGTGCCTTCATCAGTGCTGCCAGCTCGCGCAGTTCTCTTTTGGCGCTCATTCCTGCCATAACGCGCAACATGGTATCACACTTGCCCCCACTCGGCAAGGAAAACCCTTTTCACCCCAACTCCTCTGATAACAAAAAAAATCCGCTGAGATAACGACCTCAGCGGATGGGAAAACGGCTTAGTGGAAAAAGCTTCAGTTCGTGGCGTTCGCCGATGCTTTTGCTGCTTTGCTGAGCACTCGCCCCAGCGCCTGATTCATGGAGGGTGAATCGTAGCAATTAGCCTGGGCTATCTGAACAATGGATACCAGGAAGTTGTGTACCGTTTCCTGCACCTCCTGCTCATTGATGGCAGATTTCACCAGCTTTTCCTGTTCCTTGCTCAGGGTGGGGTAGCTGTCGGCCTGCGTCTGCAGCTCATGCATCTTTGCCGCAATCTCATGTACTTTGATAGCAGCGGTATCTGCCGTGGTCTGATCCTTGACGGACTCCAGCGTCCCGGTCAGTTCCCGGAGCACTTCCAAGATGTTGCGGGTAAGTTGCAGATGCTGCCTGGCCTGCTTCGTCATCTCTACTGCCGGAGCAGGAGTCGAGGGCGTAACGGCGGCGTCCTGGGCCATCAGCGGTGTACTCAGCAGAACGGCGGTAAGAATGGCGGAGGTCTTCATGGATTGACGGTGAAATTACTTAGGATAACCTGATGGTTAACACAGCTGAATAATAGCCTGTTTTTTGGAGGAAGTCAATGCTGCAATGCGGTAATTCTGACATCTTGTCATTTTTTTGTAAATTACTCGTATCATATTATTTATATTTGCGTAATGAGGTGAAAGAATGCGCCGCCGCAATCCGTAAGAATGCGGCGGCGCATGAAAAAAAAGGGAGCCAAAATCTCAGCTCAGTGCGGTGCGCATGGATAGGGCAGAGAGCAGGGCGGTGAAGCGGGTGTAGTCGCTCTCTCGGTCGGCGGAGACGAGGGCGAACTGGTACTCACCTTGGCGTGCATCCTCAGCGGCGGCATTGCGCAGACGCAGGGTGATGACTTCCTCCGAATCCGTCTGTCGGCCGCGCAGGCGGGCTTCCAGTTCTGCGGCGGGAACGTGGATATACACGTCCGCATAGCAGCGGCGGATGATGGCATCCTCACAGGCGCGGATGGAGGCGGCGCCCTGCACGTCAATATCCATGACCACGTTCTTTCCGGCCTGTAACAATTCGATGATGTCTGCTTTCAGCGTGCCGTAGGAGTTGCCGTGCACGGTGGCGTACTCCAGGAACTCGCCGTTCTGTACCTTTTCGGCGAAGACTTCGGGAGTGAGGAAGTGGTAGTCCACTCCGTCCTGCTCACCGGGGCGGGGGGCACGGGTGGTGCAGGAGATGGAGTAGCCGGTGATCCCGGCGGCTTCTGCGCGGCGGCAGAGAGTGGTCTTGCCGGAGCCGGAGGGCCCGGAAACGATGAGAAGTGTACCGTAGTTCATTTTATTCGATATTTTGTACCTGTTCGCGGATTTTTTCCAGTTCGGTTTTGGCGGAAACGACCATTTGAGCCAGTTCGGCGTCATTGGCCTTGGAGCCGGTGGTGTTGAGCTCGCGGAAGATTTCCTGGCAGAGGAAATCCAGGGTACGGCCCACGGCTTCGGGCTTATCGCAGATGCGCTCGAACTGGTTGAGGTGGGATTCCAGACGGGTCATTTCCTCTGTCACATCACAACGGTCGGCAAAGAGGGCAATTTCCTTGATGATGCGCTCATCATCTGCCGGAAGGGGCAGTCCGCTTTCCTCCAGCCGTTTGAGGAGGTTTTCCCTGTGGCGCAGCGCCACGCCGGAGGCGCGCTCCATAAGTGCCACGCGGTATCCTCGCAGGGTGTTGATTCGGGTGAGCAGATCCTGTTTCATGTTGGCACCCTCTTCTGCCCGCAGGGTCAGGAAAGCCTGCAGAGCTTCCTGTACAGCGGGTTTGAGGGCAGCTTCCACCTCCTCCGGCGGCAGGTCGTTCTCCGTTTCCTCCGTCAGCACGCCGAGCCGTATCAGGGCATCCAGAGAGGTGTCCACCGGCTTGCCGAGAATGCTCTCCAGCTCACGGAGACCGGTGGTGAGGGTGGCGAGTCGCTCGCGGTTGATGGTGATGGGCGCGGCAACACCGGCGGTGTGCTGGAGACTGACGGTAATATTGATGCGTCCGCGGGAAACGGCTCCCGCTACCTGTTCGCGGACGGCCGTCTCCAGAGCGGCCCAGGCGCGGGGAAGCGTGACAGCCACTTCTGTCTGTTTACGGTTCACGCCGCCGATTTCCACGCGGAGGGATGCGTTGGCGAGGGGGGCGGTGGCAGCCCCGAATCCGGTCATACTGTTCATAAGAGGGAATTATTGCCGATGATGTCGAGCAGGCGGGAGTCCAGCGCCAGTGCTTCGGCTACGTTGAAGTTGAGGTCGGAGCGCAGGGCCTCCACGGCACGCATGCGGCGCAGGAGGCTTTCAACGCTGTGTTTCTGAGCCACTTCCTGCAGCACCGGGGAAAGAGGAAGCACATCCGGTGCGTGCGAGGCCAGCAGGACGGCCTGCCCGAGACAGAGGGAAAGCAGCTCCAGCATCTGTTCGCGTTCTGCCAGATACTCTGTTTCGATGAGAGCCGCGGTGGCATCCTTCTGTCTGGCTTCCCAATCGCGGATATCTGTCCCCTCCGCGATGGCTTTCGATTCTGCCTTGATGGCTGCGGTGAGCTTTTTGGTGATGCTTTCGCGGCGGTTGGTCAGCAGGGATTGAAAATCGGCGCGGAGGGCCAGAGCGGCCACATCGGAGCCCAGGAGGGCGAGAGCCCGGCTGACTGCCGGCAGGAAGAGCTCCTGCACCCGGCTGAGGTGCAGCCCCGGGTTGGAACTCCGTAAATCCAGCCGCACGCAGCGGGAGAGGATGGTGGGCAGCAGGCGTCCGGGCTGCTCCGTGACCAGGATGATGAGAGTCTGCGGCGGCGGCTCTTCCAGCGTCTTGAGGAAAGCGTTTGCCGGTTCATCCATCATGCGGTCAGCCTCCAGAATGACCACGAGCTTGGTTTCGTGAGCTTCTGCCCGCAGTGCCAGAAAGGGCTCCACGGCACGCACGTCCTCAATGAGGATGCGGCGGCTCTTCGAGCCGGGACGCAGGACGCGGCACATGGGATGCCGCAGGTTCTCCGGCTGGTCAGCCACGGCTCCGTTCAGTTCCTTGGCCATGGCCAGTACGAGGTCGTGGGTTCCGGCCTCGCGGGTACCGGTGATGAGCAGGGCGTGGGGCATGCGTCCGCTGTTGCGGGCATGCAGCAGAAGCTTGCGGGCGTGGTCGGCGGTGAAGGACATGGGCAGGCGGTGAATATCAATCAGGCTTCATCCGGGTAAGACCCCAGCACTTTTACCATGGGGCATTGATCGCGCAGCTCCTCCAGGCAGGAGCTCAGCGGCTCTGCATCCTCATGCCCCTGCACATCCACATAGAACAGGTACTCCCATGCCGTGTCGCGGGTGGGGCGGGAATCGATACAGAAGAGGTTCAGCCCGTGTTTCTTGAAATGCAGCAGCACATCCACCAGACTACCCGCCACATGGGCCGGTACGCTGAAACAGATGGTTGTCCTGTCCTTGCCTGTGGGTTTGGTCTTCTGCTTGCCGATGACGGCAAAGCGGGTGGCGTTGCTCGCTTTGTCCTGCACGTTTCTGGCCAGCAGCTTCAAACCGTATTTCTCTGCGGCCATGGGAGTGCCCATGGCGGCAGCACCATCGGCGGCTTCTTCCAGTGCCTGTTTTGCCGCAGCTGCAGAGGAGGGCATGGCTATCTGCTCCGCATTCGGATAATGCTGCATGAGCCAGAGACGGCACTGTCCCAGTACCTGCGGGTGGGAGTAGATGACGCGGATGTCCTCCGGCGCACAGTTGGCCATGAGGCAGTTCTGCACATGCTGATGCATCTGCGCGCAGATGCGCAGGGAGGTGTCAGCCTTGGCAAAGTTGTCCATGGCCTGAGAGACGGAGCCATCCGTGCTGTTTTCGATGGGGATGACCCCGTAATTCACTTCGCCGCGCTCCACGGCATCAAATACCTTGGCAAAGGTGGTGAAAGGAACCAGCTCCACGCTTTCTCCAAAACGGTTGAGCGCCGCGAGATGACTCCACGTCCCCTCCGGGCCGAGATAGCCGATACGCATGTTGCCCTCCAGGAAGAAAGAACAGCTCACAATCTGCCGCCAGATGCTCAGAAGGCTTTTTTCCGGCAGCGCACCGTTGTTGAGCTGCAACAGCTTGGCAATGAGCTGGCTCTCTCGCTCCGGCACAAAAGTGGGGGCGTTGGCGGATTTCTTGATAGCTCCCACCTCATGCACACAGCGGGCGCGCTGCTTCAGCAGCTCTACCAGCCCGGCATCGATGCGGTCAATTTCCTGTCTCAGCTCATCTAAATTCATACAGCACGCGCATTCTATCACAGTTGTTTTCCCCATTCAATCATTATTCCTCGTTGCCCAGCATGGTTCGGGCAATCTTCCAGCATTCCGCGAAAGAGCAGGCGAAGTCCTGCGGGCGGCGCTCCAGCCAGGCGTCAATGATGGCTGCCGGGAAGGGGATGACTCCCGCAATCTCTGCGGCGGGGAAGTGGACTTTGCCGTTGTAGAGGGCGGCGTAGAGGGCAACGTGCTCCATGCCGTTGCCGGGGGTGGGGGGTAAATCCGCCAGATGCAGCAGGCGGGTGTCTGTAATGCCCAATTCTTCCTCCAGCTCACGGCGGGCGGCGGTTTCGTAATCTTCTCCGGCATCCAGGTGTCCGGCAGCGGAGGAATCCCACACGCCGGGATGGCGGTCTTTGAGGAGGGATCGCTGTTGCAGGAGGCAGTCGTGGTGCTTGTTGAACACCAGGATGTGAACGGCACGGTGCATCAGTCCTTCATCATGAATCTCCTTTCTCGTGGCCTGACGCAGCACGCGGTTCTGCTCGTCCACCACATCCAGCAGCTCATCGTCTTTCTGCGGTACGGCCGCCAGAGGGTGCGGATCATAGGCATTGGTCACGCTCACCCATTCCGCCAGCCCCAGTTCTTCCGGGCGGGCGGTGGGGGAGAGACCAAGGCGGGCAGAAACGGCTTTCCACTCCGGTTGTTCGGGGAGCTGTTTGTGCATCTGCTTGCGGCGCTGGGCAAAACAGCGGCGCATCAGCTCATCCATCAGCTTGTGGTCAAAGGGGGGCAGGCTCAGCTGGTCGCGCGGCGTCAGCAGCATCACCGTTGAATCAATCTTCGGTCGCGGTGAGAATGCCTCCGGCGGTACGGTCTTGAGAGCCTTGGGAACCCAGTCCATCTGCATGCGAAGCGAGAGCAACCCATAGGCCTCGTCTCCGGGCTGAGCGAGGATGCGGTCGATGAATTCTTTCTGCAGCATGACCACCGCGCGAGAGACGGCGCAGGGGGAAGTCAGAAAGTTTGCCAGGATAGCCCCGCCCGCAGAGTAGGGCAAATTGCCCATGAACTTGACCGGCCTCTCGGCGAAGAGCGGTCGGGGGTCCCAGGAAGCACCATCGGCATGGTGAACTGTCACATGCGGAGAATCAGCCCAGCGCTGCCGCTGGTATTCGGCCAGTCGGGCATCGAACTCCACCAGAATGAGCTTGCGGCACAGCGGGGCGATATGCTCGGTGAGCGCACCCGTGCCGGGGCCAACCTCCACCACACAGTCCTCGGGGGATATCTCCAGCTGGCTGACAATCCAGCGTGCAATGTTTTCATCCACCAGGAAGTTCTGCCCCATGGATTTGGATGGGGTGACTCCGGTGGTTTCCAGTACCCGGTGAATCTGCGTGGCGTTCATGCGCGCGCATTGTAGCGCGAACAACGGGGAAAAGCAAGATTCCCGTTTGACATGAAAGGGCTTCTGTGCTATGCTCGCGGCGATGAGAACGCTGCATCCTCTGATTCGTTTGACTGCCCTGTCGCTGGGGTTGTTCGTGGTCACTTCCTCTGTTGCCCTGGCTGATAAGGATGACGACAAGAAGGAAAAAACAGAGCGCCGGGGAGGGCGGAAACCCACCTCCGGCGAGGCTACTGTGGAGCGCCTGTATGCCAAAGAGATTGAAAAGCTGGCAGAGGCTGAGCCGATCGTGGATTCTGCAAAAGACGAGAAGAGCGCCAAGGCCGCAGCCAAACAGCTTATCAAGATGTTTGACCCCATGCCTGTGCTGATGGGAGGGAATGATATTCAGCTGGATAAATTGGCTCGTGCTCAGAATAAAGTCAACCTCAAGATGGAAAAAATCAAGAAAGAACCATGGTTTGTGCCCTCCGGCATGCAGGAAGCCTGGGGGCTTATCACCGTGCATTCTTTCCGTCGCCGTGCTTCCAACAAGAACTGATGAAACGCTTGTTCCTTTCCGCATTACTGGTGGGATGCGCCGCTGCTCAGCAGGCTTCCATCACGCTGGACCCGGCAGCAATGAGTGAGGTCTGGGCACAGGTCTCCGGTGCTGCCGGCCCTGTGTTGCCGCTTACCCCCTCTGCCGGTGCATCAAATCCGGAATGGAGTACTCTTTTTCAGGAAGCCCGACAGGCGGTGAATACCCCTGTTTTCCCGGTACTGGTGCTCAGCCTGATGCAACAACTCAATCCACAGCTTCCCATGGATAAGAATGTGTGGGCGTATGCGGCTGCGCTGGAGCTTCATCGCCAGGCGTTCTCCGGCAATAAACGGGCGCAGGCCGAGCTGGCTGCCGCACTGAACAGTGGGAAACTCTCCGGCCTGAATTACCTGATGGATTCTGCGCTGGCCGTATCATTGACGCAGCAGGCGGGCGAAGCCGCCGATTTGCCTGAATAGTGGCAGTGCAGGCGCCGTTTCATCAGACTATCCAGACTGAGAGGACCGGCGCCGGTGCATACGAGCGTTCCGTAGCATATCAGATAGAGCAGGGGAAGCTCTGCCTGTGCCCAGCTGCCCTGCGCATGCACAACGAACACTACCACCCAGAAGTTTATCAGCAGCACCATGGCTGACAGCCGTGTGAAAAGACCCACGATGAGGAACAAACTGCAAAAGACCTCCGCAAAGGCACACAGGGCCAGCGATAGGGTGCTTCCAATGCCCAGCGGGTCGAGCCATTCGCTCCCGCCGCCTCGCAACAGCAGCCACAGCTTCGGCAGCCCGTGCCCCAGCATCAGAATGCTTACGCAGATGCGCAGAAAAATGATACCCAGTCGATTGCGGTAAACCCAGGGGGCATTGACAGCAGCACAGATGCAGGTCCTCACACAGTTTTTCATGCAGATGGGAGCACCTTTCGCTCCCTCCCGTTCACTAATTATTGGGGGACTCCTCGCTTATTTCATTTCAGCCAGGCGAGGAACTCTTTGTTACCTTCCATTCCCTTGATGGGGGAATCTGCTACACCGCACCATTCCCGATGCAGCTCATTGACCACAAAGTCGTGGATTTTATTCACGGCACGCTGATGCAGGGCAGGGTCACGCACAATCCCCCCGGGACCGATATCTTCCGGCTGCAGCTCGAACTGAGGCTTGATGAGCACGAGCATCTCCCCCCCCTCTGCCAGACAGGCATAGGCCGCCGGGAGGATTTTGGTGAGCGAGATAAAGGACACGTCGCTCACAATCAGCTGCACTTTTTCGCCTAAGTCATCCGGGGTCATGTATCGGGCGTTAAACTGTTCTTTGACAATGACCCGGGGGTCAGTCCGCAGTTTCCACGCCAGCTGATTGGTGCCTACATCCACGGCATGTACACGCAAGGCCCCATTCTGAAGCAGACAATCGGTGAATCCTCCGGTGGAAGAACCGATATCCAGACACACCTTGCCCTCGGCAGTGACGGGAAAGGCCTTCAGTGCGCCCTCCAGTTTCAATCCGCCCCGGCTCACATACTTCGGTTTATTCCGAACGGTGACAGGCAGAGAATCATCCACCTTTGTTCCGGGTTTGGTAACAGGTTGTCCTTTCACAAAGACTTCTCCTGCCAGAATCAGGCGTTGTGCCTGCTCGCGGGACTCACAGAGTCCCAGCGAGCTTACCAGTACATCTAAGCGCTGTTTCGGCATGATAGAAGAGAAAATCAGTTTGCAGGACGGGTAGTGTGAAGCCCACGACGCTGGCCGGGCATCACAGGGAACGCGCGGCCCCCGAACGTGCGCAGATTTGCAGCGCCCGGAGATGACACGGAGGGCTGACGCTGTTCAACGGCGGTCGGTTCAGGGGTGGTAGGCTTCGCTTCCGGCTTCGGAGTTGCGGTTGTCAGGCTGGTCGGCACGGGAGGAAGCGCCTTTTCCGCAGTTGTCGGGGGCGTGGACAAGCGGGGTTGTGGCTGCTGTGCAACCTTGGGCCTGGGTGCAGGAGCAGGGGTGGCTACCACGGGCTGCTTCTGGGTGACAACCGCCGGGGTCGACTCAGGCTTGGGCGCAGGTGCAGGTGCGGCTACCACGGGCTGCTTCTGGGTAACAACCGCCGGGGTCGGCTCAGGCTTGGGCGCAGGTGCAGGAACGGTTACCACGGGCTGCTTCTGGGTAACAACGGCCGGGGTCAGCGCAGGTTTGGGCGCAGGTGCAGGAACGGTTACCACGGGCTGCTTCTGGGTAACAACGGCCGGGGTCAGCGCAGGTTTGGGCGCAGGTGCAACGGGTTGTGGTGTTGGCGCAGGAGCCGGTTTTACAACGGGTACGGAAGGAGTCGTTATTTCTTCCGGAACCGGGGGCAGGGGGGCAGGGGGCATTGTCACCGGCGGCGGTGTGGGCTTCTGCTGTTGCCGGAGGATGGGCTTCGATGGTGCGGGAGCCGGGGTGGCCGCTATGGGCTGATAGCGCGTAATAATCCGGGCATGTCCATCAATCTGGTCCGGGCGGATTTCGGACGCCAACTGTTCTGTCTGAGAGCAGGAAGCCAATACTGCGGCCGTCATGCCAATGATAATTTCCTTTTTCATGATGTTTTATGGTAAATGTTATTTATTCGATATTAACGCATAGAATGATGCGCAACTATAGAAGCAGTAAATGGCTGTCAGGATGGACATCATCACATAGACTGCATCCTTTTTCCCCTTGGGCTTTTCCCATGCCCCGGCTCTCATGCTGCGGATTCCCACGAACGCTGCCGCTATCCAGAGCAGGGTGTATATATTCTGGTAAACCGTTGTGTTAAAATAGCTTATAGCTTCACTTCCTGCGTTTGCAAGGCTGTACACAGCCATTTGCGGCACAATGGCGAGTATGGCGAACTCCGGCCGAAGGCTCTTCGTGCTGTATAACCGCAGCCACACCAGAGTCCACACCGCCACAGCCAGGATTCCGGCCACGAACAGCGACCAATTCCCATGAAAGAATCTCGGCAGATTATTGAGCAGGAATAGTGCCGGGAGGATGCAGCAGATATATGTGAAGCGGTTTCTCATGTGATTTTCGCAAACTCCATGAATCAACCAACCCAGTTCCAGGTAATCGGCACTTCAATGTCCGGGTGCAGACTCCGCATAGCCGGGCTCCCCAGCACACATTCCTCCAGCGCCTTCGCATGGGGCGTATCTGCCGGAAGCGGAATGGTGATTTCTGTCTCGATGCGAGCTATGCGGCGGGGATTGGCACTCATTACTTTGCCGACGCTCAGTCTGGCGCCGGACAAATCAAGACCGTTGTCCTCAGCATAAATTCCCATGATAGTGGCCATGCAGGCTGCCATGGCTGAACACATCAAGTCTGTCGGTGAAAATGATTCACCCTTACCACGGTTATCTACGGGCGCATCGCTGCACACCGTGGCTCCCGACGGTTCATGCTGCAATTCACAATGCAGCCCACCTTGATATGTAACATGACACTTTACCATGTCAGCATCCTAACGCGACCACGCCCATGCGTCAAGAAAGAATCCCGCCACACGCCCGAATTCCCATCATTTGAACACAGGGAACTCGATTTTCGTCTTCATTTGGCACTTTGTTACAACTTCGCATAATATGCGTAATGCCTAATTTTTGAAGTCGAGTTTATATCTGACTCTGTAAGCTTCCATGGTTCTCAGCAATTCCTCCCTATGGCGGAAAGATGGTTCACGCTTACAAAACAGAACGCACCGATTATAATTATAAGCAGCAGTACACCGGTCAGAATAAGAAATGGTTGCTTCGTCCCGATCTGCTCGAGCTCCGAGATAATCAATAAGGAAAAGTGCGTAATCATCAGCACTTTCCCATGGCGACTTATCTCTGATATAATTCCAATAAAAGCCGTTGAGGTCTCTTATCGTCACACCCGGAGGCCTCGCATCTTTCATCAGCTCGCGCAAGCATGGCGAATCAAGAAGCGAGTCGTTTTGGCAGCAACAACATACGGATGCTACAACAAGACCGATACAACAACATCTGAACATATCTCACAAAGAGGTTTAATTTTCCGGTTCTATTTCTTCTTCTGAGCTTTCCTGCGAGTATGCCCGGCGGTACAGGTCTTTCAGCCATTGATCGCGGAGAGCGTGCAGCAACAACTCCTTATTACCGGCAACGTGGAGACAACACAACTGAACATTCCAGCTGCGTCGATACCAATTCCACGCAGCATCCGTCTCTTTCAGCAAATCCTGAATGCGCTGTACATGCGTCTCGCTGAACGATACTGCAGCCGGGCCGAATGGCTTAGGAATCGCGTAATCTTCGTAAGACTTGCCTATCTCTGTCATCATCAATCTCATTTGGTTACGCCACAGCTCTAATCCATCGCGCGAGGAATGAACATCATGCATCGTATCAGCAGAGGCGGCGTCAGCGCGGGAGAACATTGCCGCAATATCTTGCTGCATCGCTTCTTTAATCTGGTGGCGAGCCTTCTCCGTTTCTTCGGCAATACGCGCATCATCACCGTAAAATTCACAGGAGATTCCGGCGATGGCATAGCGCAAACGAGCATCGTAGAGCCTTGCGACCTGTTCCCGGAAATCCACCACTTCAGGCTCATCCTCCCCATCCTCTTTATCCCTCACCTGATGTTTCACCGCTTCTGACAGCTTTTCATAGTATTGGTTCGCAAATTCATTTGCCTCTTTCCCCGGAAGTCTCAGCATGAAGCAATCCTTGTTCACCACAGATAACTCTGTTTGATTACGGAAAAGCAACCAGCTGACCAACTCCTCCCAATGGGAAAACATATGCATGCACATATCTGTGCACCAATACGGAGTTCCGCTGCCGCGGTATCCGGGCATGGGAGCAAAAGCATCCTCCCATGCTTTCATGTACGCCGCATAAGCAGCTTTCACTCCATCCCATTCTTTTTTCAGTACCGCAACTGTCTTTTTCGTCGCCGCACGGGAAGCCCCCCACTCTGCCCGGCTGATGGGATCCGTGTAGGTCGTCCCCCCATCGGGCAAAGAAAACAAATCACCTTCCACTATAGCCAACTGTCTGGACCACAGATGCCGAGCGCCGTCGGCACTCATGATAATTTCCGAATTATTGCCGTTACAGCTCAGATACTGAGATACCGCAATAGAGCGCGGAGCCCTGTTGGGCGACTCACTTTGCACATCTCCCTCCAGCCACTGAGCATGACTGCGGAACGCCACCAAATCGCGAGCAAACAGTCGAACCATCGACAGAGAAAACTCCCGGTAAGCCATTTCTGCATCCGCTGCTGTAAGATTCCCGGACTCATCCTGCTTGACAGCCTTATTATCCAGCGCCGTTTGGATGCTCTTTCCGGCAAAACTCAGCAGAGCACGATGCAGAGTTTCTGCCTTTTCCGAAACTTCAGTCATCGCGCGACGCAGCAATTTGATATCCTGCACCGTCCTGACATAATCATCTTCCTCTCTTTCAACATAGCCCCATTCATTTTCTTTCAGCTCATACGCCGCCACATCTTTCTCGAATTGTTTACGGGAAACCTCTTTTTCCTTTAAAATACTCAACACCTCCGATTCCAGAAAAACATTCGAATATCCATGCAGAATGCTTTGAAACTCGCTGAAAGCTGCTGAGGCCGCTGCAGCTTCCACATATTTTGCACCATTATCGGAAAGCTGCTTCGCCACAACAGTTGCACCTTCTGCAGGCTCCGCAACAGCCTGACAAGAGAGCGGGATAAGAGGAAGCATATATACCAGGCCCAGCATCCCACTCCGCCCCCCTGCTCTGACTACCTTTGCTACTAGATTTTTCATGGATGTATTAAACTCTTTTTTTTATCATATTGCAATGCAAAACTGTTAGTAGTATCATATCAGCAGAGAGTCTTCACCACTGTCGGGAGCTTGAGACTGCCCTCCCCCTTTGTGGCCCGATAGCCACGGAAAAGACTGAGAATGCCTCATCGTTGTATAATCTCGCAGCATGAAGGAGGAGAAATTTCTCGTAATGCATTCCCGCTTAAATACTGATACGACCTTCCGTTAATCGCTTGCACGCAGCGCATCATATCCAGAAAATCATCTTCCGGCATATCAGTCAGATTGACCAGGGGACACCCCATGCGCAGGTATTCCACTTCATCCGGGATTATTCCTTTGCGGCAGGCATAGCGATAAATGGCTGACCCGGGAAAAGGAACAAGCATATCTACTGTGATAAGCGGGCGTTTCTGTATTTCTGAATAACTATCCTGTTGTCTATACCAGGATAAGGTGCGGCGATATGATTCCTGTGTCTCAGCTTTATCTCCGAATATAAGTCCGGTTCGGATAGGGACACCACTCCGAGCAGCTTGCTGCAAAGCCTGGCAAGACTGCTCGGAGGTAACTCGCTTATTCATGCTTTTCAGCACAGTATCATCCATGCTTTCTGTCCCGATGAATACGGCAAAACAGCCTGCTGTGGATAAATCCCTCAGAACCGACTCACTTACATTATCCACCCGCAGCTGAATGCTCCAATACAGTTTGTAGTCTGCAATGCGGCGACAGAACTCGCTGATTCGCTCCGGGCGAGAGGCAAAGAGTTCTTCTCGCATGGCGATGTGGTTTATACCCGGGTATTTCTCCAATAGGTAGTCTATTTCCAAAAACACGGAATCGAGACTACGCTCTCTGTATGTTCGGCCGGAAGGATGAAAACAAAAACTGCACATATATGGACAGGAGCGACTACCCACAATGTTCACCGGAGAAAGCGGTTCTCCTTGATTCCCATAACCAAGATTATTTGTTGCCAAATAATGAGCGAACTCAAATCCGTCATAATCCGGTAAAGGTAGCGCATCCAGATTCTGTACATCCCTGCGGCGAGCCGTCTGAACCCATGTTTCGCCCTGCTTATGCACAATACCGGCCACTTCATCCAGGGGAGTATGATTTTCGAGAGCCTTCACCAACTCCACAATAGTTTCATCCCCCTCGCCTATAATGCCGATATCTGCAAATTCCAAAGCCTGCATGGCCACCTCGGGGGTTGCTGTTATAATACCACCACCCACTACAGTAGTGATTTCCGGGTAGTGTCTTCGCACATGCCTCAGTACAGCATACAGGTCTTTAAACTCTCCGGATAGTCCCCCTACGGCAACAATGGTACAGCCTGTTTCTTCAATCTTACGGGAAAGAGCTTTACCCGGATCCCCCGTCTCATGATTGAGGTTCAGGCAGCATACATCCAACCCGGCGGATTTGGCGGCGGCAGACACATATAAAATCCCCAGAGGCATGACATAGCGCCCCCGAGGATACATGGAATAAGCCGGTATGACAAACAGTATGCGTTGTGCTTTGGATATCTGATTCATATTATTTGGAAATGGTTGATTTAAGCAAAGTTTTAATGAGCAACGGAACACCGCAATCTCGGAGAGTGACATCACGTATTTGGCTCAAATCTGTCAGACCATACGGCCAGGGAAACTCTGCCCGGGCCAGAATCTCTCCTGAGTCCGCATGGGGTGAAAGCTTGTGGACTGTATAACCTCCGGTCGTTGGACTCGCTTTCATTTGATCTGTCCATGGATTTAATCCGGGATAAGCGGGTAAAAGACTGGGATGAAGGTTTACGCCGGGGCATTGTTCCAGAATAGCAGCCGATATAATATGCTGAAAGCCGTACACCACCAGCAGTTGTGCATTGATGTTACGAAGAAACGCAGACAATGATACCCCCTGCTCCGGATGGTATTCGAATAACGGAATTTCGGCAGAAATATGCTGCCGCATGGCGTCAGCCGTGTCAATGGGGTGAGTCGGATGCACAAGCCCCACCAATCTCAGCCCCTCTGTATTGGCCAGAGCCGGGACAACAGGACTGAGTCGGTTCGTAAAGAGAACACACCTAAGCTCAGATTGAGCAGCGCACATAATCCTCAAAAGACTGTCCCGGATTTGTGTATTCAAAGCGTTTCCTCATGTTTCGAAGCATTTCCCATACCAGACAGCGTTTGGTAAAATCACAGGAAACCTCGTAACACTCCGCAGGATAAGTCTGTCGGAACAGGCTGCAATCCCCGCCACAGTTCCAGCGTGCAAAGCAGTGCACACATTCGGGTTGGTCAAATATGTTGCGTTTATTGATGAACGTAAACATATCCTGGTTAAAGCTCAACGCTGCAGTTCCGGGAGTGCCCGCATGACCGTATACAAAACGGTCGTACAGAGGTTCGGTTGAGGCTGCTACTCGTGCACAATGAGAAATGGAACCTTCGGCCGTAACCACAGCCTTGCACATGCACTTGGCCTTACGTCTGTATTTCAGCAGAGAGAACGCATTACTAACCAACGCAATTCCCAATTTAGCCGCTTGTTCAACCGCCTCCGTGTATGTTTTGAAAAACAAATCAAAATAGGCGCTTAACTTTTCAGCGCTGCCATACCACTCCGGAGAATGCACGGGCTCTACTACCAGTGAATGTATAAAGGGGAACTGCTCTGCCAGCCTATCCACCATGGCCGGCAAGTGAGGAAGTGCATCTTCTGTAAGAGGTGAGCGTATACCGAAAGGACAGCCCAACTCATGCATACGGTGCAGATTGGCATTCACTTTATCCCACGATCCGCGTTCTCTGTTCTGCAACTCGGGCAATACTTCAAACGAAACAACAATCTGTATTTTCTTTTCGCGGATATATTCGATAATTTCATCTGTCAGCAGACTTCCATTGGTGACCAGCCCCAGCGTATAGGGACGTCCGTTTTCCTGTTGTTTCTGCTCTATATAACTTACAACACGACGTATTTCCGGGAAACTGATGAGGGGCTCTCCCCCGCCGGAAAAGCTGAACCTTACAGGCAACTTATCTTTTTTATCCTGGGCAAAAATGAAATCAACTGTTTTTTTCCACGCAGCGTCGGGCATCCGCTTGTTGGATCGTCCCGCTGCTGAGTAACAATACGAGCAGTGAAAATTGCAGATATTGTTAAGCAACAAATCAACCTCCCATATATCATCTGTTGTCGGCGGTGTGGGAAGCAGCGGCAAGATGGGCAGCGATTTCAGAGCCTTGATGAAGTCCGCATCGTGGGTTGATGTCTCCAGCAAAGCTCTTGCTTCCTTTGAATCCACCAGTGTGTAGGCTCCGTACAGCGGGGCATAGGCGATTTGTACAGCCTCGTTATCATGGCCGAAATATTCACCGGCCGGTATAGTGTAGACCTCCGGTTCCAGGGGGGATGTGTCACTCATGATTTTCTTTGTGTTGAGAGAATATGTTATTTACTGCTGCATCCAGGTTTGCACCCTGCATAGCCTGTGCATACTCGCGGCGCAACTTGTTGGCAAGGAAATGCTCCATGAGTCGTCTGTTCAATCGGCAGTACTCATCGAACACTTCTTCAGTCAGAGTGCGGCGCTTATAGTTACAGCCGCCCCCGCAGTTCCATCGTGCCCAGCAGATGTCGCACTTATCACGCTCAAAACTTGGCCTTGCAGGATGATAGCGGCGAAAGTTCTTCATGTCGAACTCCGGTTCTCCTCCGGCATCCAATTTTCCGAAAATGACTTCGGCATAGCCATCTTCTTTAGGATTGCTGATGGCTTCGCACGCAGAGAACGCCCCCAGAGGAGTAAGCGTGATTTGCCCTGCGCAATAATGCGTTCTGACTGTTTCCAACGCCTTGCTGCAAGAGGTCAGCAGTTCAATTCCGTACTCTCGGCAAAGCGTTTCAGCTTTAATATAACCTTCATAAAAACGCTCATAGAAACGCCCTGCTGATTGAACATCCGCCAGCAGCTGTGCATCCACTACCGGTTCCAATCCCAGTTTTTTCAATTCGGGATATTGTTCGTGGGCTGTTCGTACCACTTCTTCCATGCGCTCAACATTCGTCTCTGTGATGACGGAATGGATAGCGGGAATCAGACCGGCAGCTATGGCAGCCTGAATGTTGGCATGTACGAGGTCGTAATGCCCGCGCTGAGCATTCTGCACATCTTCCAGCACTTCAAAAGACACCTGCACCCGCACCTTATGCTCGCGCAGGAACTCTATCTTATCCGGAGTGAGCAGAGACCCGTTGGTACTGATGGACAACTCCAGCGGGACGTTGTGTTCTTTGTTGCATTCCTCTATCTGTAAAATGCTTTCTCGTACAGTAGCCCACGATAAGAGGGGCTCTCCTCCACCCAGATACAGTATGCGGCAAGGCCTTTTTTTCTGAGCACAATGCTTTAGCGACCATGATGCCAGGGATGTTACCTGAGCCGCAGTTAATTCCGCACCGCCACGCCCTCCGGCAGAATAGCAGTACGCGCATTGAAAATTGCAGCGGTGATTGGGCAGAATGGTCAGATTCAGACAATCCTCCGGTGCAATTTCAAATTGAAGCCATTGCCGCCGTTTTTTCTCGGCAAACAATACCTGTAAAGGATCTGTTACGTCTTCTGTTGCTTCTGATAGCAGCAATAGCTTTTGCTCTATGTTGTCTTTTTCCCGTCCGCTTATCAAAAAAGAACGCCCCGATAGCGGCGCGTATACAATATATACCGTCTCATTATCTGCCTGCCCGAATTCGTTCCCGGCAGGTATGAAAAATATCCCTTTTTCTTCTAACTCTTTCATGTTGTTTTTATCATATAAAATAAACACCCTGCTGAACGAGGTGAATAAATGCGAGACAAATCGCGAAGATGAATGCTGCTCTTCATTTAAAAGCGGCGGGGATGCAAGCGAGACACCCCCGCCGGAATTTGGTGTTTGACTGTCAATTATTGATAATTGCAGGTACAGTCAGGGAAGAATACATCGCAGCAGCCCCCCTCAACCTGAGTCGAACCGGTGGCAACAATCGGAGTAAGCATAGTCGTAAGTGAATGATAGGTGAATAAATAAAGATGGAATCCTGAATAAGAATGTTGCTCTTAATTTAAAAGCGGCGGGGATGCAAGCGAGACACCCCCGCCGGAATTTGGTATTTGACTGTCAATTACTGATAATTGCAGGTGCAGCGAGCACCACCGCCATAGCCGAACACATCGCAGCAGCCGGCGTCGGCCTGTGATGAACCTACGGTTACAATAGGAGTAAGCATAGTTTATGATGTTTGGTTTATATTTCTATTTTGTTTCTACTGCACACAAACGTTGGCATTTGTGTACACCCGACGATTTTTTGTTATTTCAACACAGAATGGCATAGAATCACTTTCTGAGTCGACTTCCTCTGCCCACCTGCTTTTCTGCGAGGCGGTACAGCTGCATGGCTTCCGGCAGCGCGGACTGCAGGGCACGCATCCGTTCCTCATGGCTGGGATGCGTGCCGGCAAGCTGCTGTTGCAACACGGCTTCCGGGGTGCTGGTGAAGCGATGCCAGAATCGCAGCCCCACGCGAGGATCATATCCGGCACGCGCCATCAACAGCAAACCCTCGCGGTCTGCCTCCAGCTCACAGCGCAGCCTGCGAGCCTGAGCCCCCCGCTCCCCTTCCGGGGTGCCTGCCAGCGCCAGCTCTCTCTCAGCATGCTGCCCCAGCACATGACCCATCTCATGTGCCAGGACAAACGCAAGCTCTGCTTCATACTGCATGTTATCCAGAAAACCGGTTGAGATGACTATCTTCCCTCCGGGTAAGGTCTCTGCATGGAGGAGGTTGTTTTCTTGGATGATAAGCTTTACCTCAGTTTGAGTACGTTTATTTATACCTGCAACTTCGGATAATAAATCAAACCGATATAAAATTGACTCATCCTCAAATCTGTGTTTCCACAGAAACGCACATGCATCTGCGGGTGTCTTTTGTGTACTACAACAGGAAACCATGATAACTAATAACGCGAAATAAATCTTATTTGCTATCTGCATCCATCCTGAGTCATATTAAGAAGCGTTGAAATGATGCTATGTTTGTCATCCCAAATATTTAACCTGTCATCACTATCTCCGTTCTCTGCGCCAACCATTACTTGTTTGCCTGTTGTGCGAGAAGTTTTTAAAAGATTAAGCATGTTTATAAACTCATTTCCATTAATGATATCAGTTATTCTATTGTCTTTTTTGATTCCTTGAGCATAAGGAAGACCATATGAATTAAATGTATAGGCTTCTATGTTTTTTGATGGAAACTTGCTCATTACATATTGAACTACAGAGCCGCCAAGAGAATGGCCTACTAGATTAATCGAATATCCTGGATAAGATTTGATAACGAGTTCTGTGAATTGTTGAGCATGTTTAAATCTAGGAATATCGTCTATGAATTTAAATATATTGTTACCTACTATTTGTGTTAAATTATAGTTTGATTTAAAATAACCTATATCCTCTACCCCATCTAGGATATTGTTTGTTCCTCGGAATACAACGCATGCTGTTTTCGTTTGTTCATTTATGTATAAAGAACTAACATAGTCATTGCCAATTCTATATTTAATATTCTCATGTAGTAATTTGTATCCTTTATTTTCGGCAAGAGTCTCAGCAAAACGAGAATCTCCATACACCGCAGCAGCAAGTGCAGCCATCTCAATTTGCTTAGCTTTTTCTGCACAAGATTGGCCTTTAAACGGTATTACGTCATTAGGAATCGGGGCATCAGGTATGCGTTTATCCAAAACATTCACCTGAGCAATCGGCCCCATAGTGACACGCTGGCGCTGGGTAACGCTGGAGGAAGCGGCGAAAGAGACGGCGGAGAGGACCGATCCGGAGCCTACCTGACCGACATAGTTGCTGGGGTAGAAAATGAAATCCTTGTTGGTAGAGTTGGCAATTTTAGCGTTAAATGCCAAGAGGCCTGCACCATTGATGTCGGTATAGATGCCGGGTTCCGGCTCGCCATAATTAAATCCGGTGCGCGGGATGGGCAGTTTCGACCCCATGGAAATAAGGCTGTCTAACTGTGAGTTAATGGCGCTATTGAAAGCACCCGCACTGCTGAAATCGCTGGGCTTCCAGGTGCGGTTACCGAATCTCACATTGACGGCAGAATCTGCCAGTTTCCACAGCTCACCGACTAATCGGCCGGTAGCCAGGCCGCTGTTGTGAACGCGCTCAAACTCCCCCGGGCGGGAGGAGCAGCTGTCCAGAATGCGTTTCTGGGTGGAGGAAAGGCGAGCCGCATAGCTGCCTTCCGTGCCGGCAGTGCGCAGCGCCCAGACAAGCCCTTGCATGTTGCTCTTCACCGTGGTATCACCGGCGGCTGCGCGTTTCACAAGGTTCTGATAGATACCCTGCAGTTGGCTCGGGATGAGTGCGGATGTGGGGACAAGCTGGTACTCCTCATTCGACACAGGCGCCGGCAATTGGGGGTCCATGCAATATCCCTTGTTATAGAATTGGATGGTGACACCGGCCGGAATCAGAATACCGTCATTCGCGACAAAACGCACCCCGCTCTTGCTGCGCCCTGCATTAGCGCGTGTGAGGGACTCTATGGGAGATTTGTTGCCGATTTGGGCAAAATACTGTCTGGAAGCGGCGCTGGGGCGAAGACTTGTCACATAATCTTTACCGGGGTACGAACCGCCCCCGAGCGAGGCGGTTTTTATCGAGCCGCAACAGCTCAACAGAGCCGCTGCCCCCAATGCTATTATCGATATGAGTTTCTTTTTCATAAGCTGATAAGTGTGGCATTAAAATCTCTGATGGAATGACTGTCCGCGTTGTTTCTATGTCGAAAACATGTATATAATAATCATATAGCCGCCAGAGAATTCAGCGCACTACGGTTTTTCTCCATCTGTTTTTTCTCAGCGGAAAGAGTATTGATTTGAGAACGCAATTGCTGCAATTCGGAACCGGAGGCTTCCTTAGCGGCTTTTTTGGCCGTTTGAATATCCTTTTCCATCAGGTTGATATTCTGAGTCATGACGGCGCTTTGCTTGTCGCGATCCTTTTTAGAAATCTTCTTGTTATTCTTCTTGATGGAAGAAACATTGTTGGCTGTATCTTTATTGGCCTTGCGTGCTTCACGGATGCGATTATCGAGCTGCTGATTGTTAGCCTGCACGTAGGCAGCGCTGGTGGCATAGGCTGAACGGTCTTCCACAATGGATTCACTCCAGACATAGCCGACGATAAGTCCGGCAAGAGCCCCGGCCCCAACACCGATGAGTGTGCCGACGGTGTCATTACCGATAATGTTTCCTGCCACACCGCCAAGGACGGCGCCGAAACCGGCACCACCGGCCATCATTTCGCCTCGGCTCATGTTGGCGCAGGAATTAAGGGAGGTCGCACCAATGCTGACAAGGAGCATGATGAATACGGAACGTTTGATTTTCATATATTTCTTATTTCACTCATGTTAAATACTGGAAAGAGCGGAAAGGCTGTTGCTGTTTTTCTGCAATTTCTGTTTTTCCTTGCTCAGTGCATCTATCTGCTGACGGAGAGCATCCAGTTCCGCGCCTTTAGCTTCTTTCTGCGCTTGACGGGCGGTTTCGAGATCTTTATCAATCAGCTTCACATTTTTATTGATGGCCTCCTTTGCCTTTTTCTTTTGCTGCGCAGACAGTTTCCCGTTTTTTTGAGAGGTAACTTGACTGAGTTCTCTATTTGCTTTTTTCGCCTGAGACAGGCGGGTATTAAGCTGCCGTTGATTGGCTTCCACATATTGCACGGAAGTGGCGTAGGCTGCTCGCTCCTGTACTTCGGATTCTGCCCATGCGGAACAGATTATTGCTGAAAGCATCAGCATGCCGTCTACAAGACGGGACATCTCCGGATCATTCGGGTATACTGTTTTAACGGCTTGTCCGAAGAGGGTGACTGCGTTTCCGAATTCTGCCGAAGTGCAAGAAACGGAGGCCATGCCGCAGGCTGCAAGCAGTCCGCAGGCTATCGTTCTCTGAGGGTTGATTTTCATGATGATGTTATGATTGTTACGCTTACTCGACTGTTATCCATTCCCGTTTCCCCGTGTACTCAAAGGGTGAAACGTCCGGAGAAAGGCTTCCTTTTTTCGGCGTAATTTTGTCATCCATGCCGTTAATTTTCCCCTTTTCATCCAGAGAGAGGGTTAATTTAGAATAACCGGAGATTTCCTTGCCTGTATTATTGCTGTAGGAAAATACCGTCAGCAGTTCTATCTGATAATCATTCCTGCCAACGGCGAGGAGATTCACCCCGCGACGCGGCCAGTTCGTTACCAGATTGCGGGCGTTTTCCAGGAGCCGCTCCCGACTGACCGATTGCCCGTCGGAAAGTCGTGTCACGTTTTCAGCATAAAGCTCATTCACCAGCTTTTCATCCACAGGATTATTTACCATGAGCTGCAGACGCTTACGGATAATTTCGCAAACGGCCTCATCCGCTAACGTGGGCGGGGCAGCCGATGACGGTTCGTCTGCGGCAGAGGCCTCTTCATCATCTTGCTCCGGTTCCGCAGTAACAGCGGCGATTTGGGACCAATCTTCCCCCTCTGCCGGCAGTGTTATGGTGATGGGGGAATTGCCGAACATCCAGACGATGCCCTGCGGATTATCCGCGTTATATAAGTAGCCACGAATAACGCCATGCCAGGTGTTACCCTCCTTCTTCGAAAACTCTATCCACGCACCGGAGCCAAGCCCCGTGCCCGCGCACACGCTTTCCGAACGTGTCAACTCCCGTCGCAGAAAAAAACGAGGGCTCGTTCTGCCGGTATCTGTTGTAACATCCACCAGCAATTCCGCACTGCTGACGCTCGGGCGGTAGATGATACAGTCAACTTTCGGATTATCAAGGTTATCGATAGAAGCCGGATTGATTCTGCACCCGGGCAGATAGCACTCCGTGTTACCGACTTTGAAACCTTCCCCCATTTTGATAGTCACTGAGAATGGAGGCGGATCTTGCCGATACAGTCTGCGATACGCCCGCAGTTCGCTCGTCGACATCCGTTGCTGCCCACCGGATATGGTGATGACAGCGCCTCGGCACAATGAAGGCGGCTCCACCCGTGCCGACACATGAGAGAAGCAGCACGCGGCAACCACAAACGCGCTTGGAATATTGCGTTGAAATTTCATAACCTTATCCCTCCTGTAACTCCTTTTTTAGTGTTTGGTAGCGTTTTTTCTTTTCTTCAACCTGCTGATAAAGCTGTTGATTCTGTGCTTTCATTTCGCGAAGTTGCTTCGCTTGACTGAGATATTCTTTCACTGTATCAAGCTCTTTCAGCTTTTGGACGCTACTTCGAGTTTCTCCCAGTTTTTGCTCATTGGCAGAGATGCGTTCCTTGAGATGCTCCAGTTGACGTTGCAGATACTCCGGAGTTGTTCTTTTCTCCTCACGTGACGCTTCAGATTGTAGTGTTTTTTCTTTCTCCTGCTCCAGAGATTGCCGCAAATGCACGATTTGAGTTTCCAGATCCTTCCGTTGCCATTGCATGGTGACAGCATAGCTGAGCCCGGCCAGGAAAAGTCCGGCGGTTACACAGATGACAGGTCTGAAATACCAACGTCTGTCGGTTGTTTTCATATCAGATGTATTCATTACTTTTCTTGAGGGGTTACGGGCACACTTCTGAACCCGGCCGACAGGGAGGGTTGCTCGTCTTTGATAACCTCTTCATTCCAACGGAAAATTCTCCCCTGTTCGCTGATTGACATGTTCTCCCTGTACCAGAGATCAGAGTTTTCATCCCTTGATTTGTAAAGCAGCTCTACATGGAGGCCATTATACCCGATGGCACGCAATTCACCGGGAGCCGCGGCTTTTGTGGAGATCAACGTCTGCAGCACACGACGGACACTCGCAGAGTTGTTCCCCGCCAACTGATGATGAACATAGTCCGCATATAATACGCCCATGATATTCCATGCTCGCGAATTCCAGGCTTCGTTGTACAATAATGCGAACTTCCTGATGTATATATCGCGCTTCAGCAGCTTTTCTTCTGATAATTCAGTAGGAGGAAGATACATTTCCAACAAGGCGTCCAGCTCAGCAGATTGCCTCTGCAATACTGCTATTGAGTCCTGCAGCTGACCTTTATCGCGAGCCAGCACACGCGGGCGAGAATAACGCTGCAGCTCGGCTATCTCTGCCGTGAGAGAATTGTACTCCTCCTGCTGTTTTTTCAAGCCGGCATCCGCTTCGTTGATTTGTTGCTCGCAGTTTTCTATGTCACGCAATTCTGCCGCATATTTTGCCTGCTGAGTGGTTTCCTGTTCTATCCGTGAATTGATATCCGCGATTTCACGCTTGAGCTGAACGTTGCCGCTCTGATTCTGGAATCCCATAGCCGCAGCAAAAAACGCAGCAATTCCCAGCGCGACGGCAAGCCCTGTACCCTTTCGCACCCCGGTGGCATCCTGTGGCGGCAATGGAGGAAGCATAGCTGATTCCTCATCCGATATGGGCGGAGGAGGACAAAGCAGAGACGGTTGTTCTGATTTTGCCTCATCCACGGGAAGCGGAAGCGCACCGGAAGGGGGGGATGTCACTAGCTCCGGAGCAGACGCAGCCACGCCGATGTTCTCTTCCTGCTGCTGAAGTTCCGGCGTTTCCGCCTCCTCACAAGGAGGAAGAGGAATCTGTAATTCTGACTCAACATTATTCGACTCATCGCCCATGTCAGGCGGCGGCAGAAACTCCGGCAATTCCGGAAGAATCTCTTCGGAATCTTCCCAATCACTCGGAGGCGGAGGGGGTGGCATAGGCGGCGTATCTGACATACCGATAAAGTCTTGTTCGCTTATTTTTTAACTCCACCGAGGGAGAAAATGGAATCCAGCAAATCCAGCAGCCAGGAGCTGAGGCAAAGGAAAAGCCACGTAACGATAGGAAGGTGAATCAGCCCCACCACAACCGGTCCTGCAACAGTCAGGATTCCGAGAGAGGCAAGCCCGCCACTTCCGGAATGCATAGATAGCGTTGTAAAGAACAGCGAAAGCGCTGCTAACACGGATATGACCGGAGTAAGCAGATGAACAGCCGCACAAATCGCACGCACGTTAAACTTGAGGCAGTTATTAAACTCACGACCGGGTGATACTTCACCGGGGCTCACCCGAACCAGCACACCCTCAGCGTTCATGCAGAGATAGATCAGCACAACACAGGGCAACACGGCGCAAAGTGCCAGCAAAATGCCGCCAACACCCCCCTTGGCAGCCATGGCCAGCGTTGCAATAGCAACTATGAGTGTGACCGCAGTCATCAGAATTCCCATAAGCTTCGGGAAGCGAGAGGAAGAAAGTACCACCGGCTGACCGATTATAAGAGAGTTGAGCATCAGATAGAACTGATAGGCTATATATTGAGCGACAAAGCCGTATATCACCCCCCCAATGGCGCCACCGACAAGGCCGCCCGCCTCTCCGGAAGCGCTTCCTACCCCCATGCCGGCGAAAATGGCACTAACCCAAATAGCCAGAGCCGTGACATTCGCCATCTTCTCCATGCCCTGCATGCGCCCCTCATAATCCTTGGGTATGAAAGAGGGAAAACGGAAAATCTTCGCTATCACCTTATCCACCCAGGTATTAACGTAGAACAGTTTTTCCATTACGGAAGTTTTCTGAATAGGGGGCGGCTGAGGAATCGTCTCTTTCCCCGGTCGTAATGAGGAATATCGGCTCCACTCCTTACCGCCGACTTCAATTACCGGAGTATTCGTTTTGATAACACCTTCCTCTGCAAGAGCATCCAGCTCTTCTTCTTCCACAGGGCCTTTGGCCTCCCCTTTAATACTGTAGTAGTAACGCATCTTTGTAATCTAATGTGTAAGTTGATTAAAACCGACACCTCGTCTTCCTAACGAGGACACAAACAGCATATCGCATTTCAAATGCGATACATGTTAAGAGCTTTAGTCTCAAAGAGAATTTGTTTTTTCTCTCTTCGCAGGAAACACGCATTTGCTCATATCGATACAGTGGGTTGCATCTTATAATCCTTCCGATCTGTATTTTTTTCTGTACATCGCATTTGAAATGCGACGCATCGTCCGTGCATATCCAAGCAGGGAAAAAGTCGGTGTGCGAGTATCCTCTTTCTCGTCAGTCCGATAATTTCAACTTGAAATCACAGGAGAAGCTGGTAGAATGAATGTCGCTTATGAGTATGGTACGCGCGGAGCATTTGCACAAGGTCTTTGGTCGATTCACGGCGGTAAAGGACGCGACGTTTACGGTTGAAAAAGGAGAAATCGTGGGATTCCTGGGCCCCAACGGTGCCGGAAAGACCACAACGATGAAGATGCTGACGGGCTATCTGCCGCCGACCGCCGGCACGGGCAGCATAGCCGGTTACGATATCATCGACAAGCCCCTGGAAGCCCGCCGACACCTGGGTTACATGCCGGAGAATGTGCCGTTATACGAGGACATGCGCGTGTACGAGTATCTGGAGTATCGCGCCAGGCTCAAGGGGCTGTACGGCTCCTCCGTTCGCCAGCAAATCGGCTGGGCCATTGACCGCTGCGGCCTGGAGCCCAAGAGAAAAAATCTTATCCGTACGTTATCAAAAGGTTATCGTCAGCGAACGGGCTTAGCAGACGCCCTGTTGGGCAATCCGGACCTGCTGATACTGGATGAGCCGACAAACGGTCTCGACCCCAACCAAATTCGCCAGATTCGCGAATTGATTCGCTCTCTGGCGGAGGAGCATACGGTCATCCTCTCCACCCACATTCTGAGCGAGGTGGAAATGATATGCAACAAGGTCATCATCATTGACCAGGGCGTCATCAAGGCCGATGACACGCCGGGCAATCTGACGCGCGGGCTGCGGGCGGCAGGACGCGTTTCCATTGAGTACAAGGGAGAGCTGGCACCCGTTGTTCAGGCGCTGGAGGCATTTGCCCCTGTTAAGAAAGTAATCGTGGAAGAACCCCTGCCCGGCGGCTGGAATCGCCTCATTGTGCGAGCCGAACCCGGCACGGATACTCGAGAAAAAGCGGCCGCCATCATTGCCGCGCACGGTTATCCCATGCGCCATATTTACCGCCATATCCCCAGTCTGGAGGATGTGTTCGTCGAAATGACCCGTCGTGACTGATAATTTTAACATTCTGAACTCAATATGGCAACTGATTCTGAGACGATTAAACGCCGGAAGAGCTGGTTTTACACGCTTTACACCATTTTCAGCCACGAGCTGCGGACTTTTCTCGGCACGCCGTTCGGCTGGGTACTGCTGGCCTGCACCATGGGGCTGCAGGGATTCTGGCTGCAGACTGTATTACAGACCATGAGCAAGGCCAGCGGTGAGGGCGTGATGTACTACATGCTCAACAATGTGAACTTCTGGTTCTATTTCATTTTCATCTTTCCGCTCATCACCATGCGCTCCATGGCGGAGGAGGAGCGTCTGGGGACGCTGGAAGGGCTGCTCACAGCACCCGTGACTACCACACAGATTGTTCTGGGTAAGTATTTTGCCATTCTGCTGTTCTACATTGTGCTGTGGCTGCCCATGATGCTGTACCCCTGGATGAGCGATTTGGGCAACGTGTACACCAGCCTGCGCTATGACATCGACCCCGTAGGCAATATTGATTACCGTCTGGCAGACTGGATTGGACCTTATCTGATTCTGTGGCTTTCCGGCATGTTCTTCATTGCTCTGGGGATTCTCTGTTCATCCCTGACGCGCAGTCAGATTATCTCCGGCATTCTCTGCACCTGTCTCATGATTATGTACTACTTCATGGGCCGCGTGACGGAGCTCTGGGGCGAGTTCCCGGCTGCTCCCATTTTCCACTATATTTCCTGCACGGAGCAAATCAGCGCATTTTCCCGCGGTCTGATAGATTCCCGCCCGGCGGTGCTCTACATCACCCTGACGGTGCTCACTCTCGGGCTCACGAAACGCATCGTTGATTACCGCCGCTGGCACCGCTGATACACCATTATTACCATTCACAACCATTTTCCTTTCCACTATGAGTAAACAAGGATACACCGGTCACCCGGATGCCCGCAAGGCGAAGAATAATCCCCTGGCCTGGATTAATCTGCTGCTGCTCTCCATCATCGTCATCGGGGCCAATTACATCGGCTGCCATGAGTACGCGCGCTATGACCTGACCGAGGAACAGCGCTATACCATCTCGGAACGCACCATCAATGTGCTTTCCAGCGAGCGTGTGCAGAAACGTGAAACACCCGTCCACATCATCTTTGCCTTCAAGCGCAATACGTCCAACTATGCGCGCATGCGCTCGCTGTTGGAGGAATATGAACGCTACGGCAAGGGTAAAATCACCGTGGAGTATTTCGACCCCATCCGTCAACCGAACAGGGCTCGCGAGATTGCACAGATTTACGGTGTGGAATTCAATCAGAACCTCTGTGTGATTGACGCCCGCAAGGACAGAACCCAGCCGCTCAAAACATTCGAATCCGACCAGAGTGACCGCAAGCATGTGCGCATCCGCCCGGGTACTTCTTTCATCAAGTACGAAACCCTGCCGGATGAGAGCCGCCGCGCCGTGGCCCTGATGATGGATGAGGTGGTGTGTTCGGCCATCACGGAAGCCGTAGAAGGAGAAATGAGAAGAATGTATGTCGCTGAGGGCAAGGGAGGCGTTTCCCGTGATAACCAGGACTTGCTGGAATCCATCGGCCGCATGGCCACGGCTCTCAACATCCAGTTGTCCTGGGTCAATCTGGCAGATGTAGAGAAACTCCCGGAGGATGCAGAAGGTCTCTTTGTCATTTCGCCCAATACGGACTTCACGGAGGAGGAGATGAACGTGGTGCGTGAATTCTGGGAACGGGAGGGCCGCAACGCCTTCATGGTGGCCCTGAATCCGGACTCACCCAAGCTCCCCCGCTTCTATCGATTCCTGCGTGAACAGGGTATCCGCCCCAACTCTGACCGAGTGTTGCTCCGCGACCGAAATCGGGCGTACTATGATATTTCCGCCGTATTCCCCAAGAGCCTGGAGTGTACCCGGAGCTTCTGGAACGGTTCCACGCATGTTGATGGCCAATGCATGTCGCTTTCGCTGGAACATGCGGACGAAAACGCAGCATCTCTGCGCAGACTGGCCCTGTATCCCCTGCTCCTTTCTTCCGCTGAATATTACGGCGAAACGCGGCAGGACCTCAAACCTCAGTTCACCCCCAGCGAGGACAAGGAAGGGCCGCTCTGCCTGATAGCAGCTGTTACCCGTGGGAACGTCAAGGACCCCAATAATCTGTCCACCATGGTGGTGATGGGCAATGTGACCATGCTCTCGCGCGAGAACGCTCGGACCGAGCAGCGTGACTACATGCTCACGCTCTGGTCATGGATGTGCAATCGCTCGGAATATTCCGGCAAGAGCGCCAATCAGGATTTGACGATGAAGATTGACCTGCATCGCCATTCCCGGCATGCGCTGGAGTATCTGACTCTTGTCTTCATGCCGCTGAGCGCCCTGCTCATCGCTCTGTTTATCTGGAATACGCGCCGTCACTGAGAAACAGGATTCATTCATGAGAATTATTTACACCATAGCGCTGGCTCTGCTGGCCGCAGCCATCACGGTACTGGCCGTATTCCAGACGGTGGATGGTAATTTATCCCGTATTACCGGTATCTACCGTTTCCGGGACGGCATGCCTCTCTTCCCCGGAGAAAACACGAATAGACTGCACGATGTCAGCTGGATGCGAATTGCCGATTTGCACGATAAAATTGAGTGTGAGCGCGATGCGATGGGCGTCTGGTGGATTCGCCAGCCCTTTGTAGACCGCATGGCGCCCTCGGCCGTTCAGGCTATCCTTGATTTTACGGCCAACGCTAAGGTGGTGAGCAGCCTGGAGCGTAACGAGGAAACGAAAAAGTATATGCGGGAGTACGGAGTGGAGACGTCCCCCATTCATATCACACTCAAAGTTCCCCAGGGTGGCAAGGATGATTTCACCACTGTGGCGCGTTACACAATGGGAAACACGTCCCCCTGGTTGTCTGAGGTTGAGGATAGCGATGCGCTGATACCCACCACCTACCTCCGCACCAATTTCTATGGTCGGGATAAGCGTGTGCACGTGGTCAGCGGCAACATTCTGAATCATTTCAAGAACGGGCTGATGTCCCTGCGCGACCCACGGCCCCTGCTCTTTGAACAGGAACAGCTTCATGAAATTACCCTTTCCGGTGCGGAACAGGTTTTGCAGTTGAAGCGCACCGGGACGGAGAGTTGGAGTATTCTGACCCCGGTCATTACTGCGGCGGATTCGGAAAAAGTCAACCGGCTGATACAGGGATTGAAGAATCTGACGGCGGTTCGGGTGGAAGACCCGGATGCTGTGAAGCTCCCGGAGAAACCGCAGCTGCTCATCAGATTGATGGTGAATGGCTACGATAAACCGATAGAGCTGGCGCTTTATCCCCCTTTCCGCAAAGAAGCCGGTGACCAGCTGCTCTGCTATGCGACGGTTAATGACCGCCAAGCCGTGTTTACCTTGCAGGCAGATCGTAAAGTATTACGCAAGGGGAGCTATTCAAATCTTATCAATGCCATCTGTGATTTACCCGTGCTGCCGGATAAGGCCCTGGCACAAGTCCGTTTGCAGAACAGCACCACCTACACGAACGAATTACCGCTGAGCCTGGAACAACTGCGCTCACTTCAGTTTGCCAACGTGGATGCTGCCGATGTATCCCGCGTGGTGCTGCGCACGTCCAATGCAGTCAATGGAGCTATCCGACTGATGATGGTGCCGGGCGATAAGGATAGCCAGGTGGGGGATACATGGTTGTACGCAGCATCCGGTGAGCCGTTCAGAACAGCGGATAGTGCTACCGTCTTACGCTTCCTGAAAGGATTGAGCGAAATCCCGGTGCAGGAAGTTGTGGCAGATGCTGCTCCCGGGGATGATATGGGCCCGCTCAAGCATCTGTATGGGTTGCATGAGCCGCGTTACATCATCTATGTGCTGCCCAGACCATGTGTTGTGAGGGCTACCCTTTTCGGTCACGACCTGCCCCTGGTAAAGGACCGCTCTCCGCGGATATTCATCGTACGCCGTCACCCGGATCCGAATACGGGGCGCATGGCCTGGTTCGGAATGGAAGAAGGCTCCAATTCCATCTGTCGGCTCAGCACCAAGTTCACTCGCCTGCTTGCACTGCGCCCGGAAAAATGGAAAAACCGCCAGGTATTGTCATTCCCCATTTCTGCGGTGCGTAAGTTGACCCTCGGCTTCCAGCAGGCTCCGCTTGAGTTGGAGTTTGACTATATTGACGAGTCCTGGAAAGGCTGCATCAATGGTGAAGACGTCACCCCCAGAGTCAATCCTCACCGGGCGACACATTACATCAGAAATCTTCTCAAGCTCAAGGTCAATCAATGGCTTGAATACAATGATGCAGAAGCACTCGCTGCTTTGCAGAACCCCGTTTTCTCTGTCCGTCTTGAACTGGCGATTACAGATTATTCAGATGCGGAAACCAGCGTGGTGGAACAGCAGAATGATTCCGAAAACGGCTCACCGGAGGACATGCTGACGGAAACGGATGAGTTTGACCGCCACCTGCGCGAATTGGCTCTGACAGAGAGAAAGACTCGCAAGGAGACACGCACTCTGGAAATTTCCCCCGCCCAGGGGGACAGCAACAAGCCGTTTTTCTATGGGCGAATCACGGAAACCGGAGAGTTGTTTATTCTGAGCTTTGAGGATGCTCAGGGACTTGCCGGCGATATCATCGACATGTAATACCTTCTCAATACATTATGTGGCAATGGCATAAAACAGCATCGGCTGAACATGAGGAACTCTGGCAGCAACGCCTGAATGACTATCCGGGTACGGTCATTTCCGCCGGATTTCACGCGGAACGCATATCCATTGATGTTTACACGGACACGGCAGAAGAAGCTCTGGTGCTTCAGGCCTGTTACGGTGGCAATGCTTCGGCATTGCCGGAAACGGACTGGGTTGCCGCAACAGCCCCGGAAAACACGCCTCCGCTCATCATTCGGGATAAAATTGTCATTTCCGCTTCAGCCAACCGGGAAATACTTGATGATTTGGAATCCCGCTACCCGGGGCGGATTATCCTGACATTTCCGGCGGAACAGGCATTTGGCACCGGCAATCATGCCACGACCTCCACCTGCCTCCGCATGCTCTGCGACCATGTGCGGCAGCTGAAAACACCCTGGACACTCACCGATATCGGCTGCGGGACAGGGGTTCTGGCTCTTGCCGGTATCAAGTTGGGGGCCACTCGTGCCATCAGCTTTGATTTTGACCCAAAAGCGGTTGAAGTAGCTCAGCGGAACATCAAACGCAATGGTGGCGCAGATAATCTTCGACTCTTTCAGGCAGATGTGTTCGAATGGTGCCCGGCCGAGGGAGAGCAATCCGACGTCGTGCTGGCCAATCTCTTCTCAGCAGTACTGCAGAAAGCGTTTCCCCGACTCAGAGCCGCCATGAAGCCGGAAGGCATTCTCATCATATCCGGCATCCTCAATACACAGGCTGATGAAACCATACGGGCTGCTGAAGCAGAGGGCTTGCAGCTGCTGAAAAAGGTCTCCCGCGGCAAATGGACGACGGCAAAGTTGAAAATTGCATGAATATCCTCGCCATAGAAACCTCCCTGCCGCATGCGTCTCTCTGCCTGAGCAGGGACGGTATAGTCGTCTTTCAGACAGCCTGGCAGACCGCGCGCAACCATGATGAGTGGCTTTTCCCTGCATTGCAAAAGGCCTTGGATGCGCTGGAGGATGCGCCCCTGAACACCATCCTCGTGGGGGCGGGACCGGGCAGTTACGGCGGTGTCCGTGTGGCTCTTGCGGCAGCTGCGGGAATAGCCCAGGTAACGGGGGCCAGCGTTGCGGCGCTCTGTTCCTGGACGCAACTGGCGGAAATTGGCGCGGTTGTCGTATCGGACGCCCGCCGTGGCGGCTGGACAATACGCCGCGCGGATGGCAGCGTGGATGTCGTGTCGTCTGAGGAGCTGCACCGGATGCAGGAAGAAGGCATCAGACTCCTGACCATCGAAGCCCCGGGAATGATGCAGCAAAAAGGGATTAGCCCGGATGCTGAGGGGCTGGTTCCGTCTGCTGTCGGATTGGTTCAGACCTGGGAACACATGTCTGCATCGGAACGAACGGACGCGCTGAAAGCACCGGCCGAGCCCATATACGTTCGGCCTCCCCACATCACGAAAGCAGTCCACAAGCCCTGGGAGATACGCCGCTGATATGACAAATACTTCCCCCATCATTCACTCCTGCCAACGCTGCGGCGCCTGCTGCCGCTGGGAGGGGGATGTCTGCCTCACGGATGCGGACATCACAGCCATCGCTGAGTTTCTGGGTATGACAGAGGTGGATTTTATCAATTCTCTCTGCCACTTGCAGCGCAACAGACGCGGTCTTTCTCTCATCGACGCTGAGGATGGGGCTTGCATCATGCTCCAACCCGATAATACCTGCCGCATCCAACCCGTCAAACCGCAGCAGTGCAAGGATTTCCCCCATCGCTGGAACTTCCCGGGGTGGGAGCAACGCTGCCCCGGCGCAGGAAAAATGCAAGTTCCGTCATGATTTTCAGAGAATTCAGAGCAAAGACAGTCGTTGCCTGGCTGCATCTCTGGCGGCGCAGGCTGCTTCGCTGGCGCAGCAGTCTGGCCGGGGCGCTTTTTCGCGTCTCGCCCCGCAATCTGATTCTCCGCGGTGAATCCCGCAGAGCGCATGCCGGCACGATTGTTGACCTGTTTGCCTCCATCATGGTGCAGGTGGAAGGGCTGGATGAAGACAAGATGGAGAGTGCTCTTGATATCCTGCGCCACGACTTTCCCAATGTGGAACACATCTGGCTGGCAGAGCGTTTCCAGGTGGCCTATGAAGCCAGATACCCGCTGGAAATTACCCTGAGTCTGGCGTCTGCCAATCGCTCAGAAGCCGAACGCATTGCCCTTGCGCTGGAGATTTACACGCTGCTGCATCGACTGGGCCGGGATGTCATGAACTCCCGGCTCTTCCGAGACATCACCGTTGGCTTGTATCTCCCGGGGATGAGCCGGGTCATTGAAACGCTGATGGCAGAGCCGGGCATGGAGGCACAGAGGCCCATGGAAAGCCTCACGTTTTCTTCGGCCCTGAAAGAGAACAGCGTAATGCTGCCATCAGAAGATAAGGGAGTGCAGTTCCGAGTCATTCGCTGCGTCAATCTTCTGTTGGTCGTGAATGACGGAGACGTTCCGATTACCGTCAGGGGGCAGGAATTACGCAGGAGCGAAGTCCTGCCGCTGACGGCATCACAGGTGGTGGAGCTCCGCAATCACTACTTCTCCTACAACAGCATACTGCTTCTGCTTCAATGTCGGTACACCGGGGCCAAAATCGTTAATTACATCCACCTGGAGGGCGACCGGCTTGCCGTTACGCGGCAGCGCCCGATTAACAGCATTGCCCGCATCAAGTTCGGCATTCATGTAGAAATCGAGATTTTGAGACAGAATGCCATGTTCTGTCTGGATGGCAAGCTGATGCTCAACGGGGATTCCGTTACGACCTCCTATTATACACCATTCACCATCAAGGGACTGGGGCCTTACACCTTCGCAGACATATCCGACACGGACACAACCGGTCACAGCTTCCAGCTCGACCCGGGAATCCGCCGTATCACAGTTACCAACCTGCCCTACATGAACAGGCCCGGGGTGCTGATGCTGACCCCCTGGCTCGCTCCGGGTGTTGTGTTCGAAGTAAAGTTCGAGAAATCCACCAATGCAGGGACGCTCCGTGTACTGGAAGGTAATGGCAGTTCTCTCAAAATAAATGACATTCCTGTAAAAGGAGAAACAGAACTCCGGGATGGCGACCTTATCGGGCTGAGTGTTTCTCAATACCTGCGTTGCCGTTTCTCTGCCGGAGTGCTGGAAGAAGAATCCTCCGTTATCACCTCATTGAGCGTGCGCGGTCTCACACGCGATTTTGTGCGCTCCGGGCGAGTGGTGGATAATATCGTATTCTCTCTCAAACGGGGAGAAATGGCCTGTATCCTGGGTCCCAGCGGCTCCGGCAAGAGCACCCTGCTCTCCATGCTGGCCGGGCATCTGGAACCGTCCTTCGGCTCCATCCGCTACAACGGAGAACGCCTTACTCCCGAATCCGAAAACCTGCGCCGCCATATTGCCTTTATCCCGAGAGAGGACATCCTTGATGAAGCCATGACCGTGGGCGAACACGTCTACCAGGCTTCCATTGCCCGCAGACCCCGACTTTCCCATACCGAAAGAAAACGCCGCGTGCTTTCCGTTCTGGGCTTCGTCGGCATCGGTCATCTTTCTAACAGAACGGTGGGAAGAGCCGGCGAACGCACCATTTCAGACGGCGAGCGCACGAGGCTGAATCTGGGCCTTGACCTTACCGGCACCGCAGAAGTATTCCTGATAGATGAGCCTATCAGCGGCCTGTCATCCCGCGACTCCGAGCGGGTCATTGACACGCTGGAAGAAATGTCGCACGGGCGCATCATCCTCTGCACCCTTCATCGCCCGGCACAGACCCTGCTCAACCGATTCCATAAGGTCATGGTGCTGGATGGCCACGGCAAGATGGCGTTCTGGGGTACACCCGGGGAGATGACAACATATTTCCGAGAAGCAGCCAAAGACCTCAAACTCAAAGTACCCGCGGAGGCTATAGCTGCCGGTGGTGCAGACTATGTTTTTGAAGTGCTGGAAGCACCTTTTCGCCGCATCGGCTCCACCAGAGCCTCCGATTCTTCCCTCTGGCAATCACGCTTCGAAAAATCCCCGGCATTTGCCGCAGAATCCGAAAACAGCAAACAACGCTCCGGCGAAAAAAGAAGCATTCCCCGCTTACCTAAGCGGACACCGCTTGAACTGTGGCGCCTCTTCCGCCTCTGGATATTACGAACATTTCTCTCTCGCGTGCGCAGCCGCATGGGATTGTATGCCGTTCTGCTGGAGGGGCCGGTGCTGGCATTGCTCATTGCCGGCACGCTGAGAGCGGCAAGCGAAGCACCCTATACTTTCTATAAAGCTCTGCACATCAATGAGTATCTATTCCTGTCACTTGTCCTGGCCATGTTCTTCGGGTTGACGGATGCGGCTTGTGAGATTCTGAGAGACAGGCCCATTCTGCGCAGAGAGAGCAATTATCGGCTCTTCATCCCGGGGTATCTGTTATCCAAAGTGCTGGTGCTCACCGGCATTGCCGGGCTCCAATGCGCGCTCTACCTCATTGTCGGCAATCTGATACTCGGCATATACGGCATGTTCTGGGATCATTTCCTGGTCATGCTGCTGACAGCCTTTGTCGGCATTGCCCTTTCCCTCATGGTTTCGGCCTTTGTCCGCTCTGACCGCACCGCGCTCAACATCGTTCCCCTGCTCCTCGTGCCCCAGATTCTTTTGGCCGGTGCCATGGTACGCTTTGAGGAAATGAATGAATTCAGCCCGAAAATCCCGGAGGGCATCATCCCGGAAATGGTGGATTCCCGTCTTTCCAATCTGCGACACCGCGTTGCATATCAGGATGAGCTGACCCATGAAATCACCAGCAAGTCTGTCCCCCTCATTGCGGAGTTCTGCCCGCTGCGGTATGCCTTCGAGATGATGTTCGTTATCCAGACCTCCGAGAACCTCTGGGATAAGGCCAATGACGAAGTAAACCGAAAGCGTGAGCTTTACAAGGAATCCGGCAGTACAGAGCAGCTTCGCTACATTCAGCGCGCCGCTCTTGCCTTCAACGGAAGTGCCTCCACGGTTCGTGAAGCCCGTGAATTGTTGCGTCGCGTAAGAAAAGCCGCCAGAATTGAAGATGAAGAATATCTGGAAGCCATCTTCACCACGCTGGATAACAGAGCCATACACGACAATGACCAGCCCGCCGAGTTCTATTTTTCCAATCGAAAACTCGTTTCCGTGCGAGAGGGCGTGAATACGGCACGCAAGGACGTCCGCCAGTCCGAGCAGAGAGGCTTCTTCCTTGCTCCTCGTCAGGCTCTGCCATTCTCCACTCTTGACCAGGAGACGGATGAGAATTCCATTTCCACCGTTCAGCGAAATGCCGTCTACCTTTTCATCATGGGGCTTGTACCCATCCTGTTGGCCGGGTGGCGGCTGCGCCGCATCTGCCGTGGCAAATGAGCGTTTCCCCGAATACCTGTGCAGGTTCTCAGGAGACTCCAATCGGCCTCCGGGTCGCGCAGAAAAAACTCCGTCAGAGAATCAGAGACGCGGCATACTCCCGCGCCCAGGTATCGGCAGCGAGGATGATGTCCAGCTGTCCGTGGTAATCCTCCGGGGTGGCGGCAGAGAGAGTTTCCTCCACGGTCTGCCAGATGCCGGGGAAGCTGAGCCGCCCCTCCACGAAAGCCTGCACGGCCACTTCATTGGCGGCGTTGTACATGGCCGGCATGGTACCACCGGTGAGCCCGGCATGGCGAGCCAGATTCAGCGCCGGGAAATCATCCCACCGCGGAGCTTCGAATCGCAGGCTGGCAATTTCCGCCAGATTGAGGTGCGGCAGAGAGTTGTCGATTCGCTCCGGCCAGGTAACGGCATACTGGATGGGGAAACACATATCGCTGGAGCTGAGCTGGGCCAGGATAGAACCGTCCCGATACTCCACCAGAGAATGCACAATGCTCTGCGGGTGCACGATGACATCCACCCGCTCCATGGGGATATCGAAAAGCCAGCGGGCTTCAATCATTTCCAGCCCCTTGTTGAAAAGGGTAGCGGAATCGATGGTAATTTTGCGTCCCATCTTCCAGGTGGGATGCCTGAGCGCCTGCTCCAGCGTGACATTGGCCAGCTGTTCGCGGGGGGTGGTGCGGAACGGGCCGCCGCTGGCGGTCAGAATAAGGCGGCTCACCTGCTCCGCGCCGCCGTGATTACCCTGCAGGCATTGGTAAATGGCATTGTGCTCGCTGTCCACGGGCAGCACGTTGATTCCCTTCTCCGCAGCGCGTGTCATGACCACCTCACCGGCCATCACCAGGATTTCCTTGGAGGCAATGGCCAGGTCTTTCCCGGCCTCTATGGCACAGAGCGTGGGTTGCAGCCCGGCCGTGCCGATGATAGACACCAGCACCATGTCGGCTTCCTCCAGCGCAGCCAGCTCGCACAAGCCCTCCAATCCGGCAGAAATCTTCACGTCCGACGGGAGAAGCCCGCGCAGCTCCGCCACCCTGGATTCATCGAATATACACACGTTGCGCACGCCGAATTCACGCGCCTGCTCTGCCAGCTTACCAACACTGCTGTGGGCAGCCAGAGCCACCACCTCCATGCGCTCCGGAATATCCCGCGCCACTTTGAGAGCGCTGGTGCCGATGCTGCCGGTGGAGCCGAGGATGACGACGCGTTTTCTCTTCATACGCCGACTATTCTACGGCAAATCCGCTGAAAGTCAATCTTTCATTGTTGCGGAGGCCCTGATGATATGGTAGAATGCTGTCGGTGAAACTCCATACCCACACCACCCTGAGTTCTCTGTACGCCGGCACCCGGTACTTTGCGTACATCATGGACTATTGCCTGCAAATCAAGGTCAGAGAGCACTATATCGACATCGAACTGACGGATTTGACCCGGAACGAAGAGTGTGAGCTGACACCCATCAGCATCAATGCTGCCTATCTGGCTTTCCGAATGAACAGCAGATGGGGAAGCTTGAACCTCTATGTCTATCCGCATCCCGAATCCGGCGGCATTCTGGTGGAGTCTTGGGACACCGACCGCTTTTTCCGCAGTATCGAGACCTGCCCGTCACCTCCGCATCGGCATGTAGTGCGTATCTCCTGCGAGGCCGAAGCCTATCCCGAATGGATTGATGGCGTGTGGAAAACAGACCTTTGGGAAGACGGGCGGCGTCTCTACCTCAACCGCATCAGCCCGCGGGAACTGCGGCTGGCCTCCTGGTATACAGAAGAGGACGGCACGCCGTGCCACGATTATATTACGCAGGTATACGCCTGCGGGCATAACGGCCTGAAGCTGAGTCTGCGCCGCAAGACTTTTCTCTACAGCCCGGTACAGGAAATGCGAATCCTTTTTGACAGCGGCAGGCAGGAGCTTGCGGTGGAATTCAACCACATCTGCCGTCCCTGTCAGCCCCGCCCGCTCCCCGGTCAATTCCCGGATGCCTGGCGGGATTGAGGGGATTGTTCCATCAGCTTCATCAGCATGCCATCAGACACGGCTCCACGCTTGACATACTGATGCCACACATCAGTATCATCTGCTTTTACCGACAGGATGACATCTCCACGCCTGATGCTGATTTTTACCCTTGCGGCCCGCATCGTGATGCCCTCCGGCGCGTAGGTTATGTATGAAGAATTGAGCCATGTCGTATGCTCTGCGATCCAGGCATTCAATACCTGTTTTTCTGCCGGGGTCAGGAGCTTCGTTCGCGGCTTGTCCACCCCATTGTCCGGCGTGACAGTATTATCGCAGAAATAGTCCGTCTGCACATCGCTGCATGAACAGACAATAAGCGCGATTGCGGCCGGAACGATATAGAGAGCCTGCTCATTTTCCGTGACTCCAGGCCAGTATTTTTCGTGTTTTCGGCTCCACCAGATACTCTGCAGAGCCCCCTAACCGGCGGGGCGGCAGGTCGCAGATGGTCACCAGCACATAGCGCTGCCCGGGCTCAAGCTGCGGCTGTTGCAGAAAACGATGTCGCGCAGCCTCCTCATACGCCAATACTCTGTAGTCGAAGCGGAGGTAATTTTTCAGCTCTCTGCCCGCACGGTATCGTTTTTTATAATCGTTGATGCAGACGGCCAGAATCTCCGCATCCAGCTCGGATGCGGGATAGGCAGCGATGGCGGGAGGTTGATGCGTTCGCGCCGGGCAAAACTCATCACAACCGAGTGCCAACAGAACAGGTATCGCTATAACAAAACCTTTCATACACCCCTATACATCCGTTCCACTTGAGCATCCGCAACTTTTTTCTGAAAAATGTCAGGCTTTTTGCAGAACAAGCACGGTACGCGGCAGAAGATAGAGAGACAGATTCCCCTTATTATCCGTGAAATGGAAAACGGAGGAATCCTGCCGGGCGTAACCGCCGAAAGCTTCGGCATCCGAGTCCAGCACCACGCGCCAGCGGCCGGGAGCGGGTGCGGGAAGCTTGTAGTCCGGGATGGCGCGTGACCCATTCCAGTTGAACACAAAGAGAAGCCCGCCGCGCTCGAAAGCCATCACCTGATTGACCTCATCCATATTGAGCGGCTGCGCCGGACGGGAATCAAGCAGACTCCCCCTGCGGGCCAGCGCCACCATGGCGGCATCAAAGGCATTCAGGTAACGATACCGCAAATCGGCATTGTCCACCAGACTCCACTGGCGGCGGCAGTATTTGTAGGAATTACCGTTGCCCTCGCGGGGGAAATCTATCCACTCCGGATGCCCGAACTCGTTGCCCATGAAGTTGAGCCACCCCTCACCGCCGGCAGCCAGCGTGGCCAGGCGAATCATCTTGTGCAGCGCTATTCCGCGGTCAGTGATGAGACTGGCGGGTTGCAGACAGCTCATGTTCGTGTACATCTCCGCGTCCATGAGCCGGAAGGCTATCGTCTTGTCCCCCACCAGCGCCTGGTCATGGCTCTCCGCATAGGCGATGTTGGGTTCACCGTAGCGACGGTTGATGAGCGTGTACCACATATCACCCACGCTCCATTCCTCATCCTTCTTCTCCTTGAGCAGCTTAATCCAATAATCCGGCAAGCCCATAGCCAGACGATGCGAGAAGCCGAACCCGCCCTCATCCACCGGGCGGCAGAGCCCGGGCATGCCGCTCATGTCCTCAGCAATGATGAGCGCCCCCGGGCAAACCCGCTGCACCAGCGTGGTGGCCAGTTGCAGGTAGGTCACGGCATCCAGATTCACCTGATTATTGAAATAGCAGCTCAAATCAGTAAACGGCTCATGCCCGTGATGAACATACAGCATGCTGGTGACTCCATCGAAGCGGAAACCGTCAAAGCGGTATTCCTCCAGCCACCAGCGCAGGTTGCTGAGCAGGAATTCCTGCACCTCAATGCGCCCGTAGTTGAACAGGCAGCTATCCCAATCCGGGTGGCGGCTGTCGCGGTCACCGGCAATGAAATACTGCCCGCCCGACCCGTCAAAGTCGTTCAGCCCCTCGGCCACATTCTTGACAGCATGGGAATGCACCACATCCAGCAGCACGGCAATACCCAGACCATGCGCCGTATCAATCAGGTATTTAAGATCCTCCGGCGTGCCGAAACGATTGCACGGAGCAAAGAAAGACGACACATGATAGCCGAACGAACCGTAGTACGGATGCTCCTGAATCGCCATAATCTGCACCACGTTATAGCCCAGTCTTGCAATACGCGGCAGCACGTTGTCCGCAAACTCCCGGTAGGAATGGATGCACTCCTCCTCACCCGCCATGCCCACATGCGTCTCGTAGATAAACGGCGTGCGAACCACAGACGGATTCCAGCGGGTGTTCTTCCAGCGGTAGGGTTCAGCGGGTTCCCAGATAATGCCGGAGTAATCAAAGGTGGCAGCATCCTGCTCCGTGTAGTGAATCCAGGCCGGCATGCGGTCGCGCCCCTGATTATCCGCGCCGATGACATGCACCTTCACATGCTGACCATGCGTCAGAGTTTCAGCGGGAAGCCGCACCTCCCACACCCCCTCCGCATTGCGCTGCATAGGCGTGGCAGAGCGATTCCAGCCGTTGAAATCACCTATCAGGTACAGAGCACGAGCCCCCGGCGCCCACTCGCGATAGATCCATTCCCCCGTCCGGGCATCGCGGTTAAAACCGTAGCGCTCATACCCTTTCGCAAAATCCGTAATATCCCCTCCGCGGCGGCAGATACGCTCCATAGCCGAATCAAAAAGCCGCAGCCGGCCTTTGATATCACGCTCAAAGGGAGCTAACCAGCTGTCTGCCAGCACCAATCCGGGTATCGGGGGTCTTCTCATGCCCTCATTGTACCCGAATTGTTACCGTTCCTCAAGCAAATTACGCAGCATCAACTCCGTTTTTCACGAAGTCCCGCATAGCCCGGAAAATCAGAAGCTTTGTCGGGAAGCTCCGAGTCCGATATCCGATGGACAAGGTGCAGGACACGGAGCAGATGTAGAGGAGTGGCTTCGTTGGCATCCCACCCGGTAATTGCGAAACGACTGAGCGAAAATACGCTTTCTGTCGCCCCTTGCGGGGCTTGATTATTTTTTTACTTGATACCGGGGGCTGCGTGCACGGAGGAGCTTCGGCTACGCCTGCGCCCTCCGTTGCACTTACCCCCGGCTATGATTCCCGCGCCCTCCGGGCGCAATTTACATCCGCTCCGGGCCGGGATATTCTC
>JAFUQZ010000009.1 GCA_017472085.1 Akkermansia sp. | reverse complement strand
CTTTGGCTTCCTGCTCAGCCTTGGCTTTGGCTTCCTGCTCAGCCTTGGCTTTGGCTTCCTGCTCGGACTTGGCCTTGGCTTCCTGTTCGGCCCTGGCCTTGGCTTCCTGCTCGGCCTTGGCATTGGCTTCCTGCTCAGCCTTGGCTTTGGCTTCCTGCTCAGCCTTGGCTTTGGCTTCCTGCTCAGCCTTGGCTTTGGCTTCCTGCTCGGTCTTGGCCTTGGCTTCCTGTTCGGCCCTGGCCTTGGCTTCCTGCTCGGCCTTGGCCTTGGCTTCCTGCTCGGCTTTGGCTTCCTGTTCGGCCTTGGACTTAGCATCCTGTTCTGTATTGGGGGGTAATTCTTTTGCAGGTGCAACAGTAGCTTTTCCTGCAAGTATGTCCATGATGGCGGCTTCTGCCGCACTTTGCCCTTGGGAGACACCGGGCATGCAGGCAATGGCAATAGCGATGGCGCCTGCACCGGTAATGGTTGTTGTTGTTGTTTTCATGAGTGTCTGTTAATGGATGTAATTGATTTGTTGGTTAAGAGAGCGAAGTTCAGCTTCCTTTTGCCGAAGCTGTTGTTGCAGTGCTCGGATTTCAGCATCATCGTTTTGCGAGCCGGAGGCGGTTCGGGAAACAGAAGCGTTTTGCTGAATGCGGCGTTGCTTGGTGGCAAGCTGGCGACGCAGATTGTTTACTTCTGACTTCTTGGCAGAAAGTGTTTGTTGTCGCCGGGAGTTCTCCTCCTGAGCCTGGGCGTGTTGTTCACGCAGACGCTTCAACTCTCTGCCTTCCGGCAGAAGATACATGCAGGAGTTGAGCCCAAGGAGCAGGAGCAGAGTAAGAGTAAGACGTGTGGTCATGGTGTTTGTATGAATCAAAGGTATGCTACGGAATTGCCGGCAGACAGGATGTTGTTGCGGACTGCCTTTGTGGCGGAGATACGAGCATCCAATGCCTTGATGTTTTCCTGAAGCTGTTTTTTCTTTTCCTGATCCTGTGTGCTGTTGTAGGCTTGCAATGTATCGGTACGAGCATCGCGCAGGTGCTTATCCAGTTTATCCGCGTCTGCCTGTCGTTTTGTGATCGATTCTTTCAGCTTTGTTGCGGCTTCTTTCCTTGCGCCGGGGAGGGTGCGGACATTTCTGGCTTGCTTGGTCAGCTCGGTACTTTGCTTGTTGAGCCATTCAAGTTCCGTATCTGCTTTGCTGATGGATTTATTCACCCCGGATATTTGTGCGTTCAGATACTCCGCTTCCGTGCGGTATTCCTCTCGCTTTTTGGCAACATAATCCCCGATAGCGCCGCCAAGTTCTGCGCCCAGCGCGAGACCTATTGCCATGGCTGTGGCCGAAATCTGGTTTTCTTCATCTTCGGTTAACGGACGCTTCCCTTTCTCTCTGCGTTCCTGATTTTCACCATTAATCCAGGCCAGAGCCAGAATAATGCCGGTGGTGGCACCGAAAGTGCCTCCAATTTGTCGCCAGGTACATGAGCTGAAACACGAAATAAGAAGCAGGATGGTAATGAGAGATCTGGAGAGACGGTTGAAAATCATGATGCCGGAGTTTTTGTTTCCGGCTCTCAGTATACGGATTTATAACTCGTGATTCATAAGATTAAAGTGCTTTAATATGAGTATGGTTCAAAAACCGGGATAGTTGTCGGTACGCCATGGGCAGAAAATCCTGATTTCTCTTTGGCGCTGCATTCGCGGAATTTTGTTCTAACCAAACTTTAAGCTTGCATGCGAGTTATAAATCCGTATGCACGATACAATGAACATACCCAATGAAATTACTGAACAGGAAGCCGCTGCATTACTGATACTGAGGCAGACGGGAATGGACATAGTCGAGGTAGCCATGATTGCACGTGATGCATTGCTCTGGACCAAGGGGCGGGGAAACCGTTTGAAACGAGTGCAGAAATGCCTGATAGCGGGAAACCGCGTGCTGCAGGAAGAAGAGAGAAGTGTGACGCTTCAAACCGCAATCAAGACAGCTTTGGAGGAACGTTCGTCCTTGAGTCTCCGAACTCGGCGGGATTTTCGCTATCTGATGAATCGTTTGCTTAAATTCAACCCGGAAGGAGTTCGTAGAATTGTCAGTAGCATGACGCCGGAGCAGTGTGGGGATATGATAGAACGCGCTTTTTCTACCCCCCGCCAACGCTACAAGGCTCGATTGGTGTTCAGCAGTGTGTTCAGCACGGCAATGCGTCACGGCTGGTGTAATCGTAATCCGCTGCGATTATGGAGAGCTCCGAGGGTGAGAGAGCAAACGGTGCCTATTCTGAGCATGGATGAGATACGAGCCTTGGTGCGAAAAGCGCGTGAGTACGAATCCGGGTGTTGTTTGCCGGCGATTGGCCTGATGCTGTATGCCGGGATTCGTCCGTCAGAGGTGGCGCGTTTGCGGTGGAAAGAAGTTAATCCGGAGGAAAAGGTGGTAGTGTTGTACCCTCAACATACAAAGACAGGCGGGGCTCGCTGTGTGAATATCCATGCACCCCTGATGCAGATTCTGCGGGAAAATATGCAGCATGCACCCGATGATAGGATATGTCCGGCCGGATGGAGTCGACATTGGCGCAGACTGCGCCGTGAAGCGGGATGGTGTACTTCTGAACATCCGTGGATTCAGGATATTTTACGGCATACATACGCCAGTTATCATCTCCGTCACTTCAGAAATCTACATGAATTGCAGATAGAAATGGGGCATGGGAGCCCTGAATTATTGAGAACACGATATCTGAATATGCGGGGTATGGGGGATGCGGAGTCCTTCTGGCGTGCGTTGCCGGAGTAAAAAGCAGGAGGTCTTGCCCTTTTTACAGGCAAGACCTCATTGTTGAGTACGGATGGGGTGGGATTCGAACCCACGGAGGGTATTAGCCCTCGGCGGTTTTCAAGACCGCTGCATTCAACCGCTCTGCCACCCATCCGGGGTGTTGCAGGCCACGGTGGCGTGCTGCGGGTGATAGTAGCCTATCTTGGGTACATGGGCAAGTTTTTTCTGTGGCTTCGGGCAGAAAATTACTTGCCGGGGGGTATCATACTTCTTTCTGCCCGGATATATTTCCGTCGGCTCGGGGGTTATCTTGCAGTATGGCTGATTCCGGTTATTGTCACTATCAGGGGGAAGCAGAAGCTGGAGATGGCGGTCTCTCTCTGTGCGAGAGCCCGGAAAAGAACCCTGTTTTATGTCACCTTTTTGGGGCTCGTGGAGTCTTGATTTCCTCCAGTTTGCGGAGCAATTGGCTGACGATTTCCGGCTGTTGGGTGGCCAGGTTTTGCTGTTCGCCCGGGTCGGTGGCGAGGTTGTAGAGCTGCACTTGCTTCCCGGTTATCAGTTTGAGTTGCCCGGAGCGAATCGCCAGCCGCGACCCGCCGAATGATTGGGTCACCAGTTCACTTCGCGCCTCCTGCGAATGCCCCAGCAGGGCCGGCAGGTGGTTCTGGCTGTCCGGCATGAAGCCCTGCGGAATTTCCTGTCCCACCAGTGCGGCCAGGGTGCGGCCCAAATCCACCTGGCACATGAGCGCGGTGCTTTGCCCGGGCGAGACTCTGCCAGGCCAGCAGACGATGAAGGGTACTCGGGTACCGCCTTCCAGCAGTTTATATTTGCCGCCGCTGAAAGGGGCTGCGGGGCGGTGGTTGCGGCAGGCCTCCGGAGAGCCGTCCAGATAGCCGTCCCCGATGACCGGGCCGTTATCGCTGCTGAAGATGATGAGAGTTTCCTCCGGGGAGTAGCCGTTATCCGCCAGCGCCTGCCGCAGCCGCCCCAGACAATCATCCATCTGCACGGTGGCATCCCCGCGAATGCCCAGTCCGCTGCGTCCCCGGAAGCGCGGGTGCGGATCGCGCGGTACGTGGATGTCATTTGTGCCGAAATAGACGAAAATCGGTTCTCCGGCATGGCGGGTGATGAAGCCGATGGCTTCCTCCGTGAGGCGGTCGGCTATGTCCTGGTCTTTCCATCGTGCGGCGCGCCCGCCGGTCATATAGCCGATGCGGGAGATGCCGTCCACGATGGTTTTATCGTGCTGTTTATCCGCAGATCGCCCCCAGGGCTTCAACATCTCCGGATGCTCGTGGCCCAGATATTCGCCGGGATAGCGGGTGCCGGGTTTGTAGCTCACGGAAATGGGGTCAGCAGGGTCCAGCCCGTCCACCACACCGTCCCGGACAAAGACGCAGGGCACACGGTCGCCGGTGGCGGCCATGATGAAGGAAAAATCAAAGCCCACCTCGCGGGGGCTCGGGCTAATCTGCTGATTCCAGTCGATGGGGGCTTCCCCTCGTCCCAGCCCCAGATGCCATTTGCCGATGGCGGCGGTGCGGTAGCCGGCACGCTGCATCATGGCGGGCAGGGGCAGTTCCTCCCCCTTGATGGGCAGAATCAACTTGGCATCTCCGGGCAGAATATGGGTTCCTGGTCGCCGCCAGGCATACTGCCCGGTGAACAGGGAATAGCGCGAGGGGGTGCATACGGAGGCGGTGCTGTGGGCATCCGTGAAGGTGAGCCCCTCTTCTGCCAGTCGGTTCAGATTCGGGCAGGGAACTTCTGCGCATCCGGTCACAGAGGTGTCGTTGTAGCCCAGGTCATCCGCATAGAACAACAGGATGGCGCGGGGCTTTTCTGCTGCCGATAGGGGCAGTGCCGCCAGAAAAAGAGAAAGCAGGAGGTGTTTCATGGTTCAGACTCGTTTGCGGGTCCACTTCAGCCCGTGGAGCATGCGGGTGAGCAGCAGGTATTCCACTGCCATATCCACGGTGATGAGAATCCAGATGCCGGTCAGGGTGATGCTTTCCGGCCACAGGGCATTCCAGATAACCAGGCAGAGGAAGCGGAAGAAGCCCATGCAGCCGAAGGAGACCAGCATCACCTTGCGCGTATATCCGGCCCCTCGCAGGCACATCTTGATGATGAGCATGGCGGCGTAGAAGGGCTCGGCTATCAGGAAGACCTGCACCACGGGAATCACCGCATCCAGCAGTTCCCGGGAATTGCCGGCAAAGATGCCGCCGAAGAATTCCGGGAAGAGGTAGAACACCACGCCCATGGCTCCCATGAACACAACGCTGTAGCGCACGCATTTCCGCACGGTGGCCAGTGCCATGCGTGCGCTGCCCGTGCCCAGGTACTGCCCCACCAGAGTGGCGCCCGCCATACCGATGGCGAATCCGGGCAGAAAGCTCAGCGATTCAATGCGGATGGCGATGTTATGCGCACCGACAGCCGCATCTCCCAGCGAGGAGATGACTCGCAGTACATATATCTGAATCAGCCAGATACCGCCCACTTCCATGGCCTGCGGCAGGCCGATGCTCAGGATGCGGTACATCTCCCGCCAGTCCGGTCGCATGGAGCTGAGACGCAGGAAGAGCGGCGGTACATAGTCTTCGCCCTGTTCTGCGGCGTAATCATCCAGGCTTTCTTCGTTCATTGCCTGTTTCATCCGGCGTGTGCGGTGGGCCAGTATGCCCAGCAGAACGGCCGCCGCAACCGCCATACCCCCGATGAGGCCGAAGGCCAGCCCTTCCACGAAGAGTCCGCAACCATACACCAGAATGAGGCTGAAGAGGATATTGAGCCCATCCACCAGAACCATGATGATGAACGGCGTTTTGGTATCGCCCGAACCGCGCAGAGCGGCATTCACTGCAAAGACGATGCCGGAGAATACGGCAACCCAGCATCCGGTGTGCATGTAGCGCAGCGCCACCTCGCGGGCAAAGTCACTCAGCTGCAGGACGGAGGTCACCAGAAAATCTGCCGTGGCGTACATCAGGATGGCTGAGAGCAACCCGGCCAGCAGGCCCAGCACTGCCGCCTGATTCGCCGTGTAGTTTGCCGCGCCGAATCGGCGGGCTCCCGTCATACGGCTCACGATGGCGGTGGCACCCATGCCCACCGCACCCTGCATCAGGAATCCCAGCCACAGCACATAGCCCGTAATCCCGATGCCGGAGGCAATCTGGGTGGTCATGTGTTCATCGCTGCCCATGCCGGTGGCCAGCACCAGCGAAGTGGAGGCACAGATGAAGCTCATCACCTGTTCCAGCAGAGGCCAGAGCGCGATGGTCACAATCTGCTGCGGCAGACTCATCCCGGCCAGTCTGCCGCCGAGTCTGCCCTTCACCATTCCGGCTCGGACCTTACCCTCTCTTCCGTCTCCGATACTCATAGACCGCTTTTATTAAATCACAGTTCCGAAAAATTGAACAGTCTCTTTTTTCAGAAAAAACGGCGCTGCGTCAGATTTTATGACTAGCATGGGGCAAGCTGAGCAAGAAAAGAGGGACTGGAGGCAAGGCGAAGTCTGAGATACAAATGCTGCAGGTCAACAATACCCCTCATTTTTAGCTGAATCTTTGATATTTTTGAG
>JAFUQZ010000061.1 GCA_017472085.1 Akkermansia sp. | reverse complement strand
TCCCATCTGTCCAATGCAGTAGAGAGCAAAAATCTAACAATTGACGAAAGAAACTTGACTTCCACGCAATGGGTAGAGTATCATGTTGGGACGAAGCGCAAGACCTACAACTCCCTGCCCACCAGCAACATCACCGCAGAAACGGTGAGCGTGGACGGTTTTGCGCTTTCGCAGACGGATAACGCCGGGGTAACGACCATCACCGGACGCAGTTACACCGCAAGCGGGATGATTCAAACCCGAACGGATGGCCGCGGCAACACAACAACCACGGTGACGGATATGGCAGGTCGCCCGCTCACAATCACGGATGCCGCCGGAAATGTGACCACCACGGTCTATGACTCCGCACACGACCTGCCCGCCACGGTGACGGATGCGCAGGGTAACACCTCCTGCTACCGCTACGATGCACGCGGTCGCAAGGTCACGGAGTGGGGAACGGGAATACAGCCGGTATGTTTCGGTTATGACGATGCCAACCGCATGACCTCGCTGACGACCTTCCGAGCCTCCGAGGAAACGGTATCGACCAACCCGAGCGAACGCACAGACGGCGATACGACTACTTGGAGCTATCACGATGCCTCCGGATTGGAAACCGCCAAGACCTACGCGGATAACTCATCCGTGGTGAAAACCTACGATGCCTACAACCGCGTGCTGACGGAAACGGATGCGCGTGGCAAAGTCAAAGCCCATACCTATGAACCCGCCCGCGGTCTACTGCTGGGGACAAGCTATTCCGACAGCACGACACCACGAGCCTACATCTACAACCACCTCAGCCAACTCACGCAGGTGACGGATGCCGCAGGGGTACGCACGCTCAGCTATAACGCTTACGGCGAGCAGGAAAGCGATTCACTCGTGGCCGATAGCGTGACCCACCTCATCACGGAAAGCCGCGATGCCAAAGGTCGCTCCACGGGCTACACCTACGCGAAGAACGGCACGGTACAGCAGACGGTCACCACGGGCTACGGCTCAGATGGGCGTATCGCTACCGCCGGATTCGTCCACGGCGGCGAGGAAAAGCTGTTCAGCTACGAGTATCTGGCAGGTACACACCTGTTGGAAAGGCTCACCATGCCGAACAACATGAGTCTCACGCAGAGCTATGAGATTCAGCGTGATTTACTCACCGGCATGGCGTACAAGCGCGGCTCCACGCTGGTAGCCAACCGCCAGTACAGCTACGACACCCTCGGTCGCCCCACCGCCCGCAACACCTCGCGTCAGGGCTCGGTGAAGAACGACAGCTTCGGCTACAACAACCGCAGCGAGCTCACCACCGCGACAGTCAATGGCAGCAACTACGCCTACGATTACGACAACATCGGCAACCGAAACACGGCACAGGAAGTAACGGAAGAGATTACCAACTACACGGCGAATAACCTCAACCAGTACACCGCTGTGGGTGATTTCACCCCCACCTTCGATGCCGATGGCAACCAGACGCTGGTGAAAACCACCACCGGAACATGGTCCGTCACCTACGATGCTGAAAACCGCCCGCTGAACTTCACCAACGCGGAGACGAATACGGTCATCGAATGCGGCTATGACCACATGGGACGCCGTGCCACCAAGAAGGTAACAGTAGACGGTAGTATCACGCTCCACCAGCGCTACCTCTACCGAGGCTACCTGCAAATCGCCTGCTGCGACCTCACCCGCAGCAACCACCCGGCGCTCTGGCTCATCACCTGGGATCCCACTCAGCCCATAGCCACCCGTCCGCTGGCTATCCAAAAGAATGGTACATGGTACACTTACGGCTGGGATTTAAGCAAAAATATCTGTGAGCTGTACACCAACAGTGGCAGCATCCGAACAACTTATACCTATACCCCCTACGGTAGCGTAACGGAAAGTGGTAACACTTGGCAGCCCATCCAATGGAGCAGCGAGTACAACGACACTGAGCTAGGCTTGGTGTACTACAACTACCGCCACTACAATCCAGTGGATGGGAGATGGATCGGGAGGGATAGCATCAACGGAAATGTGAATGATAATCTATATGGATACGTCAAAAATAATTTATTTCATATAGATATATTGGGGCTGTTAAATCTCAAAGATGTTGCCCTAAAATTAATTGAAGGAACGAATATATATTGGGGAAACACTTGTCCAGACGCTTCAATCGAATTTGACAAAGTAACGCCGGTGTTAATGTTCGGGCCGTTTCCTCTTCGTATTTATGGTTCAGTATCAATAGGAATATCACCATGTTATCCCAAAGGCATGAAATGCCCTATATGCGAATTAGAGGCTAACTTCACTATAGAAGCGTATGCTCAATATGGAGTCATTGCAAACAGTAAAAATGCTCGTGAAGCAATAAGAAGAAGGGATAAAAAGGAGAAAGGTGATCTAATTTTTGTTCCTGAAAATACCCCAAGTATGGGTTCAGGAGAAAGTGGCATTACAGCTGGTATAGAAACAAGAAAAAGATGCTCGAAGAAGAATTATAGTGCAGAAGTTTATGTGTTTTTGCGAGGTTCAATGGGAGCTGGCATAGGTGTTTATGGATCAACTCAGATTAAAGTTACAGGTACAGATGTAAATTATGATGATCTTTTATCGTATTTCCATGCTGACGCAGGTATAACGTGGGGTATATATGGTGCTTCACTTGAAGTTGGCTTTGGAGGCAAATTCAGTATATCTAAAGAGCTTCCATTATAACTATTATTTATTTAGCCTGCCCATTTAAATGGGCAGGCTTTTCCGATTCACTATGTTATATAAATTAGTTTTTTTTGTTGTATTTACCACAATATGGAGCATTGGGCTTTTCTGCGAAGCCAAGAAAATATATGACGTATATGCTTACGGAACAGAGAATTACAATTTAATTCCCGGGCAGATTGTATATGTCAGAGAATATCGGGGTGGCGGAGGGAAGCGAAGTGGTGCTACCTACTCATATAAAGTGGGATATGTTATCAATGGGAAGAAATACAGCAAGGAGGGAGACGCCGATTCTCAATTTCCTATGCGCGACATTTTTTTGAGATATCAACAGTCAAAAGTAAAACAAGAACCATTGATGATACCTGTTTTTATCAATAAAAGCAATCCGCATGATGCAAGTATCTTCTGCTCCATAACTCTCGAATATTGGATAACATATGCAGTCGCCTGGGCAGCTGAAATTGTATTATTATGTATGATTGTATACCAAATAATAAAATTAGTAAAAAGAAATCAAAGAAAGAAAAAACAATTCTTATTTTATGTTAAAAATAGGTAAAAAAAGAAAAGTGGAAAAGCGCGAAAATATAGCGTCTGTATGTACTCCCGTAATTCTCACTATCATATTTTTTACCATATTTCTTTTTCCTGTTCTTAAGATTAACACAATTTCTCTACTTTCTAATACAGGTCTATTTGAAGAGACGAATGGAGTCATAAAAAATATATGGCTTGAAAGCGATATTATATACATGGATGACAGACCTGTGTTATGTGCAAATATTGAATATAAATGGAATAATGATAATTATCATGTATACATAGAAAGTCCCAATCATGGTTATGTTTACGAATCATTTTTGTATAATATTTATAGTAAACAGAAAGAAAACGTCTCGCATCGTCCTGAAATCATCAAAGTTTATGTATGCAAATTAGCCCCGAATGTTTATTCCCTTCATAACACAGTGCTAATTCCGGACCATCCGCTCATAATGTTTTTTCTTTTCATTTATTTTATTCTATTCATTATTCTGTTCTTTGTTATTTACAGGCACTTCTTCAATCGCTCGCATTCCCGCAGGTATTTTTAAATTCTCTGTATACTCGCACAACGCCAATGGCTCCACTCCGCACATCAGCGGCACTACACCCGCAACGTGTACAACGCAGAGAGACCGCTTGCGTTGACCGATTCCCCCACCGGGGACAATTCCCGACGTGGCAGAAATATCCTCCCGGAGCGAGGAATTCACGAAGAAGGGCGAGTTCGGCGTCACCACCAACACCCGTTACTCGCGGAGGGTAACCCGCCGGAGCGTGTGCAGAAGTTACTTATTGCCAAATCCGGCCGCACGTTTCCTCTCCGTTTTCTCCAACTTTTGGAAATAATTACTTGAAAACGGGTAAATAATATGCTAAAGAAAGAGTGTCTATGAAAAAACTTCTTTCTATTGCAAGCATTCTGGCTGCCCTTGCCGGCACGGCATCCGCAGCTCCGTACTACCTGCCCTCTCCGCAGCCCGGCGCACTGACTCCCTACGACATGCAGCCGGTCTACGCCATTGATGCCATCTATGCCGTCGGTGACAATGATATGATTGACACCTGGGGTGTACGCGGCAGCTTCAACCTGTACAACGATGCTGAGGGCACATTCCGCCACCAGTTCAACGTGGGCGTAGGCTATGAGTTCGGCGATGACAAGATTAACGGCGTTGATACCGATATCTACCTGATTCCCATCACTGCCGGATATGACCTGAACATCGAGCTCGTTGACGACATCTTCCTGACCATCGGCGGCAAGGCCGGTTACACTCTGGGAGAAATTGAAACCGATTGGGGCTCCGACAACATTGATGGCTTCACTTTCCGCGTAGGCGGCGGTCTGAAAGTACAGTGCAGCGAGGCCGTCTACGTCCGTGCCGGATACGAATTCGGCCGCACTTTCACGGACCCGGGCAACTTCGGCCAGCACATCATCTCCATTGGGGTCGGCTGCCAGTTCTGATAGGCTCGCCCTCTCTCCTCTTCCCACCGGATTCCGCAAGGAATCCGGTGTTTTTCATTTCGGGCAACGCTCATCCATTCACACTTCCGCATACCTTTCAGAGAAAATGCCATTCTCCGCACCATCCGCGGAGGCAGAACAACGGGCACAACTCCGAGGAGTTGTGCCCGAAAAACATCAGAATCGATGGGTATTCTTTACCAGAAGATGATGTAAAGAGCCACGGTGGCCACGACAACCGCGAGACCGAAGCCCTTGGCGCGGTTGGAGGTCTTCATCTCGATGATACCCTTATCCTTGAGCACCACGGATTCACCGCCCATGATGTGGTTGCGGATGGTCAGGACGAGACCGACGAGGCAGACCACGATGAGGGAATAGCCCATGCGGTTGAGGAAGGAATCACCCGTGCAGCCGAGGAATGCCACCCACTTGAAAGCGGCAAAGGCCACAATGCCGACCACGATACCCAGCCAACCGAACACGCGGGGGCACTTGGGCACGAAGAAGCCGAAGAGGAACACGGCCAGCACACCCGGGCTGAGGAAGCCCTGGAACTCCTGGATGAAGGTGAAGATACCGCCGAAAGCGGGGTTATCCAGGAACGGAGCCACGACCGTTGCGATAACGGCGCAGACCAGCACCGCCACCTTACCCACAGCCACCAGCTGCTTGTCGGAAGCACCCTTGCCGGTAGCCACTTCCTTGGCCTTGTTGTAAAGGTCCATCGTGAAGAGGGTGGAAGCGGAGTTGAGCATGGAGGCCAGAGAGCTCACCACGGCACCGAAGAGGGCAGCCAGCACGAACCAGGCCCAACCGGTACCCGGCAGCAGCTTGCGCAGCAGGGTGGCAAAGGCATAGTCATACTGATAGGCAGCCAGTGTGGTGGAAACGGTGTAGCTGGTGATGTCGGCACGGGCGGCAGCCGTTGCCTCCTTCTCCACTTTCAGAATCTCAGCAGCCTTTTCGGAACGCTCAGCAATCTGAGCAGCGGGGATGGCGCTCAGCCGGGCAGCCAGAGCATCCACGGCGGGAATGCTGTCGGCAGCACCGACCGTCTGCAGGTTCTTGCGCAGCAGCTCCACGGAGGAAGCGGCAGAATCCTCGCGCACCAGACGGCTGGCTGCGATATCGAAGATGACCTTCTTGCCGCTGGTGGCGGCATCCTTCTCTGCCTTCTGGATGATTTCAGCAGCATTGCTGTCAGCCTTGGCGGCCAGATCGCCGCGGTACAGGTTGTAGGCAAGGATACCGGGAATAATCACCACGAAGGGGATGAGCAGCTTGAGGAAAGCGGCAAACACGATACCGAGCTGACCTTCCTCCAGGCTCTTGGAAGCCAGAGTACGCTGCATGATGTACTGGTTAAGCCCCCAGTAGAAGAAGTTGGGAATCCACAGACCCAGCAGGTACACCGTCCAAGGCATCACGGGGTCGGAAGCTTCACGCATCATGTGCAGCTTACCGCCGATACCGTTGGTAGCACCGCTGACATCACCGGCATTGAGGTTCATCATGCGGTTGAGGCCGTCGCAGAACTGGGAACCGGTGGAAGCCAGAGCATCACCGGCCGTATTGGCCGTGGTGGTTGCCGTAGCCAGCACCTCCTGCGGCACGGTGTTGAACGCACCCAGAGCCATAATGGCGAAGTAGGCCACCACGCCGCCACCCACAATCAGAGCAGCACCCCAGATGAGGTCGGTCCAGGCGCAGGCCTTCAGACCACCCACATATACATACACCGTGGCAGCACCGGCAATAATCAGACAGCCGGTGGCGACGGAAAGGTCAAAGTACACAGCCACCACGCTGGCGCCGGCATAAATCACGGCGGCAGTGGGGACACCCACCAGAATCAGCAGGTTGACGAAAGCCATGGCCACACGGGCAACGCCATTGTAGCGCTCCTCAAGGAACTGGGGAATGGTGAACACGCCGCGCTTGAGCAGCATGGGCAGGAAGGTGAAGGCCACAATCACCAGCACGATGGCTGCCAGCCATTCATAACCGGCAATAGCCAGACCCAGCCAGTCCGCAGACTGACCGCTCATACCCACGAACTGCTCCGTGGAGATGTTGGCTGCCAGCAGGGAGAAGCCCACCAGCCACCAGCTCAGCCCACGGCCGGCCAGGAAGTAATCGGCGGCACCGCCCTCTCCCTTATTCTCTGCGTTCTCACCGGAATCCGAAGATTTCCAGATGCCGAGGGCGATAACACCGACCACGACAACGCAGAACACAATCATCTCCCAGAGCGGGAGCACATCCACGGTAGCGGCTGCAGCCTCAGCATCCTGAGCCATGGCGGCACCGGACATGAGAGCAAGCGCTCCGAATAATGTCATGAGTTTCTTCATCTTAATGTGTTTATTGTTGAGAGTTTATGCCTGCCAGAGCACCCGGGCACCATCGCCGGGACGGGTAATGAGGTAATCCGTTTCAATGCCGAGAGCGTTGCGGTAGGCCTCAATCATCTCCTGAGCCACCTGCTCCACATCGCCGCTCTTAACCAGCGCCACGATACAACCGCCGAAACCGCCACCCGTCATGCGGGCTCCGTATACGGAAGCTGCGGAGGGAATCGTATCGCTGAGGCTCACCAGAGTGTCCACCTCGGCGCAGGATACTTCGAAATCATCCTTCAGGGAAGCGTGGGAACCGCGCATGGCCACTCCGGCTGCATCCCAATCACCTTTCTGCAGAGCTTCCGCAAAGGCGGCCACACGCAGGTTCTCGCCGATGACGTGGCGAGCACGGCGGTAGCAGAGGTCGCCCAGTTCTGCCTTCTTCTCTTCCAGCATCTCCAGCGTGGCTTCACGCAGGGAGGGCACGCCGAGGATGGCGCAGGCATCCTCGCAATTCTTGCGGCGGGCAGCATAACCGCCGTCGGCCAGAGAATGCTTCACGGCAGAATCAATCACCAGCACGCTCACTTCCGGATCCATCATGGGAATGAGCTGGTAGGACAGGTCCTTGCAGTCCAGCATGAGCGCATGGTCTTTCTTGCCGTTGGCAGAAATGAACTGGTCCATGATACCGCAGGGCACGTTCACAAATTCGTGCTCGGTGGCCTGGCCGATGAGCGCGCGCTCGGTCGGCGTCACCTCTGCCCCGCAGAGAGCGGCCAGAGCCGTGCAGGCAGACACCTCAACTGCGGCGCTGGAGGAAAGGCCACCACCGCGCGGCACGTTGGAATCAATGAGCATATCCACGGCAGGAACGGAGATACCGCGCCGATCCAGCATGCAGATAACACCGCGCACATAGTTACTCCAGAAAGGCTCACCGGGTTTGGTGACATCTGCCGGGTCAATCTCAATCATCTCATCGCCCAGCGCGCCGATCCAGCGGTGTTTGCCGGTGGGAGAGGGCGCTACAGCTACCACGTTGATGTTATTGAGAGCCATCGGCAGCACAAAACCATTGTTATAGTCTGTATGTTCGCCGATGAGGTTTACACGGCCGGGCGAAGCTGCCACTACGGACGGCTTGTGGCCGAAGTATTCTTCAAAGTACGGAGAAATGGTTTCCGCGCTGATTTCGCGTTGCTCTAAATCCATAGCAAGGTGCTTTTACCATATTCATTACCAAAAGTAAACCATAAATTCAGCAAAAAAAGCCGCCCTGTCCCTATTTATTAGGAACAGGCGGCCTGTAAAGTGGTTGGAGAGCCACCCGGAGGGAGGCTTACTTCTTCTTGCAGGACTTCTTGGCGCAGCTCTTCTTTGCCACCGTCTTGAAAACGGAAGAGGGCTTGAAGGACAGCGTGGAGGAAGCAGCAATCTTCATGGCAGCACCGGTCTGCGGATTGCGACCCGTGCGAGCAGCGCGGGTCTTCATCTCAAACGTACCGAAACCGACAAGCTGAACCTTTTCTGTGCGGGCAGATTCGCCGATTGCAGCCAGAACAGCGCTCAGAGCAGCCTCTGCGCACTTCTTCGTGGCTCCCTCACCAAGCTTGGCCTGAATAACGTCAACAAGTTGAGTCTTGTTCATAGGGCTCTATCTTAGCATGCTATGTCCTCATTTCAAGAGAAAAATGGAATTATCCCCGCATTTTTTACAAAAAAGAGGCATCCTGTGCGGCAAATCAGGCACAGAATGCCGTAAACGCATCAATGTTAGACAACTATTTCACCATTTCAGGGCTGTAACGGCTGCCTTCATCTCGCGAACAGCGGCCTCCAGCCCGATGAATACGGCGCGGGAAATAAGCGTATGGCCGATATTGAGCTCCGTCAGGTGCGGCACGGCGGTCAGCTCCGCCAGATTGTCCACCTGAATACCGTGTCCGGCGTGCACCTCCAGACCAAGGCTGTGTGCCAGTTCCGCCGCCGCTGCGAGGCGAGCCGTCTCTGCGGCACGCTCAGCCCCCAGAGTGTTGGCAAAGCGTCCGGTGTGCAGCTCAATCATGGGCGCTCCCACTGCGGCCGAGGCGCGCACCTGCTCCTCCTCCGGGTCAATGAACATACTGACTCTGCTGCAGTTGGCCGTCAGCGCCGCCACCAGCGGACGCAGTTTGTCCAAATTACCGGCCACATCCAGACCGCCCTCAGTGGTCACCTCCTGACGCCGCTCCGGCACCAGGCAGACGAAGTCGGGTCTGAGCGCAAGTGCCACTTCCAGCATGGCCTCCGTGGCGCCCATCTCCAGATTGAGCGGCAGATTGATTTCACGGCGCACGGCAAAGGCATCCGCATCCTGCATGTGGCGGCGGTCTTCGCGCACATGCAGCGTGATGGAATCTGCCCCGCCGGCCTGAGCCGCACGGGCTGCCCCCAGCACAGAGGGCTCGGCATTGTGAGCCTCCGGCATCCCGGCATAGCGGGCCTGGCGGAGAGTAGCCACATGGTCGATATTGACACCTAATAACATAATCTTAGAATTTCATTGGATGTGAAGCAAAAAGGGGCTCCCGGTTTCTGACACCGGAAGCCCCCCGAGCATTGAATTTTCTTAGTGCAGGAAGTGACGGGCCCCGGTGAACACCATGGCGATACCGGCATCGTCGGCAGCCTTGATGACCTCCTCGTCGCGGATGGAGCCGCCGGGCTGAATGCAGGCCGTAGCACCGGCATCAATAGCCGTCTGCAAACCATCGGCGAACGGGAAAAGACCGTCCGAGGCAATCACGCTACCCTGCAGGCTGAGTCCGGCCTGACCGGCTTTCCACACGGCAATCTTCGCAGAATCCACGCGGCTCATCTGACCGGCACCGATACCGAGCGTGCCGTTCTTATCCGTAAAGACAATGGCATTGGAATGTACCTGCTTGCACACACGCCAGGCGAAACGCATGGCCTCCAGCTCCTCAGCCGTGGGCATACGCTTGGTCACTACCTTGGCTTCCAGGTTATCCAGGCCCATCACCTCGGCATCACGCTTCATGGTCATGAGACCGCCGGGAGCGGTGCGCACCATCGGCGTCTTGCAGAACTCCGCCCAGGCATCCATATCGATGCGCATCACGCGGCAGTTCTTCTTCTTCTGCAGAATGGCGCGGGCCTCCGGCTCATAGTCCGGGGCGATAATCACATCCGTGAAGATAGCACCCACGATGCGGGCCAGAGCCTCGGTCATCGGGCGGTTCATCACGATAACACCGCCGAAGGGAGCCTGCGTATCCGTCTGGTAAGCGCGCTTCCAGGCTTCTACCAGATCCTCATCGTCCTGTCCCACACCGCAGGGGTTGGTATGCTTCAGGATACCGACCGTCGGACGGCGGAAGTTCATGATGAGAGAGGCAGCGGCGTCCAGGTCCAGGATGTTGGTGTAGGAAAGCTCCTTACCCTGCAGCTGGGTGAAAATCTTCTCAAAGTTGCCGTAGAGCATGCTGTCCTGGTGAGGATTGTCACCATAGCGGAGCTCCTGGCAGAAAGGAAGAGAGATGCTGAGGTTGGCGCGGGTGCTGTCCTCTGCGCGATGGCCCAGATAGTTGGAAATGGCCGTATCATAGGAAGAAGTGCGCATGAACACCTTGACTGCCAGCTTCTCTCGCGTCTTGAGCGTGGTGCAGCCCTGGTGATTCTCCATCTCTTCCAGCACGGTGTCGTAATCGGCGGGGTCGGAAACTACCGTCACGGCGCTGTAGTTCTTGGCAGCCGAGCGCAGCATGGAAGGTCCGCCGATGTCTATTTTCTCAATCGCCTCAGCCAGCGTCACGCCCTCCTTGGCGATGGTCTCCTCGAAGGGGTACAGATTCACGCAAACGAGGTCGATGGTGGGGATGTTGTTATCCTGCGCCTGCTTCTGGTGCTCCTCCAGGTCACGGCGCTGAAGCAGACCGCCGTGCACCTTGGGGTGCAGAGTCTTGACACGGCCATCAAACAGCTCCGGCGCACCGGTGTAATCAGAAATCTCCGTCACGGGCAGCCCCAGCTCCAGCAGATAGCGGCAGGTGCCACCGGTGGAAATGAGCTGCACCCCCTGGGCTACCAGCCCCTTGGCGAACTTATCAAGCCCTGTTTTGTCCGATACGGACAGCAGAGCGCGCTGAATTTTTAACGTTTCCATGTGTTAAATAATTGATGTTCTCCGACAAGCGGTAACGCACAGTACACTTTTTTTCTTCAAAAAGCAAGCCTAAAAACCCGGAGGGAGTCTGTTTTGCGCTTGCCGCCTGCGCGCAGAGTATGGTAGACTACCCCGTGCACACCTGTATTCTGCTTAGCCTGCTGCTACTGATTCTGCCCGGCTGGAAATTGAGCAAAAACCGGAATCTGTCCACGCTCGCCCTGCGTTTTGCACTGGGTGAGTCCCTCATTTTTTTCTTCCTGTTTCCCATTCTATGGGTGGATGATGCCCCGGATGCGGTGGCGGTCTGCTGGACGGCAGGCATGGTTATCCTGTTCCTGTCGGCTCTGGCGCTGTCGGTTGCCCGCTTCACACGGTTCAGGCCTTTGGTCGTGCTGTCAGCCTTTCTGCCCATCATGGTTTTAATCTGTTGCCGATTGTTCGGCGGCCCGTTCATCATGTCCTGATGCTGCGATTCAGGCTTGCTGAGCCGCCTCGAACATGCTAGACTCTGAGCCGTGAAGATTGACGCCGAAACCAGTCAGCAGGATTTGCAGCACATATACGACATGACGCTGCGGCGGGAGTTTCTCCGGTGTACACCGCTGAATCTGAAAGTATTTCTGCGCTATGCGGTCTTATTTCTGCTCTTTCCGGGGATGATACTCGGGTTCAAGGCAGGTATTCTGGTCACCATAGCGTTCTGCTGCATCCTGACCTGCATCCTCATTTTCGGCGGAGACAGCGCCTCTGCCATCGCCATCTGCGTCTGGCTTGCGCTGGGACTGGCAGCGCTGATTCGCATCAACTGGGGTGTCATGCGCCGCGCACGCGATGAACGCCGCCGCCGCGCAATCTACCGCCCCGCCACGCCCGGACTGAAACATGCCCACAAAGCCCCGCAGAGAACCGTCCTGAAATGGCATCCGGGAGAGCGAGGCAAGCTCGTGGCCCGCATCACCGTCAACGCACGGGAAAAGGGAGTCTGCGCCATGCTGCTGAGTTTCCGTAACTACGATGGCCGCCGCATCATGACCGGCGGGGTGGAGGGCACTTGTATCGTACAGAGCAACGGAAAACCCGGGCAGGACTTCCACGCCCTCATCCTCTACCGGCTGGAGGCCGGTAACCACGAGCTGTCCTGGAGCATGCCCGGCGACAAGGGGGCACTGCATGCGGAAATCAGCCAGATAAATAGACTGTAAAGCGCAACTTTTGCTTGTCATTTCCGCGAGTCGGCGTAGACTGGGGGTGACATGAATGCACAAGTGGCGAATCTGAAGGCATACTTATTGCAGCACTACCCCGCAGAGGAATGGCCCACCCTGCTGGAACAGGCGGAAAGCTGGGCAGCATCCCGCCCCCTGGAGGGGCTGAATATCCTGGATGCCACGCCCATCTTTCACAACACCCTGGCCAAATATCTGGCACTACTCTCTGCCGGCGCCGCGGTTTTCCTCCCGCACAAACCCATCCTCTGCGACCCGGCCGCTCTCCGGCTGGCAGAGTCTTTCGGTATCCGCCGCGCAGAGAAAAGCCGCACGGATTTTGACATCATCCTGGACTGCGCGGGACAGTTCAACCGCCTGCACCCCCGACTGGGCTTCTGCGAGCTGACCCGCAGCGGCGTATCACGACTGGAGCGGGTTCACCACCCGGTATTCGTGGCAGATGCCGGGCGCATCAAACGCATTGAGACAAGCCTGGGCACCGGCCATAGTTTCTTCTGTGCTCTGGAGAAACTGGGCTACAAGGATTTGGCCGGCAAGGCGCTGGTGGTCGTGGGATACGGCAAAGTGGGCCGGGGTGTCGTCAATTATGCCCTCGACCGCCGGATGCGGGTCACGGTGGCAGACATCCGGGATGTCCGGGAGGAGCTTCCGGAGAGTGTCCGCTATGTGGGCATGGATGATTCGGCAGCCCTCACCGCCGCCATCACCCGCTCCTGGTGCACCGTCACCTGCTCCGGAAAAATCAATGCTCTGCGCCGCCGTATCGATGCCTCTGCCGTACACAATTCCCCCGCCCTGCTGGCCAATCTGGGGGTGGAGGATGAGTTCGGGGCCGACATTGCCCCGGAACGGGTACTCAACCGCAAGGCGCCGCTGAATTTCATCCTGGAGGAACCCACGGCCATGTGTTTCATCGAGACGACCATGGCGCTGCACAATGCCTGCGCGCTGGAACTGCTGACGGCTGATTTGCCGCATCGGCTCATGCCCCCGCCGCCGGATGTCGAGGAGCGGCTGCTGCACATCGCCGCCACGCGGGGACACATCGGCCCGGCCATCAACTCCTTATAACCCGCGCTGACGCACTCATCCGGCGATTGAGATTGCAGGCACGCGGAAGATAGGCTAATATAGGAACATGCTCGGTAAGCTCATCTTTTCCATGCGTGTCCTGGTCACAGCAGTGCTGGCGCTGCTGTTCCTCTGCTGCGCCTCGTTCCCGGACTCCATCATCCCGCCCGACCCGGCGGCACAGTATGCAGAGGGATTCACCATCCACTTTTTCCATGAAAAGATGTGGTTCTGGCCCATGCTGGTGCTGGAATTCTGGGTGGCCATCGGCCCGAAGCGAAACCGGGTGTGGTTCTGCGGGGTGCTGCCCGTATTCATCATCGCGCTGCTTGTCTGGCCGGTGCTGAGCGCCACCCGGCCGGAGCTGGTGCAGGCCACGCATTCCTACCAGGGCGGCATGCTCACCACAGGACTGGGGCTCATGGCCATCTATGTGGCCGCGGCCTCCATCGTGCGCCTGGTGCTGGCACACCATCTTTTTCCGGAGCCGGACACCTCCGCTGAAGCCAGCGGGGAAATGGAGGTCTCCGTGCTGGACGCTCTGCAGCCTCGCACGGTCGCGGAAATTGCCGCAGACCCTCAGCGCCCCGCCCCCAAATTCCTCTTCGGCGATGCGGATATGGAGCGGGTCATCGGCTTCCGCGCCGTCATCCGCCGCTATTTCCGGCAGAAGTATGTGCGGCTGACCATCCTCATCTTCCTGATTCTGATGGGTATCGGCTGGGTGCTGCTCTACCCGCAGCCCACGGAGGAGGAAGCGCTGGCGCGCGATATGGGTATCATGTTCAACACCCGCACTCTTCGCAATGGGCAGACCGTGGCCACACCGGCCGCCGTGCATGCGGCCTACCGGGTCATGGACTATATCTCCCGCCACGAGGCCTTTGCCGGTTACCCCCCCGCACAGGCAGAGCAATGGCTGCAACTGGACAGAGTGCCGGAAGCCTACCGCCGCCAGCTGCGCGATGAAAGCGATATTGAGCTGGCTTCCGTGGACAATCTCTTTGAGAGCCGCACGCGCTTCCTCACCGTCACGGATGGTCGCCGCTGGGCGGTGCTCTACATCCGCACCAATGCCGAAGGCGATAAAATCAATGTGGCAGAGGTGCAGGATGCCGGGTGGAACGCCGTGGTGGATGACCGGCGCCGCCGCTTCGGCATGGAATTCGGCCGCGACCGCCTGAGATAACAACACCGTTTGATTATGCCCGCTTTCACCTATTCCCGCCGCATAGCTTTTCACGAGACGGATGCCGCCGGTATCGTCTATTTCGCCAATTATTTCCACCTGGCGGAAGAAGCGGAGACACACGCCCTCGCCTCACTCTCCACGGCAGACACCTTCCGGCGCTACGCCTACCCCCGCGTCCATGTGGAGGCAGATTACCACGCCCCCCTGCGCTTTTTTGAAATGGCCACGGTGCAGGCGCGGTTGACTCGCATCGGCGGCAGTTCCCTGCACTGGGAGTTCCGCATCAGCGGTCCGGCAAGGCTCTGTGCCACGCTCACCGCCATCTCTGCCCGGCGGCTGGCAAATGGCGGAGCTGCCGCTCCCTACAGTGAAGCGGAGCGGGCAGCTCTGGCGGCTCTTCTGTGACGGCGAGGCTGTTTCTGAGCTTTGTTCTCCTTGAGGTAGTCCAGCAGAATCGTGCTCAGGCGTTCGGCCGTTTCCGGCACATCCTGCACGGAGTGGTCAGACGGCACGATTGTCTCCGTTCCCCAGCCGATGTGGCTGGACCAGTACGGCACCACTCCGTCGGAGCTCTTCGGGGTATCACCGCGCCCTCGGTCACCGATGATGGAATGGGTCGGCACCGGACGCACGGAAAGATTTTGCAGGCCCACGATGGAATACCCCTGCGGCGACAACTGGCGCGTGCTGGTGAACCACTCGGTCATGCGCTCCGGCTGCATGATGAGGCTGTCCTGCTGCAGGGTGGCGATGTTATACATCTCTCCCACCAGCTGCTGCGGCAGCTTCACCAGACGAATGAGCCAGTTGACAATACCATAGGTGGCCATGGGCGCGCCACGATGCGGCGTGGCCAGATAGACCACCATCCCGGCCTGCACCGGCTCAAAGAAATAGTCTGAACGGAACGGCTCCATCCCGGCGGGAAGCGGCTTGTGCAGATAGTCCCGGTGCAGATAATTCAACAGACCTCTCTGATAGAAAGAGCCGCGTACGTGTGACAGCATCTTCCAGGGCTCTACACACTGGCTGTAGCGAGTAATCAGACCACCCATGGAGTGCCCCACCACCACCATCTTCTCCCAGTTCCGATTCTTTTTCTCCGGATCCAGCTTCTCACGGGCAGATTTCAACGCCTTGCGGTACTCATCCGCCGTCAGCGTCCAGGCCACCCCCGTGGGATAATTGAAATACCAGAACTGGTAATTCTGACGAATTTCGGGATAGGCCATCAAGCGGTTCACCAGGTTGTTGAACGTGCTCGCGCTCGACATGAGACCGTGGGTCAGTATCACCGGTATCTTGTCCGGATTGTAACGCTCCATGCAGGTGAGCCCCATGGTGTCGCGCAGCTTTTGCGGCTGCAGCATCCCCAGCAGGCGGTCCTCCTTCACCTTGGTCAGCGACCAGTATACCTCGATAGGGGCGGAAAAATCCGCCGCCAGTACGTAGTTATATTTCCCAACGGGAACGGCTTCCGTCCGCAAACGCTCCACCAGATGCAGCTGCGGATTCTTCGACCGCGAATCCGGGAAGCTCAATACAACCGTCAGCGTGCTCACCGTCCCGCGATGCCGAAATCCCACCACGCGGTCCGATTTCTCCACCTTCCCCGCCGGTATCACACCGACAATCGGTACACCCAGCCCGCGAACGGTCACGCGCTCCTCCAGTTCCTCCGGCTCAATTTCCTCTGCCGGCACCATATCGTCATACACCATGCGCAGCGGGCGATTCGGGCGCTTCCCGGCATAGAACAAATCCACATGTTTCGGATTCAAATCCACATCGTTATCAATGGCCTGCAGAGCATCGAGGCGCAAGCGCCGCACCAGCGTCATCAGCTTTTCATTGTAACGCTCCAGAGCAGCGCCCCGCTCTGCCTCGCACGCACGGGAGCTCTTCAGAATATTCCATTCCGTGCGAATCGACTCTATCAGGGCGGTATCACTCTGCTCGCGGCGGCTCAGCTCCGGCTGGCGAGGTGTCGGTATCAGCGGCGTGGCACAGCCCACCCAGGCGAAAGCTACCAGCAGCATGAGCCAGACATGCATCTGCTTCAACATACTCTGTCTCTTCATTTGCTCATTAAAATATCATTCCTGAAATTATTGTCAAGATTTAACAAATCTATCTTTCTAAACCATTCCAAAAAGTTCTGATTGAAACACAGGAAACTATTAGGGCTGCCGCGCAGTTAACATCTCGCCTAACGCGGCGGTATCGGTCAGAATAGGCCGCAGCATGAATACCGACAAAAAACTGACCACAGCCGCCGGCGCTCCGGTGACGGATAACAACAATACCCTCACCGCCGGACCGCGCGGACCGCAGCTCATGCAGGATGTGTGGTATCTGGAAAAAATGGGACACCTCAACCGCGAGGTCATCCCGGAACGCCGCATGCACGCCAAAGGAGCCGGAGCATTCGGCACTTTCCGCGTGACGCACGATATCACCCGCTACACCCGCGCCGCAGTCTTCGGTTGCATCGGCAAGGAAACTCCCGTCTTTGCCCGATTTTCCACGGTAGCGGGCGAACGCGGCGCTGCCGATGCGGAGCGGGATATACGCGGCTTTGCCGTCAAGTTCTACACGGAGGAAGGCAACTGGGATTTAGTCGGCAACAACACCCCCGTCTTCTTCCTGCGAGACCCGCTCAAATTCCCGGATCTGAACCACGCTATCAAGCGAGACCCCCGCACCGGGCTCACCAACCCCACCTCCAACTGGGATTTCTGGACAAGCCTGCCGGAAGCCTTCCACCAGGTCACCATCGTGATGAGTGACCGTGGCATCCCGGATGGCTACCGCCACATGCACGGCTTCGGCAGCCACACCTTCTCCATGCTCAATGCCGCCAACGAGCGGGTATGGGTCAAGTTTCACTGGATTTGCCAACAGGGCATACGCAACCTGACAGATGCTCAGGCCGCAGCCCTCATTGCCCATGACCGCGACAGCTCCACCCGCGACCTCTTCAACGCCATTGAGCGCGGCGAATTTCCGCGCTGGAAACTCTGCATCCAGGTCATGACCCCGGAACAGGCCCGCGCCACCGCCTACAACCCCTTCGACCTCACCAAAGTCTGGCCGCACGGCGATTTCCCGCTCATTGAAGTGGGAGAAATGGAGCTCAACCGCAACCCGGAAAACTATTTTGCCGATGTGGAACAGGCTGCTTTCAATCCCGCCCATGTGGTTCCGGGCATCGGGTTTTCGCCGGACAAGATGCTGCAGGGGCGGCTCTTTGCCTATGGCGATGCCCAGCGATACCGCCTCGGGGTCAACCACATGCAGATTCCCGTGAACCGGCCGAAATGCCCATTTCATTCTTACCACAAGGACGGGCAGATGCGCACGGACGGCAACAACGGCGCCGCCATCAACTACGAGCCCAACAGCTTCGGCGAATGGAAGGAGCAGCCCGAATTCCGCGAACCGCCCATTGAGGTGAACGGCCCGGGTGACCACTGGAATTTCCACACTGATGATGCGGACTATTACTCCCAGCCCCGCGCTCTCTTCCGGCTCATGACCCGCGCGCAGCAACAGGCGCTCTTCGACAACACCGCACGCGCCATGGAAACCGTGCCGGAGTTCATCAAACGCCGCCACATCGACCACTGCCTCGCCTGCGACCCCGAATACGGCAAAGGTGTCGCCCGCTCCATGGGTATTGAACTGCCGCTGTGACGAAGCAGAAACATTGAACAATGCAAATCAGAGCCACTCCGGCTCTGATTTCATTGTTTCTGCCAGTGTGGGCCAATCCGCAAACTCATAGCCGATAAGGGATGATACAGACGCCTGCGCTAAAGGCAGCCCCACCCCCGCAATTCATCATATCTGCCCCATTTCAACCCATACAAAGGAAAATCCTATCAGGATGAAGCAGCGGGAGTTTCTTTCCGGGCAACATCAGTCAACTTGTCAGGTCATAAACCAGACAACATAACAGTATAGACGACAAATATAGCCAACGACACAAGGATGCTGCGCCACCGGGTAAAGCAGAGAAGCAGACGGCAGAGAAACACAGCCACCGCGAATAACATCACACCCCCTACCGCCGCCGCATACCATTGCCATATCGTCAGAGCATGCCCGGCATCGTTCCAGGCCTTTGTGCATACTGCCACAAGCGACGGCATCGCCCATGCCGGCATCACCGTGGGCGCCAGCAGCTTCTTCCACAGGGGCATCTCACTACACCACGCCGTCACAATAAAACGCACCTGAGAAAAAATGGTATAAAGAAACACCAGTGCCATTCCATAGAAAAGCAACACCCCACCAAATAGTATCATCAGCCCCCTGAAATCAAATGACAACATCGCCTCAGACATACACAAAGTATAACAACAGCAACATGAATGTCAAGGCTTGAGCAGGGCAAACGCATTTCGATGTCGGGATTTCTTATTGACTTACACCAAATCATGTGATAATAAAGGCATATCATTTAGTCAAGCTGCAAACAAAATTGCACTACATTATGCTCATGAAGGAATCAATAAAGCGAAGCGATGAACTGAACGAGCCAACTACACGCATCGTATACTGGGATGTAGCAAAGTGTCTATTAATGTACTTGGTTGTTTTGGGGCATGTAGTTCAGTTGTGGCAATACGGCAATGTCAATTTTTGGGAAGATGGGGTTTTTAAGGCAATTTATATGTTTCACATGCCCTGTTTTATTCTGATTAGCGGTTATTTCGCAGGAAAAACAATACAGGAGGCAACATGGAAAACATTGCCTAAATACGCACGCAGACTCTTACTGCCAGGCATTACATTTGGCTGTTTTTGGTTGCTGCTCAGGATGACATGTGGAGCCGCAGCCCCCCTGAACATTCTACAAATAGCAAAGGCTGCAAGTCCATTCTGGTTTTTAATTATACTTTTTGAATGTGTTTGTTTTTTTATTTTGTTCTCATTACCAAGTTCTAAAATATTTAAAACAACAATGATAATTTTGCCGCTATTTCTTGCATTAGCAATATCGGAACTACCGAAGAATCTGCAGCATTTCTTTCCTCACAACAGCTGGTTTGCCTATTACTGGCCTTTTTTCCTTTTGGGAGCAGCGATGCGCCACTATCGCATTTCACCGGAAAACATGAAGCATGCTTCTTTGTGGGGGTGCATATTTTGCGTGTTGTATGTTGTTTCTTTCTATTATTTCCCGCATCAGTGGACAGTATATCAAAAAGCGCCTACGCTAAACCTCGAAAGCTTGACAATCAATGGGATAAGAACTCTGGTCGCCGTTATAGGATGCGGAGCTTTCCTGTTCACCATAAAAGTAGTGACTTTTATGGGTAAGTATGCAATTATTAGATTATTGGGAGCAGCAACCATGGGACTGTACGTTTTACAAAGCTGCATTTTTACCTTAAGGAGCACATATATGCACTATTTGCCTGAAAACATGGGATATGGTTGGTCATGCTTTCTCTCCTTAGTACTGATGTTACTTCTCTACGCTATATATGCTCTTACCTCACAAATAAAATGGATGCGATTATTGTTGTATGGTGAACGTAGCTGATTCCTTTTGTGGAGAAACTGGTAAAGTCAGAGTTACGCGAAAATTATTCCTTCCCGAGTAAGACAAAGGCGATATTCACGAACCTTTACTGTCTTCAGAACAAGCAGCAGAATGAATGCATGATTGCGGCTCTAGCATCGTGGTTCAGAGCTGCAATCTCACGTCAATCACTTCATAAAGCTCCTGGCTACATCGTCCTGTGTGGACACCGGAGTAGGCGTATTGCAGAGAAGCCCCTTACCACGGGAAGTCCCCTAGTATAGCGTCCATCAAGTATTTGGACTCTCTTCAGAGGACGGGAGATTAAAGTCTTTCATTTTGTACGTCCATCGAAAGACAACAGGCTCTTTGTTGATTTCGTCAAAGTATTTGTATATACGTCTCTTCAATT
>JAFUQZ010000060.1 GCA_017472085.1 Akkermansia sp. | reverse complement strand
TAGTATACTCAACGGCGTAAGCTGACCATCCTGCGATTGGTAGAATCTCGTTTATTGTTTTCACACCTCATTATAACGGATTCTGGGCAGGGTGGTCAGTTTTAGTCTTCGTCATAAAATCTGACGCAGCGCCGATTTTTTTCATATAGGTTAATGCCGTGCAACAGATAATCCGTCATATCATGTTATGAAAAAAGCAATTCTATGCCTAATATACCACGTAAAACGAGTATTTAAGACAGACTCGTTGGCTGAGATGTGTCAACATTTTCATCCTTCGACGGTTCCATAATCAGGTAGGGAATTCCCCCAACCACAAACCAAACAGCCCCCCCGACAGCTGTACCTGCATTGAGAGCCACCGTAAGTGGCCAATCCACAGCACGTAAACCATAGCTGAGAGGCCGCCGCAAATAATTAGCGGTCGAGTATAAATAATAATCTGTATGCCGAACTATAGTAATATGTAGTGCAGTATCCAATCCATCCAAACGACTCTGAGAAACGTTCAGTGGTTGGGCCGCTAACGCTGTGAATTCCGCTTCTGTCAGCACACGAGGAGCAGAGGCCGGAGGATCCGACACGTTCAGACCCAATTCTTTCTTTGCTTCATCAGCCGAGAGCAACACGTAGTAGTTGCGCTTTTCTTCACTGCCTGTTACAAGAGAACGCGACGGCCAGCCTGAGGGCGTAGAACACGAATATATCTCGGCTATTGAGCAGGTGCTGACAATCGGCCATCGTTCTTCTTTATAAGTAGCCTCTACCTGAGCATAAATGCGTCTGTCGCGCCCCAGTCCCGATTCATAACAGGAAGTCACCGCACTATGCACACGCTCTTTACGCCCCACATGATCCAATGCATAGCCGACACTCACTTGAGTGATACAACTCACCTGCCCCCACACAATGAACAAGGAAAGTAAGCCCTGAAACAGTACGCGGCGTCGGAGTAGTACCTTACGCTTGATGCTGAGGAAAATGGTATTCATAAATATCTCCTTTACCAATGATAATACTTCCCGGCCGCAAATCCGCAACACAAAATGGAAAAAAGTGCGATTTTTCTAAAAAAACTGTCGCACACGGCGGTCATTATTTGTTGCGTGTTTCCTGCATTTTTGCTCAAAACAAAACATCTCTAGTTGCGCTCTTTTTCCGCTGTTATCATTCTGAGCATCTTATCAAAATCGCTCTCATACAAGCGGTCTTGAATCACACGATATTTTTCGAACTCGCTTTCAGCAAAAGCTTTTGCAATCTCAGCCGTGACAGAACCTTTATGAGCTAATATATCAGCATTGTTAAATCGCAGAAAGGCATCCAGTTTACTTGCCCAATCGGCCATTGTCATAGGGATGTGACGCCGGGCCTGTCGTGTGGCATAATCCAGATACATGGTGACTATTTCATTCAACTCTGTGATTTCTTCGTGAGAGAGATAATTCTTCGCCACAGCAACATCAGCTTTCACAATTTTTCCGTCCGGTGCATTCTTCCAACCGGTAAGTCCCATGTGCTTTTTCTCATGGTTGGCGCGGTTCATGATAACCTCTGCCGCCGTATGATGATGCACGGCATAGTGCATCTTGTTCTGCACGGAGGCAAAGAAATCCCGGGTTATCTGACTATCCAGACTGTAATCTACACTCGTAGCATAGATATCTGTGATTTTCTGGTAAAATCGACGCTCGCTTGCGCGAATTTCCTGTATCTCGGATATAAGGTGCTCAAAATAATCATCATCAAATATCTGACCGTTTATCAGGCGATTCTTATCCAGCACATAGCCCTGCTTGGTGAATGTCTCCAACACCTTGGTCGCCCATGCACGAAACTCGGTAGCTCTGGCAGAGTTGATGCGATACCCCACGGCGATAACCGCCTGAAAAGAGTAAAATTTATATTGATACGTTTTGCCGTTATCCGCAACTTGTGCAAAATTTGCACAAGTTGAACTTTCATCAGCTTCTCCCTCTCTGTATATGTTCCGAAGGTGTTTGGTCACAACACTTCGGTCTACCTCAAACAGCTGCCCGATGGCTTTCTGCGTAAGCCATACTTCATTATCTTGCACCCGCACCTCAACACCCTCGGATTTTGAATCACGGGTAAATACAAGAAAATCGGCTGTACTATTACGTATCTGAATTTTGTTCTTCGACATGCGCTATCCGAATATCATATTCAACCCGGGCAAGTATAGCATATATACCTCTTTTTGCAAGTTTTCTATCATACAGACGCATACCGAGAGCCATTTGTTGCGAGATTCCTGTCAATTAGCTGCCAATGGCACAAAAAATAGTTAATTTTTCAAACTTATTTATCTGTTAAGCAATTGTTGCAGTTGCCGGACGGAGATGTCAGGCAATTTTCCGTTTACGGTCAAAGAGCGAAGAGAGTGAATAAAGCGCTCTATGGCAGCTTGTTTCACCGCATCCCGGCGGGCTTCGTATTGCTCGGGTGTTTCATCTTCTTTCCGGCTGCAGGGTCGGAGTCTGCCATAGCTCAGATATATGCTCGGCAACACACCGGGCGAAACGTTGATAGCGGGCGTCTCTTCATACGGGCTGAGGTATATGCACAGGTAATCATTTCCCAATCCTGCTGTAGATAACAATATCCGCTTTCCCATTTTGCGCCAGCGAATGCAGCCATCGGTCATCGGTCGAAGAGCCTCCATCAGAGGAGTTGCTTCATCTTCGCTGAGCGAACACACAACGATGTTATGCCAGCGTACGGAGTCTGTATGAAACACCCCACGCAGAGTCTCCCATAGCACACCGTCTTTCACCGTTGTCAGTTTACCGTTGTTCATGTGGGGGCCCAGGGCTGCCAACAGACCTTTGCAGGCTTGCCGCATATTTTCTTGCAGATTGCCGGTATGAGAGACCGACAACTTCACACTATCGTCCCCCTGATAATCGCGAACTGCTCTGGTCGGGCCCTCATAGGAGGACAAGCGAATGCACACTGCGTCCGGGTCCGTCGAGGCTTTTGTCACCACACGGATTTCACCTTCAATGTGAGGTTGCAACGCGTTTTTCAGCTCCAGCGCAAGGCTTTGGTGCTGCGCACTGCTGACAATCTGCAACCTGTCCCAATTCAACGTGCGGTAGGCAACATGATAACGGAGAGAATCCTCCAGAACATCTCGCTCCACGGGGCAGAGCTTACCATCTTTACAAAACGGTTGCAGAGTTTGCATGAACGCCGCCGTAGCCGCTTGGTGCGTACCTTCACTCCACTCCACATGCAAAGTAGCGTTATCATCGGGGTACATATTAAAACGCGGGCGCCACGAATCATCATACAGGGTAAGCTCAATGTGCAGATTCTTGCGTGGGGGCTCGGTCGGGCTCGTGTTGTAAGTGCGCTCCTGCCAAAAGATTCTGCCGGGCACCATCGGGCGCAGTTGTGTGATGAAATGCATGGCCTCTTCCCGGTCAGAATCGGCAGACACCACCGTCACATCCTCCCAGGTAACAGGGGGAAAGGAGCGCGGAGCCCCCGCCGCGAGGCAGATGGCGGTGGTGGCGAGGATTACGGGGATGCTGGGCATAGGCGGTTTCTTTTCACTTATGGCTTCTGTCTACGGCAACCGGCAAATACACGCAGGGGACAACATCATGGTTATTAACCGTAGTGATGTATTGGACAGGCACACCCTTTTTCAAAAAAGGACTTACGGCGCTTTTAACCATGGGCATCGTGGCAAGGTAGGATATGTGGACAATAATGGGCTTTTGTTCCTGCTGAAGCATTGTTGCGGCTGATGCAGCATCCTTGCAGATGTGGTGGCCACGCACCAGGTAGGCAACGGCGCCACCGTCTGTTATACAGGCGGTAAGCGCGGCTTCCTTTTGCAGGGCTATGGCTTTTTGCGGCGAAAAGGCGCAGCAGTGCAGATGCAGGTCGGGGTCGGGGGACGGCGTTGTACATGCGCTCAGCCCCGCCACGCACAGCGCAGCAAGGAGGAGGGTAAATAGGGGGAGGCGGTTCATCGTGAGGGTTATTGTTCAAAGATTTTTTAGGCTCTGTCCTACCAAACGGGTCCTAACTACCCATACTTTTCAACTATTCAGAACTATCATATATTAAATAACAAAAGAGGGTAAAAATGCAGCAACATTTTTACCCTCTGAAACGATAAAGAAACGTTCTATTTTGCTTA
>JAFUQZ010000008.1 GCA_017472085.1 Akkermansia sp. | reverse complement strand
TTAGCCATGGAAGGTGTGTGTTTTATGCAACCCCAATATAAGGTTTATTGGGATAAATACAACCTTCCATTTTTATTTTTGTGCCAGCAAGAAAGAGGTTATCACCTTGCTCCTCCCTGAAAAACTTTGGGACACATGTGAGGAGTTGCTGCTCATCCGGCGGAGGAGGGGGACGCGGCAAGTTCCTGAAAGAAGAACCGGAGCAGTCTGTCGTCTTGGGCGTTGCGCGGGCGGGTGAAAGTGCCGCGTTTGGTGGTGATTTCCACCTGTTTATCATTCCAGAAGATGCGCCCGCTGCTCAATCGGCATCCGGCGATGGGGGATTGGATGCGCCCGCGCATGCTGCGCCAACAGTGGGTGGAATTGTGGGCGTACACCCAGTCATGCCAGAGCCTATCGTTTTCGCAGCTCATCTTTTCAGTCGGCCATTGGCAGGTGCGGGCCTGTCCCTGATGCCACAGCGTTATGCAGGCCGCAGAGGAAAAAGGCGTATCCCGGGATTTGTGTCCGATGAATGCTTTGCTGTACACACAGGGTAGCAGAAACAGGCCGATGCAGATGGCCAGCAGCCCCAGGCAGATGCGGCGTGTGATGCGCGAACGCGTCACCCATATTATCAGCACCAGGGTGGCGGTGGGCCAGAGTCCCCACAGATAACACCGGAAGAAATGCGAGAGAGCTCCCACTCCGTAGCTGGGGTAGGCACCGAGCAGCCCATCCTTGAGAAGCCAGCAGAACGGGGCGCTGATGATACCCATCAATGCTGTCAGATAGGCTAGTGCCGGCAGACAGCCGACAGTATAATTCGCCTCGTTCTCCTCCATGATGTGTTAGAGGGCAATCTGATGAGCTTTGTTCAATCAACAAGGGGGGGGAGTATAAGAAAAACGGCTGCATCGTTTTCCGATGCAGCCGATTGTAGAAAAAATCCTTGAGAGAGAGATACGGATTAGTCGCGCTGGCGAGCGTAATCGTACTGGGTGTCCATGCCGAGCTCAGCGGGGAATTCGGTGAAACCGGACCAGGTGTTGAATTCCTTGAGTCCGCTGCGGCCGCAGCTGCCCTGATAGGGCGGGCGGTAGGTGCACTTGTAGGTGGGAGCCCAGAAAGTCACCAGCTCATAGAAGCCGTAGCCCATGCGGGTGAAAGTGCGGGCAACGCCGTCAACGATACCAACGGTGAAGCCGGCATTGTTGCCTTCGCGTTCGTTCCAGCGGATAACGGTGTTGGGAATTTCGTCCACGGCAAAGAGAACATTGCTGAGGGCGCGACCCAGCTTGCGGGTGGCCGTGTATTCGGAAGCGGGCGGAGCCTGAATGTCGGCATAGGCCGTTCCGGCAATGGCCAGAAGAAGTGTAGAAAGGAGTAAGCGCTTCATGACAGAATCAGGAATACCACATTGTTCAATCGCATGCAAGCGAAAATTGATGAAATCAGCCGAATTTGAGCATTTTTTTACGAAAAGATACCGGAGAGGTCGATTTGGGTCTCTTCATCGGTCAGATAGCAGCCGGGGTCAGAGCCGTACCAGTGACCGTTGGCGAAAGCCGCGCGAGTGCGGAATCCGCCGCCGCAGAGGCGGAAATGTTTGCATGTCGCGCAGCGGCCGGAGAGTTTTTTCTGCCGCTCGGCGGGGTCATCGCTGCCGCGCAGCTCGTTGAGCTGAGCAGCAGAAGGTTCATAGGCCGCCTCCCAGACATCGGAGAACTTCCGGGTTTTGACATTGCCGAGGGTGACGCTTTGCCAGAACTGGTCGGGGTGGATGTTGCCCTGGGTATCAATGTTGGCAATGCCGCGGCCGGAGCTGTTGGCACCGCCGCCGTTCCAGGAGAGGAGGCGGAACGTCTGCTCTGCCAGGGGATTGCCTTCGCGCAGCTGCCGCAGCAGCAGGTAGATGCCGTCCGCCGGCTGTGTGACGGTCAACAGCTCGCGGGTCTGACCGCTCCTGTGCCAGGTCTCGGCACGGTCAATCAGCATATCCATGGCCGCGCGGGCTTCCTCCGGCCTGAGGCAGGCCACATCCACGCCGCGGCCGGTGGGCACCAGGTGGTAGAAGCAGACGCGTTGGATGTTTTCCTGCTCAATGAAGCCGAGAATCTGCTCCATGCTCTGCACGTTGTTGCGGGTGAGGGTGAGACGCAGCCCGGTTTTCTGCCCCACTTCCTCGCAGAGCCGGAAACCGCGGATAGCGCCCTCAAACGCGCCCTGCACGCCTCGGAATTGATCGTGTACCTCACCGATGCCGTCCAGCGAGATGCCGACGTAGGCAACGCCCAGTTCCTTGAAACGCCGTGCGAGGTCGGGTGTGATGCGGGTGCCGTTGGTGGAGATGGTGACTTTGAGCCCGCGCTCAGTGGAGCGCTCCAGCAGCTGCGGCAGCTGCGGGTGCAGCAGGGGCTCACCGCCGGAAAGCAGCAGGGCATTCACCTTGTATGCGGCCAGGTCGTCAATGACCTCGCAGCATTGCTCCCAGTTCAGTTCTCCCGGGTAACGCTCGGCATGCGAGTCTGCGTAGCAGTGGATGCAGCGCAGGTTGCAGGTGCGGGTAATGTTCCAGACCACGATGGGTTTGCGTGTGCGCGAGGAGGTGGGGGTGCAGGTGGCCGTGCTGGCGTGAGGGTGCGCGGAGCCGTCGCCCTGTCCGTAGCGGATGTGATCTGCCGGTTGGGCGGCTCCTGTCTGCAGTTTGGTGATGTTAATCATGGCTGTGCTGGGCCGCGCAGGGCGGCGGGTATGTAATGACAGAGGGGTTCCGGGCCGAACATGTCGCCGCAGGTGCCGAAAGCGCGGGCGCGGGAGCCCCCGCAGATGCGGCGGTACTCACAGACTCCGCATTTGCCGCCCAGGGCATCATCGTCCCGCAAGCGGGTGAAGAGGGGATGTGTGCGGTACACGGTGGCCAGGTCATCCGTGCGGACATTGCCGGCGGTGATGGGGAGGAAGCCGCTGGGCTGAATCTCGCCGATGTGGGAGATGAATGCCACCCCCTTGCCATCCCGGGTGGGTATCAGATGGCGGGGGGCCGGTGCGCCGGATTGGCGTGCGGCCTGCATGAGCGCACGGCGGTAGTGGTGGCCCTCTGTGGTCTTGATGGCGAAGGGAAGTTCACCGCGCAGGGAAATGAGCTTCTGCCAGAGTTCCTCCAGCTCCTCGGCCGTGGGCAAATCTTCTGCTGTGGCACGCCCCGTGGGCACCAGCAGGAACACACTCCACACATCCGGGGCAATCTGCTTCATCAGCTCTATGAATGCCGGCATCTCCGGCAGGGTGCTGTGGGCTACCGTCGTGTTAATCTGCAGCTGGATTCCTGCTTCCTTGGCCATCTGCGCGGCTTTCAGCGTGTGCTCAAAGGTGTGGGGCACGCGGCGGAAGGCATCGTGGCTCTCCCGGGTGGCGCCGTCCAGGCTCAGGCTCAGGCTCACGACCCCGGCTTCGCGCAGTTTGTGGAAATCCGTGTTGAGCAGGCGGGGGGTAGCCGCCGGGCTCAGGGCCACACGCAGCCCGGCCTCAGATGCCCGCCGGATGATATCAAAGATATCCCGCCGCATCATCGGGTCTCCGCCTGTCAGCACCAGCATGGGCGGAGCCAGCGCTGCAATCTTATCCGTCAGCTCCATGGCCTCCTCGTGATTCAGCTCCAGCGGGTGGGCTTTCGGCTGGGCGATGGCGCGGCAATGGCGGCAGGCCAGGGCACAGGCGCGTGTCACCTCCCAGAAGAGGATGAACGGGCGTTCGTTGAAATCGCACATCGCAGGATGTTTTGCAGCAGACACGCGGTGCATTATACACCAACACTCGCTTCCGTTAAAGCCTAATCTGCGGCAACTGCGTCACCCCCATACGCGTGTCCCAAAGATTTGGGATACGTGGATTTACGAATGACGAATGACGATTTGCGAATTAAAATTAAGCGGCTTACGCCGATATTGGGATAAACGGACACTTCCGGCAATGAATGGGTCTCATGATACCCCACCAAGAGATATTTGACAAAGCGTGCCCATTTTTAGTGCATAATGGGGATTTTGACCAAATCTTTGGGATACTTGTGCGTTGCCCCATTCCGGCAGGGGAATGAAAAACCCGGTTCTGCAGAGGAAGCAGAACCGGGTGAAATGTTTTTCAGCGGTGCATGCGGCGGTTATCAGCGGCGGCGCATGGCATCATTCTGAGCATTGCGCTGTTGCTGGCGCTGCTGCTCGGCCAGGGCGGCCTGCTGGGCTTCCATCATGCGCTGGAAGAAACCTTTCTTGCCGCCCTTCTTCGGGGCTACCTTGGTGAGCTCCGGGATGGGGACGCGCTTGATGATGAGTGTCTGGATGATGGAGATGACATTGGTGGTGGTCCAGTACAGAGCCAGGGCACTCGGGTACGTGTAACAGAACACGAAGAAGAGCAGGGGCATCCAGCGCATAATCTTCACCTGTGTGGGGTCACCCGTGGCGGGGGTCATGTGCATCTGGATAATCATGGTGGCGGCCATCAGGATGGGCAGCACGTTCACGGGAACCTCCCAGCCCATGAAGGGGAAGGAGAACACGGTGTCCATCTGGGAGAGGTCCGTCACCCAGCCGCACCATTCCGCTCCGCGGAACTCTGCTGCCGTCTGCAACACATAGAAGAAGGAGAAGAAGATGGGAATCTGCAGCAGCATGGGCAGACAGCCGCCCAGCGGGGAGATGCCGTACTCCTGGTAGAGCTTCATCATGCCGGCATTGACCTTCTGCGGGTCGTTCGGGTATTTTTCCTTGAGCTCCTTCATGTGGGGCTGCAGCAGGCTCATGCGCTTCATGCTGATGTAGCTCTTGCGGTAGAGCGGCCAGATGAGCAGGCGCACCACGAAGGTCATGGCAACGATGGACCAGCCCCAGTTGCCGAACCAGCCGTGGAAGATGTTGATGAGCCAGTTCATGGAATAGCTGATGGGGTGGAAGATGCCGTAGTCCATGATGCGGTCGAGCATGCGGAACTCATCGGTCATGCCGTCCAGCATGAGGTTGAGCTTGGGCCCGGTGAAGATGCTGAAGCTCAGGTTCTTCTGGCCGCCGGGCATCTCTGCCGTCTTGGGGCTGAGGGAGAATTCCGGAATGCCCAGAGCCAGCTCCACGCCCTCGGAGGCCTCACCCTTGACCTGCAGGGGGAAAGCGGTGGGGGCAGCGTAGAAAGCGTTGTTGCCGGAGCCGTTGTTGGGCTTGATGAGGCTGGCGTAGTACTGGTTCATGACACCGGCCCACTCCAGCTGTTCGCCGTCGGTCACGAGGATGCGTTCTTTCTTCTTGCCGAACCATGGGCTGAACTCGCCCGCGTCGTACTTGTCGAAGTCGCCGTCATCCAGCGTCACAAAGTAGGTGTAATAGGCGGCTTCATCTGTGGAGATGCGGTTCATGCCGCCGGCATAGATACCCCAGTTGCGCACATCCATGGTCTGCCCGGAGGTGTTCTGGACATCGATTTTGAGGTCGAGGGCGAAAGCGTTGCCGTCAATGACATCATCACCCACCTGCAGCGGCTTGAGGGTGTATATCTTGCGGATGATGAGACCATCGCGCTGACCCACCAGCACCACCTGTTTGTCGTTGGTCTGGGCGGGCAGAACGGTGTACACCGTATTGTCAAAGGTGGGGGCAGAGGTCTCGCTGAGACCGAACATCAGAGTGCCGATACCCTGATTGGGGTTGGAGTTGATGAGAACGTTGGTCTGACTCAGCTCCGGGCGGGTGGTGTTGATGACCTTGCCCAGCATTTCCACGCTGCTGATGCTGCCGCCGATGTTGCGGAAGCTGTAGCGGGCCACTTCCTTGCCGTCTGCGGTTTTGCCGACGAGGGTGGCAATGGTGGCGGCCTCTGCTGCGGGTTGCTGCGGAGCAGGTGTTGCCGGGGTAGCGGCGGTTGCCTCAGTGCTCGCCGGCGCGGCGGCAGGTGTCGCTGCCTGTTCGGGGGCAGCAGGAGTGGCAGCCTGCTGTACGGCGGGCTGATTCGCTGCTGCGGCAGCGGCTTCCTCCTGCTGTGTCTTGTTCATGTAATACTGCACGCCCAGAAGAACCATGCAGATTGTCACGACAATCCATGCTTTTTTGTCCATAATTGTTAGTGTCGGGGGTTAAGGAAAATTGCCTGTGCTCCGGATTATTGTTTGCGGGGCGGGACGGGGTCATGTCCGCAGCCGCCCCAGGGATTGCAGCGCAGTATGCGCCAGATGCCCAGAGCTGCACCTTTGAATGCACCGTGGGTTTCCACGGCCTGGATGAAGTAGGTGGAACAACTGGGGGTGAACCTGCAACCGCTCCCCGGTCCGCAGATGAAATGCAGCGGGCCGCTGATGAAGCGCTTGTAGAAGCGCACCGGGAGGATGAGCAGTTGCTTCAGCATACCTTGGATTCGCCGCGCAGCAGTCTCTTCATCTGTTTGATGAAGTCGCGCTCCAGTTGTTCGTAGGACGCTGTGGCCGCATGAATCCGGGGGATGATGACCACGTATCGTCCGGTGGAAAGAGGTTCGCCGTGTGCGCGTAGTATTTCGCGCACGCGCCTCCGCAACAGGTTGCGGGTAACGGCATGCCCCAGTTTTCGGGTGGTGATGATACCGAAACGGGATTCCGCCGTCCCGGCATCGGAAGCAGCCTCCCGGGGAAGGGGGGCTGCACTCAGCACAAGAAAACGCCCTGCTGCGGATGAGCTTTCGGCGCGTACCATGGCGAACTCGCTGGCTCGCTTCATGGTCTGGCGCCGTGTCAGCTTCATCGTAAACAGGGCGTTACTTTTCTTCCGTCAGACAGCATTGCAGGGGAAAACTCCCACAGAGCAAACCGGCAGCGGAACAGTTCTTCAGCCGTGCTGGATGATGTGGCGCTTGTAGTGCACCTCTGCGCCCTTGGGCAGAAGACGCTTGCGGCCCTTGGCGCGACGGCGGGCGAGGATGGCGCGGCCGTTCTTGGAAGCCATGCGGGCGCGGAAACCGAACTGGCGCTTGCGGCAGCGCTTGGAAGGCTGGTATGTTCTCTTGCTCATAGTTAATTTCTCCTGTTATTTGTGAAGTGGTTAGTCAGCCGGAATAAACGGCCGGGCGGCTATGATACTCCAAAATCGGCGCATGTCAAGCACCGATGTTGTTTTTTTTCATTTTGTTGCCCGAAAATCAGGCGTCAGCCACCATGAATTTGAGTTCGGCCTCGCAGGTAACCTCCCCATTGACGGTGCAACGGGCAGCTGCCAGACCAATGGCTCCGCGCATCTTGGTGAGCTCTGTTTCGATGATGAGAACATCGCCCGGCACCACCGGTTTGCGCCACTTCACCTTGTCGGCGCTCATGAAGTAGCCAATCTTGCCCTGATTCTCCGGGATGCGGAGCATGAGGATAGAGGCAACCTGGGCCATGGCTTCCAGCTGGAGCACGCCGGGCATGACCGGCCGGCCGGGGAAGTGGCCCTGGAAGAAGAGCTCGTTCATGGTCAGGTTCTTCTGGCCGATGCACTTGTTATCACCCTCGAAGCCGAGGATGCGGTCTACCAGCATGAAAGGATAGCGGTGCGGCAGCAGGTTCATCACCTCCGGGGTCTCCAGCACGGAAGTGCCCACCGGCAGAAAGAAGGGTTTCGGGCGCATGGCCTCCATGCTCTCGAATTTCTGTTGCAGCTTGGCAGCCATCTGGGTGTTGATGCCGTGGCCGGGCATCACGGCGATGACATGGCCCAGAATGCGGCGGCCGTTCAGGATGAGGTCACCAATCATGTCCATGGCCTTGTGGCGGGCGCACTCGTTGTGGTGGCGCAGACCGCCGGCGCAGATGTATTCATCACCCTTGATGACGATGGCGTTGTCCAGCGTGCCGCCCTGGATGAGACCCTTCTCCAGCAGCGGCTGGATGTCCTCGTAGAAGCAGAATGTGCGGGAGTTGGCCAGCTCTTTTTCATAGTTGGCCGGGGTGATTTCGGAATGGAAGTACTGAGTCACGCGACCGTTGGGACCTACGGCGGTTACGGAGACGCGGAACTTGCGATCCGGCATGATGATAATCTGGGAGCCGTTCTTGTTCTCCACGGAGATGGGTTCGCGGATTTCCCACACCTGGCAGGGGGCATCCTGCTCTACGATGCCGGCCTGCTTGATGAGGTCAACATACGGCCGGGCGGAGCCGTCGCCGATGGGCGGCTCGTTGGAGTCCATTTCGATGATGGCGTTATCGACTCCCATGCCGGTGAGGGCAGAGAGGATGTGCTCCACGGTGTGTACCTTGACGGAGCCTTCTGCCAGCGTAGTGGCGCGCTCCACCGTCTGCACCTTGGCTGCCGAAGCGTCAATGAAAGGTTTGTCCGGCAGGTCGATACGGCGGAACTTCAACCCGGTGTTCACATCAGCCGGCTTGATGGTCAGCTTAACGGGGTTGCCCGTGTGCAGAGACGTGCCTTCGATGGAGGCACACTTACCGAGAGTCTTTTGCATGAGAATAGCCATAGCGTCCTGATTATTGTACCCGAAGTTCTCTTCCTTGTGAAGCAAAATCCCGCCCTGAAAAGTCGTTTTTTCGTTTTTTTTTGCTATGCAAGTGAGAAAAAGCTTGAAAAAAAGGTGTTGGAGGAGTAGCATGCCGCACCCTCCCCCGAATTGTTCTGCGGGGGCGGTGATTTTTTTATTTTCTGTTCGTATGTCTTACCAAATCTGTGCAGCCCTCGTCATTTTCCTCATATCTTACGCTGTCATCATCTCTGAGAAGGTGCACCGCACCATTGCGGCGCTTTCCGGTGCCATGCTCATGGTGCTGATGGGGGTGATTGACCAGGAAACGGCTATCAAGCACATTGATTTCAACACGCTGGCGCTGCTCATCGGCATGATGATTCAGGTGTTGGTGCTCAGCAAGACCGGCCTGTTCCGTTTCCTTGCCGTCTGGGCGGCACAGAAGACCAAGGGTAACCCGGTGGCGCTGCTGATTGCGCTGTCTGTTCTCGTGGCGGTGTGCTCCGGTTTCCTGGACAACGTGACGACGGTGCTGCTGACGGTGCCGATTACGTTCACGCTGGCACGTGATTTGAAGATATCGGCCAGGCCGTTTATCTTTGCTCAGATTTTTGCCTCCAACATAGGCGGAACCTGTACCATGATTGGCGATCCGCCCAATATCATGATTGCCAGTGCCGTGAAAGAACTGAGCTTCAATGATTTCATTGTTAATCTGACGCTTCCGTGTCTCATTAGCTTTGTGATAACGATGGCTGCCATCCTGGTGATATTCCGCAAAGATTTCCGAGCCAGCAGCAAGCAGTTGCAGCGTGTGCAAAAAATCAAGACAACCGGGCTTATCCGCAGCAAGGGTTTGCTCATCCGCTGTCTCATCTGCCTGGGTATCACGCTGGCTCTCTTCTGTTCCCACGGGCAGATTCCGGGCTGGCATCTGGAGAGCGGCACGATTGCTGTGACGGGGGCCTCTCTGCTGCTGCTCACCACCATGCCCGGCCGTGACCGTGTGCTGGAGCAGATTTTTGCCCGAGTGGAGTGGACCACCATCTTCTTCTTCCTCGGCCTGTTTGTGCTGGTGGGCGGTCTTGAGGTCAACGGTATCATCAATTGGCTGGCTGTGCAGACTATGGCGCTGACGCAGGGGAATGCCACCCTCACCACATTCTCCGTGTTGGGGCTCAGTGCCATCATGTCTGCCTTTGTGGATAACATCCCCTTTGTGGCCACCATGATTCCGCTGGTGAAGGATATGGGCGCCATGGGGTATGCCAATCTGGAGCCGCTGTGGTGGGCTCTTTCTCTGGGCGCTTGCCTGGGTGGTAACGGTTCTGTCATTGGAGCCAGTGCCAATGTGGTGGCTCTTGCGATGGCCCGCAAACACAATGTCGTGTTCACTTTCTTCGGCTACATGAAGATAGCATTCCCGCTCATGCTGGTCTCTATCCTCGTCTCCGGCGTTTACCTCTGGATACGCTTCCTCTGAGCCTGAAATGGAAAATGACGAATTTAAAATTTCGCTCTCTTTGCTTGCATGATAAAACGCCGAATGCCGCTTAGCGTTATCTGCGCGCAGCGCAGAGAGCTTTAAAATCGTCAATTCCGTTTGTATTTCTTGTCGGCGTAGATTCTGACGTAGTCAACCTCCAGGGCGGCGCCTTTCTTGCGGAGGGTTTCGCGGTCGGCCTTGCCGGCCCAGGCGCCTTCCACCTGCTGGTCGATGAGGAGGTAGAACTCGTGGTTCTCATCATCGAAAGGCCAGTTGGCGGAGGAGCTCTTGTCGTAGCGCCCGGTCTGCTCGCTGTCCAGATAGAACGTGATGGCCTCCGGAGTCCATTCGATGGCATAGGTGTGGTAGTCCTCCGCATCCCCATGCAGGGCAGGCTGGACACCCAAGGATTGGTGTTTGCCGTTGCTGCCGTTCATGTGCAGCGTCTGGTACACCTTTTTGTCGAAATTGAGGTGCTCGAGGATGTCGATTTCGCCCCCGGCGGGCCAGCCTCCTTTAACCGGCAGCATCCAGATGGCGGGCCAGCAGCCCTGCACGCAGTCAAAGCGGGCGCGCACTTCCACCCGCCCGTATTGGAACGTGAAGGTGTTTTTGGTGTAGATGCCGGCACAGGCTATGGTTTCCTGCGGCTTTTTCTGGTTGCTCATGGTGCGATACTTGCCGTATCTGCCCCAGAGGCTGATGCTGGTACCGTTCATCTTCAGCAGCTTCTTGTCGCGTGATTGGTACTTTTTCCAATCCGGGAATCGGTCTGCCTTTTCGTATGCGATGCGGCTCCATTTTTTGGTGTTGAGCTTCTTGCCGGAGAAGTTGTCCTCAAAGACGAGCACCCAGTCCTCGGAGCCAAAGGTGACGGAACAAAGGGCGGCGAGGAGGGGCAGGAAGAATTTGGTCATGACGGGAAGAAAGGGGGGATGGGTGGTTGGAAAAGGTGGGGCGGGAGGAATGCCCCCGCCCCACGGGGATAATGGGTGGTGAAATGATTACTTGCCGAAGGCGGTCTTGTACACGGCCAGCACTTCATCCCAAGTGCAGGGACGCGGATTGCCGCCGGTGCAGACATCGGCCATGGCAGCATCGGTGAGGGCTTCGAGGTCCTCTTCCTTCACGCCGATTTCGGCCAGAGTCTGCGGGATGTTCACATCGATGGAGAGCTGCTTCACGGCATCGATGGCGGCCTTCCGGTACTCCTCCTGGGTCATGCTGTCCACGCCCTGCACACCCATGGCGCGGGCGATTTCGCGGAACTTCTCGCCGGTGTAGGGGGCATTGTACTCCATGACGTAGGGCAGAAGTACAGCGTTGGCCACACCGTGCGGCGTGTTGTAGAAGGCGCTCAGCGGGTGAGCCATGCCGTGCACGACGCCCAGCCCCACGTTGGAGAAGGCCATGCCGGTCATGTACTGCCCCAGAGCCATGTCCTCGCGGCCGTCCGGATCGTTCTCCACGGCTTTGCGGAGGCTGCGGGCAATGATTTCCACGGCTTTGATGTTGAGGGTGTCGGCCAGTTCCCATGCGGCCAGGGTGGTGTAACCCTCGATGGCGTGGGTCAGGGCATCCATGCCGGTGGCGGCGGTCAGTCCTTTGGGCATGGAGGACATCATATCCGGGTCAACCACGGCCACCACGGGAATGTCGTGGGGGTCGACGCAGACGAACTTGCGGCGGTTGGCTTCATCCGTAATCACGTAGTTGATGGTGGCCTCTGCGGCAGTACCGGCGGTGGTGGCCACGGCAATCATGGGCACGGCCTTGTTTCTGGTGGGGGCAAGACCCTCCAGGGATACGACATCGGCGAACTCAGGGTTGTTGATGATGATGCCGATAGCCTTGGCTGTGTCCTGCGGGGAACCGCCACCGATGGCAATCATGTAGTCTGCTCCGGCTGCCTTGAATGCTTCCACGCCACCGTTCACCACGGCCACGCTCGGGTTGGCTTTCACCTTGTCGTAAATCTCGTAGGGAGCACCGGCTTCATCCAGCAGGGCGGTCACCTTGCTCACCACCCCGAAGCGAACCAGGTCAGCATCGGTCACGATGAGGGCTTTCTTGAATCCGCGCGCATTCACCTCGGTGACAAGGGCTCTGATGGCTCCATGACCATGATAGCTGGTCTCGTTCAGAATAAATCGTTTTGCGGACATGCGTACATGTTAACGAAATTCGTTTATAAATCAATCTAAAAAACGAGCGGAGTCAAAAAAACGGCGAGTGGGGTTGACTCTTGCCGGATTTCCTGTTATGGTTTTCCCCGCATGGATTACGCGGAACTCTTTGTCATAGCCCTCGTGCTGGCTCTGGATGCAACGGTCTATTCGTTCTCCTACGGGTTGATGCTGCGTGTGCGGCGGGTGGTCAGCTCTCTTTGGCTGGCGTTGACGGTGGGGGCTTCCCAGATGGCGATGCCGCTGCTGGGTTTTTGGGGCGGACTGGAGCTGCGCAGTTATGTGGATGCCTGGGCCCCGTGGATTGTGCTGGCGGTGTTTCTGCTGCTGGGGCTGGGGATTATCCGCCATGCATGGGCGGAGCAGGAAGAGAATGCGGCTTCTGCCTCTCCCCTGGGGCTGTTTTCCCTGCTGCTGGTGGGTATTGCCACCGCTATTGATGCGCTGGCCGTGGGGGCCTGTATGGCGCTCGGGGATTTGATCGGGTGTCTCCTGTGTCCCGGTCAGGTGGTGCTGGCGGCGGGTATCATCGGAGCTGTCACTTTTGTCTGTTCTTTATCGGCCTTTCATCTGGCACGCCTGTTACACCACCTCCCCACCCGCTGGCTGGAGACAATCGCCGGCCTGTTGCTGATTGCCCTCGGCGTAAAGCAGTTGTTTTAATCAGAGGGGTAATTGAAAAATACCATAGGCCGCGAAGCCGATGCCGACAAGGGTGACTACCATGGGGACAAGCTGTGGCACACCGGAGTCCGTCACGATTGCATCGCTCGGATTCTCCGGGTTGTACAGCACCGTGGTGGTGCTGGAGCCGATGACGGAACAGTCGTAAGCAGAGCCTTTTATTTCATGCTCACAGCCCTGCTCATTCGTGTAGCGGTAGAAGCCATCCATCGTGTCGTTTTCTCGGTGGCTGTGGCCTGAGTTTGAGCCGATGCTGATGGAGAAGCTGCGTCTGGGAACTATCCGGACCAGCACCCCCTGGGTTTTTATTCCCTTTTTGCTGAGCCGATTTGCTTTTCTGAGTCCTTTTATGCCGAAATACAGCATCAGTATGCCGGAGATGAGGTTCACATACGGTGCGTATTCCGGAGGAAGGCTGAAATTAAAGTGGTCGATGGCGAGTGGGGTCATGGCAGGAAGAAGCTGAGGATGAAAAAGAGGATGGTTACGCAGCAGATGCCTGTATCACAGAGGGCTTCTGCGCGGGGCATGCCATGGCCGGAAGCGGGAGCGATGGCTTCCTGCGGTTGTTCCGGATGGTAGATGATGTCCACGCTGTCACCGATTGATACTTTCCTTTGGTAGAAAACAATGCGTATTTCGTGGGAATGGCCCTTGTCATCGGAGTAGCGGCAGGTGGCGAGTCTCGCGAACCGGGAGAGTCGGGTGATGCACCCCTGTGTGCGGATGCCATGCCGGAGCAAGTGACTGATGAGACGCAGCCGATGCATCCCATGAATTCCGACCGGGATGGTCGCGAGGGCGATGACCGCCATGCAAACCTCCAGCCGGTACTCCGGGGGTATACTCAGGTATCCGAACAGACTGCCTATCATGTCTTTGTTTGTATCATATCATCCGGCGGCACTGTCGGCAATGTTTTTTTGTTATTTGATGCCTGTTTGCTGTCTCTTTATCCGGATTAATCCTCTTTTCCTCCAAAACCGCAATTTTTTTCGATTTCTGCGAAAAAAAGTTTATCGGGTCAAAATTAGCCAAAACTAACACAGAAAGAATTAGTTACAACTAACATCATGGTCAAAATTTAAGAAATAACTGTTATAGAGAGGATTACGCGAAAAAAATAAAGGCTTGCAAAAAGTGCGGCAAAGTGGTAAAACGTCGGTGTCATGAATACGAGAACCATCAGCAAGGTAACGTCGCGCGAGATACTGGATTCGCGCGGGAATCCGACCATGGAAGCAGAGGTAACGCTGAGCAACGGCATCCTGGGACGCGCTTCCGTGCCCAGCGGTGCGTCCACCGGCGAGCACGAGGCTCACGAGTGGCGCGATGGCGACAAGGGGCGCTACTGCGGCAAGGGGGTGGCCCGCGCCGTGGAGCATGTGCATGAGGAGATAGCCCCCGCTCTCTGCGGCATGGATGCAGCAGACCAGATAGGGGTGGATAGCCGCATGCGAGAGCTGGACGGCACGCCGAACAAGTCCCGTCTGGGGGCGAATGCGCTGCTGGCCGTCTCTCTGGCAACGGCCCGCGCGGCGGCACAGGCCACCGGGCAGCCGCTGTACCGCTATCTGGGCGGGCCGAATGCTCACATTCTGCCTGTGCCGATGATGAACGTCATCAACGGCGGGGCACACTCGGATGCCCCCATCGATTTCCAGGAGTTCATGATTATGCCCAAGGGGCTGCCCACCTTCCGCGAGGCGCTGCGCTGCGGGGCAGAGGTGTTCCACGCGCTGGCCGCCGTGCTGCGCAAGCGCGGGCTGAGCACCGCCGTGGGTGATGAAGGCGGCTACGCACCCAACCTCAACGGCACGGAAGATGCGCTGGACTGCATCATGCAGGCTATCAGCAATGCCGGGTATGAGCCGGGCAGGGATGTGTTCCTGGCGCTGGATGTGGCCAGCTCAGAGTTCTACGACCCGGCAAGCAACCGCTACGTGTTCAAAAAGAGCACGGGTGACAGCCTCACCGCCGCAGAGCTGACCGATTATTACAAGGGGCTCATCAGCCGTTATCCCATCATCTCCATTGAGGACGGCTGTGCCGAAAACGACTGGGACGGCTGGAAGCTGCTCACCGATACCATCGGCGACCGCTGCCAGCTGGTGGGCGATGACCTCTTCGTGACCAACGTGGACTTCCTTCGCAAGGGAATCCGCGCCGGGGTGGCCAACTCCATCCTGGTGAAGCTGAATCAGATTGGTACGCTCTCCGAAACCTTCGAAGCCGTGCGACTGGCGATGATGAACCGCTACGCTGCTGTCATTTCTCACCGCAGCGGTGAGACGGAGGATGCCTTCATTGCCGATTTGTCCGTGGCGACCAACGCCGGGCAGATCAAGACCGGCTCGCTTTCCCGCGTGGACAGACTGGCCAAGTATAACCAGCTCCTGCGTATTGAGGAAGAGCTTGGCAGCGCCGCCGTATACGGCATTGCCGCCCTCTGATTGCCCCTCTGAGGAACCATAACAGCGCTTACAGCCCCTCCCGACAAGGTGTGGGTTGTAGGCGCTCTTCTTTGTTGATAAACAATGGGAAAGAATGTGCTTGAGTTGTAAAATTAGATGAAACTAACTCAAAATAAGTATATTCTGACGATTTTTTTTACATTTTTGGGTCGCCAGACGGGGAACAATCAGTTATAATGAGCGCACGAGGAAGTGAATTGCTGCACGGCGGCAGGCCTCATTCCCCCAAAAGCTAACAATTCTCAAATTATGCAGTACACACACGAAGTAGAACAGATGTGTTGCGTCAAGAAGGGCTGCAATCACGGCCCTGCACCCATCCCGCAGGAGGGTGCCTGGACGCAGTCCACGAAGATTGAGGACATCTCCGGTCTGACCCACGGTGTGGGTTGGTGTGCTCCTCAGCAGGGTGCCTGCAAGCTCACGCTCAACGTGAAGCAGGGCATCATTCAGGAAGCTCTGGTGGAGACAATCGGCTGCTCCGGCATGACCCACTCTGCCGCCATGGCCTCTGAGATTCTGCCCGGCAAGACTGTGCTGGAGGCACTGAACACCGACCTGGTGTGCGATGCCATCAACACCGCCATGCGCGAACTCTTCCTGCAGATTGTTTACGGTCGCACCCAGAGCGCCTACTCCGAGGGCGGTCTGCCCATCGGCGCCGGTCTGGAAGACCTGGGCAAGGGCCTGCGCTCCCAGACGGGTACGCTGTACGGCACGCTGGCCAAGGGTGCTCGCTATCTGGAGCTGGCAGAGGGCTACATCACCAAGCTCGCACTGGACGCCGACGGCGAAATCACGGGTTACCAGTACGTGAAGATGGGCCCGATGATGGAAGACATCAAGAAGGGCATGGATGCCAACGAGGCCATCAAGAAGCACACCGGTTCCTACGGCCGCTTCGATGGTGCCGCCAAGTACATCGACCCCCGCCACGAGTAAAGAACCTTTTAACCCATAGAAGTTACAATTATGCCTCTTTTTGAATCCTACTCTCGTCGTATCGACCAGATTCTGCCCGTGCTGGCACAGTATGGCATCAACTCCTGCGAGGAGGCCGAGCAGGTCTGCCTTGAGAAGGGTATCGACGTCCGCGCCATCGTTCGCGGCATTCAGAACATTGCCTTCGAGAACGCCGGCTGGGCCTACACCGTAGGCGCCGCCATCGCCATCAAGAAGGGTTGCACCAAGGCCGCCGACGCCGCCGAAGCCATCGGTGAGGGGCTGCAGGCATTCTGCATCCCCGGTTCCGTGGCAGACGACCGCAAGGTGGGGCTGGGTCACGGCAACCTGGCCGCCATGCTGCTGCGCGAGGAGACGGAATGCTTCTGCTTCCTGGCCGGTCACGAATCCTTTGCCGCTGCTGAAGGTGCCATCGGTATTGCCCGCTCCGCCAACAAGGTGCGCCAGAAGCCGCTGCGCGTCATCCTCAATGGTCTGGGCAAGGACGCCGCCTACATCATCTCCCGTATCAACGGTTTCACCTACTGCCAGACCAAGTTCGACTACGCCACCGGCAAGGTCGAGGTGGTGAGCAAGAAGGCTTTCTCCGACGGCGAGCGCGCCAAGGTGAACTGCTACGGCGCTGACGATGTGCGCGAAGGCGTGGCCATCATGTGGCTGGAGGGTGTGGACGTGTCCATCACCGGTAACTCCACCAACCCCACCCGCTTCCAGCACCCCGTTGCCGGCACCTACAAGAAGGAATGCACGCTGGCCGGTAAGAAGTACTTCTCCGTGGCCTCCGGTGGCGGCACGGGGCGTACCCTGCACCCGGACAACATGGCTGCCGGTCCCGCCTCCTACGGCATGACTGACACCCTGGGCCGCATGCACAGCGATGCCCAGTTCGCCGGTTCCTCCTCCGTGCCCGCTCACGTGGAAATGATGGGTCTCATCGGCATGGGCAACAACCCCATGGTCGGTGCCACCGTTTCCGTGGCCGTGGCCATCGAGGAAGCCATGAAGTAAAGCTCCCTCTTTACATACACGTTACAAAGTCCCCTGTCCGCTCCGTTCGGGCAGGGGATTTTTTGGAATTGACGAATGCCGGAATTGGGTATCTGAAAACTCACCAAATGGAAAGGACAAAGGGCGAAGAACAATGGACAAAGGGAAAGTTCGGCGAGTCGCAGGCTCGCAGTAGGGCAAAGCGAGCGGAATGCTGACTTCGTCCATCGTCCATTTGACTATGTACTTTCCGTTATGTTTCCGTTTGTCGGAATAGACACGCAAAATACTGCGGCATGGTTCAGAATTTATTTGAAAAGCGGGATGGAATCTGTTAGTTTGTGAGCATGTTGTACCGCATATTGACCATTCTTGCCGCCATGATGCTTCTGGTAATCACCGGATGCGGTCATACCTTGAAGTCTGAAAGCGGCTTGTATGATGTGACATTGGAGCGCAGCATGAAAGTGGGTGTGGATGGTGTCTGGGCCTGGGGGAAGGGGAATCCCTATGCCAACCAGAAATCCGGCCGCGTGTATATTGCCCCCATGAATGTATCACATGTGAAAGATGCAGATGCGCATCTGCTGAGGCTGTTGCAGATTCAGATGTACAGCAACATGGTGACCGGCATTGGTACATCGCTGAAAGAAGCCGGCAAAGCCAATGGTACGGATTGGCGCGTGACATCGAATCCTGCGGAGGCCTGTGTGCGCATCGACACGGCCCTGGTGCATTTCAAACCGCAGCGTCCCGGATTCCGCCTGCTGTCTGCCTTTACGCTGTTTGCACCGATTCCCGGTGCCAGTCAGGTGGCCGGTTATCTGGGCGAGGGCGATATCTGTCTCGAATGCACGATTCGCGATACCCGCACCGGGACTCTGCTGGCCGCATTCAAGGATTCCAACCGCAAGAAAGCCCGTCTGTACACGGAAGAGGCCTATACTGCCACCGGCAATGCCGATGTGAACCTGCAGGAATGGGCAGAGCGCCTGGGCCGCACGTTCCGCGAATGCGGGCTTGATAAGCTCGGCAAGGGCGGCACGCTCAAGAAGAAGATAGAAGAACGCTCTGTCATTGAAGGTGCGATTCGTCGCTTCTGATTCCCATGGAGGATGATTTGCAGCAGCTGTTGGAGCAATATCTGACCGCGCCGGGGTACGAGCCGCAGGATGTTTCGGCTCTGGCGCGGGGGATGGGGATAGATTCCCGCCGTCGGCGGGAGCTCCGGGAGCTGTTGCAGACCTGGCTGGAACAGGGCCGGCTGCTCAAACTCAGCAAGGCGCGCTATGCCCTGCGGAAACCGACCGGGGGAAATGTGACCGGACGGGTGATTCGCCGCGACAACGGCAAGCTGCTGTTCCTGCCGGATGAGGCCGGGCGTGATGCGCTCCGCTCGCTCAGCCCTGCGTATGACGGCGGGGCTCTTTTGTTGCCGGAGCATGAGGCTCGCGGTGCCATGGATGGTGACAAGGTGCAGGCTGCGGTGCGCCTGCATCGCGCCGGAGGGGCGAGTCGCCGCGGCCGCGGGGCGCGTCGGCCGGAGGCCGGAGACCTGACACTCCGAGTGCGGGTTGAGGAAATCCTGGAGCGGGGACACAACCGCTGGGTGGGTATCTATCAGTCCGACGGGCGCTATGGCTGCATGATGGGTGATGGCAAGACCGCCCCGGAGAGGGTGCGGCTCACCACCCCTCCGCCGCCGGAGCTGCTGCCGTTCATGAGCATTGTAGTGGAGCCGCTCACCCACCCCATTGCCCGCACGGAAGCCACGGGGCGTATCATCTCCGTGCTGGGCTGGCCGAATGATGCCGGGGTGCAGATGACCACCATCATTCACCAATACGAGCTTCCTGACAGTTTCCCGCAGGATGTGCTGGATGAATCTGCCGCCATACCTGATTCGCTCTCGCCGCAGGATTTGCTCGGGCGCGATGACTGGCGGACGCGCTGCGTCATCACCATAGACCCCGCGTCAGCCCGGGATTTTGACGATGCCATTGCCGTACGCCGACTCCCGGAGGGTTGGGAGCTGGCGGTGCATATAGCGGATGTCAGCCACTATGTGCAGCCCGGTTCGGCGTTGGATCGGGAGGCGGCCCGCCGCGGTAATTCCACCTATCTGCCCGATCGTGTGTTGCCCATGCTGCCGCCGCGGCTCTGCGATGGTATCTGCTCGCTGCGGCAGGGGGAGGAGCGGCTCACTCGGCTGTGCCTGATGCGTATTGATGAGACCGGTGAAACCCGCAGGGCCGAGTTTCGCGATGCGGTTATCTGCTCGCGGCTGCGGATGAGTTACCCGGAAGCTCTGGCCGTGCTGGAGCAGCGGGGCAGCAGCGGCGATGCCGAGGTGGATACCATGCTGGCGGAGGCTCACACGCTCGCGCAGCTCCTGCGGAAGCGTCGGTTTGACCGCGGTTCGCTGAATCTGGACATGCCGGAGCTGCATGTCGTGACGGATGACCGCGGCAGCCCTGTGGATGTGGAGCAGGAGGAGAGCGATATTTCCCACCAGCTCATCGAGGAATTCATGCTGGCGGCCAACGAGGCCGTGGCTCATGCGCTCAATGCCCGCGCCATTCCCACCGTCTACCGTGTGCACGAAGCCCCGGATCCCGCCAGACTTCAGGAATTTGCCGGACAGCTGCAATCATACGGCATTCCGGCCGGCACTCTGGCCACCCGCGAGGAACTGGTGCGAGTGATGGAGCGCATTCGCGGTCATGCCGATGAACCTTTGCTCAAGGTATCGCTGCTGCGCTGCATGATGCGGGCCTGCTATTCCCCAAAAGCATTGGGGCACTACGGGCTTGCCAAGGGTGACTACTGCCATTTCACCAGCCCCATTCGCCGTTATGCCGATCTGCTGGTACACCGCGGATTCAGCCGTCTCAGCGGGAGCAAAGCATCCCATCTGCCGCCCTTGCTCTCTGCGGGTAAGCTGGAGGACATCGCCCGTCACCTGTCGGAGCGGGAGCGCATTTCGGCCTCCGCAGAAAACGAGGCAGAGCAAAAGATGCTGCTGATGTACATGGAACAACAGTGCGAGACAGAGAATCCTCGTATCTGGGAAGCCATCATCACGGCCGCCTGGGGGCAGGGATTGGTGGTGGAAATACCTGTGCTGCGCCTGCGCGGTTTCATTTCCGGGGCAGAGCTTCCGGGGGCTTCCCGCTGGTATCATGAGCGGCACGCCGACTGCTGGCGCTCGTTCGATGGTGCTTGTCTCAAGCCCGGCGATACCATCCGCGTTGTCCCGGTGAACATCGACCCCGCTACCGGATTCCTGGATTTCCGGGCGCATGGTGTTTGAACATGGTAACAGGGAAACCCTCTTGCCTCGGCGACAACGGCGTTTTGTCCGGCAGAAAGAGCATCCCGAAAAAAATGCCGGGAATGTTGGCATTGCGATTTGCACTCTCCGTGATGAGATGATATTGCATTTGAAATGCGATTAAATTGGGCTTGTTCATGCTTCGGTGGCGTAGTATACTGGGTGCATGTCGATTTCTGAGGAACTTTTTGAGCGGGCTTGCAGGGTGATTCCCGGTGGGGTGAATTCCCCGGTGCGGGCATTTCGGCGGTTGGAGAGAGCGCCTTTTTTCGTGACTCGTGCCGAGGGGGCGCACCTGTGGGATGAGGATGGCAAGGAATACATCGACTATGTGGGCACCTGGGGGCCGGCGATTCTGGGGCATGCTCCGGAGTGTGTGATTTCTGCCGTGCGGGAGTCTGCTCTCAACGGCCTGGGCTATGGAATACCCACGCGGGTGGAGGTGGAGATGGCCGAGACGGTCTGCCGTTGGCTGCCCTCTGTGGAAAAGGTGCGTATGACCAACAGCGGGACGGAAGCCACCATGAGCGCCATCCGGCTGGCACGTGGCTATACGGGCCGCAAATACATCATCAAATTTGCCGGGTGTTATCATGGTCATTCGGATGGTCTGCTGGTGGCAGCCGGGAGCGGCGCCCTCACGCACGGCGAGCCGGACAGCGCGGGTGTGCCGCAGGAATATGCCTCACTCACGCTCGTGTTGCCGTATAACAACCCGGAGGCGGTGCGCGCGGCTTTTGCCCAATATCCGGGGCAGATTGCCGCCGTCATCGTGGAGCCGTACCCGGGCAATGCCGGCTTCTACTTGCCGAAGCCGGGTTACCTGGAGTTCCTGCGCGAGATAACGGCAAAGGAGGGAACCGTGCTCATTTTTGATGAAGTGATGACCGGCTTTCGCATTTCCTCCGCCGGGGTGCAAGGCAAACATGGTATTACACCCGACCTGACCACCCTGGGCAAGATTATCGGCGGCGGGCTGCCGGTGGGGGCTTTCGGCGGACGGCGCGATATCATGGACTGCGTTTCCCCCCTCGGCGGGGTATACCAGGCCGGCACCCTCAGCGGCAATCCCGTGGCCATGGCCGCAGGGCTGGCCCAGCTGCGGCATCTGGAGGCGAACGATTCGTACACCCGCCTGGAGCAGCTGGGAGCACGGCTGGAGGAAGGCGTGCGCCGCGTGCTGCACGATATCGGCATGCCGCTCACCTTCAAGCGCAGCGACTCCATGTACTGCCTGTTCTTCACCACGCAGGATGTGTTCGATTTGGATTCTGCCATGAGCGGCAGCTTTAATATGTTCCGCACCTACTTCCACAGCATGCTGGAGCAGGGGGTCTATGTGGCCCCCTCGCCCTACGAAACTGGATTCATCTCGACCGCGCATACGGAGGCAGATATTGATGCCACGGTGGCGGCCATGGCCCGCGCTCTGGCGGCAGTGAAAGCCGGGTGACCGAAAAAAGGGTGGTAAATAGGCAGAAATGTGCTATACTGAGCCCGCAACTGCTTTTTAACAGCTTATGAACATCGATTTCGAGAAGAGCGGCGGCCTTGTGCCGGCCATTATTCAGGATGCCCGCACGGCCAAGGTGCTGATGCTCGGCTACATGAACCGCGAGGCCTATGACAAGACCCTGGCGACGCGCAAGGTCACCTTTTACAGCCGTTCCCGACAGCAGCTGTGGGTGAAGGGCGAAACCAGCGGTAATTTCCTGGAACTGGTGGATATCCGTGTGGATTGCGACAACGACACGCTGCTGGTGCAGGTGAATCCCGTCGGCCCCGTCTGCCACACCGGCACAGATACCTGCTGGGGCGATGTGAACGAAGCCTCCCCCCTCCTGTTCCTGAGCGAGTTGCAGGATTTCATCAACAAGCGCCGCGAGGAAATGCCGGAGGGCTCCTACACCACCTCCCTCTTCCGCGATGGTGTGAACCGCATGGCTCAGAAAGTGGGTGAAGAAGCATTGGAAGCCTGCATCGAGGCCGTCAACGGCACGGATGACCGCCTGCTGTACGAGGCCTCCGACATGTTCTACCACCTCATCGTTCTGCTGGCCTCCAAGGGCCTTCGCATTGAGCAGGTGGCAGAGGAGCTGGTCACCCGCCACAAGCCGGGTTGGAAGAAGCACTGAGGGAGAGTTTTCCCCAACTGTTGGAAAAAATCTTGAACAATTCCCCGCTCCGGGGAGTCAGTACCGTATCAGTCCTTTCGGGGAGCGGTGAAGGAGAGAGCGCCGCTGCCCCACACCAAAGAGAGGGCTGAGTTTCATAGGTAGTAAGTTGGAGAAAGCCCCGCAGAAATGTGGGGCTTTCTTTATGGCAGAAAATAAGCACATTAGCAATACAAAGGCTATTTTGTGTTTTACTGTTTCCGGTGAGATAATTGCCCGGAATACCCCTTTTTTTAGGTCTGAATTTATAGTTTGGGGGTATTATAATATGTGATTTGAGGATTGTTAATTCCGAAGGATACCCAGGATAAAGTCGCTGAACTTCTTGTTCATGCGGGTGATGCGGTAGAAGGCCATGATGGCGCGGAGGTGTTGCTCGCAGCCGTTGAGGCAGCAGAGGTGGGCGCGCAGCTGCCCGGCCAGCAGGCGGAACTCGGAGGCGGGGATTTCCGTCCAGTCGCGGATGCCGCGGGTGCGAAGCCGGGCGGCGGGGGTGTCCGGCAGGTGCAGGGTGCGGTCGGTTTCTCCTTCCGGGGTGGGTTCGTCAGCGGCGGTCAGTCGGCCGGTTCGCAGCAGAAACTCGATTTTGGAGGTGACGATGGTGCGGGCTGCGGCGTTCATGACGGTGCCGGAGAGTTTTCCTATGCGGCTGAGGAGGCGGCTTTGCAGGACGGGTCCTTCCTGCTGCACCAGTTCCAGGAGGGCGTCGGTGAGCGTGTTGTCGCTGATGCGGCTCAGGTGGGTGAGCTCGCGGGTGTATTCGCGGTACTCTTCGCCCACGGGAGCCGGGGCTGCGGGCTGAGCCTCCACGGGGGCGGCGGGTGCTTCCTGTGCTGCGACTGCGTTTCCCGCAGCCTCCGGCAGCAGGGAGGGCAGCTCGGGTGGTTCCGGGGGGCCTGCGGCTACCCATTCCTGCAGGCGGGTATGCACGGCATCCATGCAGAGCTGCGGGTTGCGCCACCAGTCGAGCACCCAGAGCCGCAGGAGGCGCCAGCCCAGCACTTGCATGACGCTGCCACGCAGCACATCGCGGTCGCGGGCGGTGTGCGCGGCGGCATAGCCCGGGCCATCCAGCACAATGCCGGCCAGCATGGCTTCCGGGAGCTCCGGGTGGTGCACGGCGAGGTCTACCCGGCAGTCGGAGACTCCCAGATTCACGGTGCAGGTCCAGCCGCGTGCTTCCAGTTCTCGCCGTATGGCGTGGGCCGGCTGTTCCGAGTCGGGCGCGAGGCTCTGTTTCATGCTGAGGAATTTGCCGGCACCCATGCGGGCGCATTCCAGGAAGTGTCGGAAATCTGCCGCCCCGCGGGCGCGGGTGCGGTTCAGGTCGATGCTTTCGGGTTTCAGCGAGGTAAAGACGTGCATGGCGTTGCGGGCGCGGGTGATGGCCACGTTGAGCCGTCGCTCGCCGCCCACCAGGTTGAGCGGGCCGAAGTTCATGGAAATCATGCCTTGTTCATCCGGTCCGTAGGTGGTGGAGAAGTAGATGACGCCGCGCTCATCGCCCTGCACGTTCTCGAGATTTTTCACGAAGATGGCCTCGCTGTTGGATTCGGCGAAGCATGGTTCGAGCGATTCATCTTTTGTCCGTTCTTCTTCCAGCATATCTTCAATGAGGCGTTGCTGCTGGATGTTGAAGGTGACGATACCGATGCTGGTGGCCTCCGTATAGCGGAATCCCGGGCTGCGGAGGGTGGTCAGCAGGTGCTGCACGAGCGCGCGGGCTTCCTCCGGGTTGGTTCGATTGCCCGCGCCGCGCCGGTAGATACCCTTGTCCACATAGTGGTATTGCAGCGCCGTGTCCGTAGAGACCGGGGCGGGGAAGGTGGTCAGTTTGCCATCGTAGTAATGGTGGTTGGAGAAGGCGATGAGGCTTTCAGCCTTGCTGCGGTAGTGCCAGCTGAGCTTCATCTCCGGGATACCGCAGGCGCGGCATTCATCCAGGATGCTTTCCATGTCGTGTTCTATCTCGCTGTCATCGTCGGCATCCTCCCGGCTGCGGGTGAAGAAGCTGGTGGGCGGCATCTGGCGCGGGTCGCCCACCACGATGGCGTTTTTGCCGCGGGCCAGAGCACCGATGGCATCCCAGACGGGAATCTGAGAGGCCTCGTCAAAGATGACCACATCAAAGGGGGCGGACTCCGGTGTGAGGTACTGGGCCACGGAGAGCGGGCTCATGAGCATGCAGGGTTTGAGCAGAGCGGCGGCGTTCGGTATGGCTTCCAGGAGCTTTCGCAGGGGCATGTGCGCCCTCTGTTTGGCAATTTCGCGTTGCAGAATGGCGATTTCGCGTCCGTGTTCAGCAATGCCGGCGGCGCGTCCGGCCAGCAATTCGCGCACGTGGGCGGTGGTGAGGCGGAGCATGGCGGCATCCTGCGCAGCGTAGCGGTCGATGGTGTCCTCGTGGGCGCGGGGGGTGAATTCGTTGAGCACTGCCACCTCGTCAGCAGCGGCGCGGAGACGGCGGCGGGCCAGGTTCACCAGCAGAGCGGATTCCAGGTGCTGCGGAGCAACGATTTCATCACACAGCAGCTCTGCCAGAGTCGCGGCACCGGCGCTGCGGGCTTCTTCTTTCACTTTGTTCCAGAGCGTCAGCTCGCGCCAGCGGTCGCGCTGTTCCAGCAGACCGCTCCAGTCGGAGCCGTGCTGCGGTAAATGCTCCACCGGGCAAAGGATAAGGCCGGAGACCTCCTGCTCCAGAGCAGGTATCATGGAGCTGTTTCCAGGCATTCAGATGGGGGCGCAGGGAATCCTGCAGAGCAGGAGACCCCAGCAAGCGCTGCACCAGCGTCGGAGGCAGAGCGGTGTGGGCTGCATACCCCGCCAGTTTTTGGGCATGAGCCGTCTCTGCATCGGTAGTCTCGGTTCCGCGGAGCAGGAATTCCATCTCCGGTGTGGAGTGAAGGCGGATGTCGGCCCGCGCGGCCTTCATGGCCAGCAGCCGTTCAAAATCGTTGCGGCAGTCGGGTTTCTGCGGGCTGAATGCCAGTACTTGCAGGTATTTGCGGGCCTTGCGGAGACCGAAGAAACGGAAGATGAAGTTGGAGAGCTGAGCTTTTTTCCACCCGGTGTAACGGAGTTCCAGCTCCGCATCATCCGGGGCGCTCTCCGGGTAGGGGAGGGAAAGTCCGGCGGCGTGCTCGCGATAGTCTGCGGCAGCGGCGGCGATTTTTTCCATCCTGCGGAGGGTGGCAGAGGCCTGTGCCGGGCAGAGGCAGGTGTAGTCTGCGCTCCTGCGGTTGCTCAATTCGCTGAACAGTCCGCTGAGCGCGTAGGCAGATTCCGGCGGCAGGTCTGCGGCTTCTGAACCGAGGGCGGCGGTCAGCTCGCGGTAGACAGCGGCAGCATTTCGTCGCAAATCAATCATCCGCTGCAGTGCGGAAGCCAGCTTTTCCTCCCACTCAAAAGAATAGTTCTCAGATGCCACGGCAGCGGCGGCTCCGCGCAGCATATCAGACACCGGGGCGTAGTACAGAGCCAGTTTCCGGGCCAGGGCGCGGAGCTCTTCCCGGCGGGCGGCCGTCATCTCCCGGGGGGAATCCGCGGTGGGGATAAAGGCGGGGTGGTCACTCTCCTCTGCCAGCAGGCAGATATCGTTGTAGAGGCTTCTGCCGTCCGCCTGCGGGCGGTGCAGCTCATGGGGCAGGAGGTTGAGCGTGTGGCGCAGCGTGGCCATGGTGTCCACCGTGTTGCCCCAGTCCGTTCCGGCTGTGGGGCGGGTGGCGGCATCAATCGCGGCTCGGAATTGAGCAAGGGCATCCTTCTTGTTGGCCTTGGAAGAATGCAGCTCCAGACAGAAGTCCGAGAGCCCGATGCGCTTGAGACGACGGTGCACCACGGAAAGGGCGGCAGATTTTTCTGCCACGAACAACACCGTTTTGCCATGCCCCAGACAGTGGGCTATCATGTTGGAAATGGTCTGGCTCTTGCCGGTGCCGGGTGGTCCGATGAGCACGAAACTCTTTCCGCGAGCCGCTGCCAGAACGGCAGAAAGCTGGGAGGAGTCTGCGGAGAGCGGGGTGAACACCTTGCGCGGGTCTACCTCGCTATCCAGCCTGGCCGGCTCGGGGAAATCGCTCTGTTCCGGGAAAGTGCTGCGCTCTGAGGCCGCGATGTGGGCCACCACGGGGTTTTTCAGGAGGGATTCCCGGCGGTCCACCATGTCTTTCCACATGAGATATTTGGTGAACGAAAAAATGCCCAGGGAACAATCCTCCACCACCTCCCAGCCCGGTAGTTCGCGGATGGCGCGGCGCAGCAGGGTGAAAATCTGCGGCACGTCCAGCCCGCTGGCATCGGTGGGTAAATCGCCCTCCAGCTCCGGAATCCGCAGGGCAAACTCTGTTTTGAGCAGCTCCAGCAGCGTGAGGTTGATGCGCGTTTCCTCATCCGCGCTCCGCAGGGTGAATCCGGCTTTCACACTCGGGCGTGACAGCTTCACCGGAATGAGCAGAACCGGCGCCAGCAGGGCCTTGTCGGTATCGCCCCGGCGATACCACTTCAGGAAGCCGCAGGCCAGGTAGAGCGTGTTGGAGCCGCTTTCCTCCATATCGTGCCGGGCTGCCAGATAGATGCTCTGCAGGCTGCGGCGGAGGCGCTCTTCGGAATGCGCTTTTTTACCATCCGTGGCCAGCAGTTCGTTCTTGCCGAACATCTCCTCGGAGAGCTCGCGCTGCATGCTGCGCAACAGTTCGGGCCGGGTATCACTCTCACTGCGCGCCAGTCTGGTGGTGAGCGTTTCGGGAATGGGTTTGATACGGAAAGCGGTGTTGCGCGAAATTTTGTCCTCGAAGCGCGCCACATCGGGGATGCAGAGTCCGATTTGCTGACTGCTGCCCATGCGGGTATTGAGCAGGTTGTTGCGCAACGATAAATCCAGCAGCTTGAGCTGCCAGGTCTCCATGCGGCTGCGTGGACGGGTTTCCACCAGAGATTCGGCTTCTTCCCGCTGAGCGGCACTTTCTTCCTCCAGAAAGTCATCTGCCGCGCTCGTCCCACGCCGATTCATCGGCAGCAGCAGCTCCTCCGCGACTTCTTCGTGCGTGGCGGCGATGGGGTGAATCCCTGTGGACCAGATGCGAACAATATCCAGCGCCAGGAAGTAGTCATCATCTGCCAGCTTCATGATGTTATCGCGTCCGGTGGCCTGCGTTTCTGCAAAGGAGACGGGGTTGCCGGAGGCGGAGCCGGTGAGTTGGGTTGTTTCCATCAGCAGCAGCTCTTCCAGCTGCAGCAGATTGCGGATGGTGGCGGCTTCCTGCACCACTACTGTGGGAAGCGCGTTGTCCCTGAGCATCACGCCCAGATAGGCATGCCCGCGTACCAGAATGACGATGGGGTTGAACCCGGCCTGTGCCGCCATTGCCGCCAGCATCAACGTGGTATCCAGACAGGTGCCGCAGTTTCGGCTCAGGATGGCGGAGGGAAGCCGAACACGCTGCCCCAGACCGTCATCCAGCCAGCTTTCCGGGGGCAGGGCATAGCTGATGCCGGATTGGCTCACGGTGTTCCAGATGGCATGCAGGCGGTTGATGATACCGCTGCGGGGCAGGGCGTAGCCGTTCCAGCCGGAGGTCACACCGCGCGATAGCAGTTCTTCCCCCGCCCGGTTCAGCAACCGGTCAATGGCCGGGTCATTCGGGCGCACCAGCGCTGCCAGCAGTTCCGGGAAGCGATTCCCGCCCACCCATGCGTCATGCGGATGCCAATGGAGCGGCAACTCCTTCCGGAGCACCGTTTCATTCCCCGCCTTAACCGTGATGCGTATCGAGCCCTTCACCGGTTCTGCCAGCTGCATCAGCTTTTCGTGTTCATATCCCACCGGCGGCAGGGAAAGTGCTGCCTCCCGCCCGGCCTCCACCCTGTCTATCCGGCATATCTGCGTCTGAACGTATGCCGGTGTATAATCAACTTCCACCGCCACATCCGCGAGGGGCTCCGTTGCGTGCAAGCCGAGCGACAGCAGTGGGTAAATATTGTTCTGCAACGTCAGTACGGAAACATGTTTCAGGGCATGCGGAGAAAGTTGCACGGGTGTCATATCTGCCCGCCATTCTATCATTCCTTTTTTTTCGGGTCAAGGTTGTGAATGGAAAAAAAATGAATAGTCACCGGGGAATGGAATGGTTTTAGCGGCGGGAATGTGAGTCTTCTGCTCTCGTAATGTTACAAAAGGGTTACAGCGGAAGAAGCCGGTTGACTCCGGGCCGGCTGCGTGATAGGCTGCCGGCGTATGGTGAACTTTCTGAAAGTGGTCGGTTGGGTGCTGTTGGCTCCGCTGGTGTGGATTATCGGTAATATATCATTAGTGTGTACTCCGGCGGCACAAAAGGTGGAATATATACCTCTGGGGCCGCTGCCGCCGCATGTTCTGACGGCCAGAAAGGTGTCCGAGCTGAACGAGAAGCTGAAAGCGACAACGTCATGGTTTTGGCGGGTGGATGCGACCTGCTTCTTCCACCGGGAGTGCATGCAGGCCGTGTCCACGGAAGAGGGCGGTTTGCAGCTGGTGCATGTGTACCCTGCGCTGGCGTGGCGAGACAGCATCCCCGAAACGGACTGGCAAACGGTGGTGCAACAGTGGCTCGCTGAATGTGAGGAAGAAGAAAGGAACGGACAATGAAACTGCTCAAACGTATTTACCTGGGTGTGTTGTCCGTCTGGCTGCTGCTCTTCGGATTGCGGGCGGTGCAGATGTATACGGGGGATTATGAGCTGTCTTATTTTGAAAACATGAATAGCGTATACATCCATTCCTGGCCGCCCAGGCTGGGTGCGCTGCCGCTTTCCCGCTTTACGGAGCTCAACAGGCTGCTTGCTGCCGTGCAGCCCGAGGCGCGATTCTTCTTTTCTCCTGCCGCAGAGGGGCAATGGCATGTCGGGGTGATGCTGGTGCCGGTGGGAGAGGGCCGGGCAGAGATGTCTGCTGCGGCAGAAGAGGTGCTGCGTGTCTGGGATCAGGAAAACGAAAGGCTGTATCCGCCTGACTATGAGGGTTACCCCAGGTTTTAAAGCCCGCCCGGCTTGCAATTCCGGGCGGGCTGGGCAGGGGAATCTGCCGGGACTAATCAGTTCTGGTCGATGGCAGGATTAGTGTTGGCTGCATCGACAGCCTGCTGCATCTGCTTGTCCTTGTTATCGGGGGTGCAGCATTTCTTGCCGTCTTTCTTGTCTTTGCAGCAGTGCTTGGCCCACTTGTGGTACTGGGCGGCCTTGTTGGCGTCCTTCTCCACGCCCTTACCCTCTGCGTACATGTGCGCGAGCGCGAAGGAAGCGGCAGGGTGGCCCTTGGCGGCGGCGGTCATCAGGCCGGGAGCTGCCTTGGTGTACATCTCTTTGGCCTTGGCTTCATCCTTGGGGATGTTGACGCCCTGGTCGGTGAGATAGGCAATGGTGTACTGAGCCAGCGGGTCGCCGTTTTCGGCTTCCACGGTGATGGTCTCAATATCCAGCCAGCACTCCTGCGGCAGTTTGTCGGTCTTGCATTCCTTACCCTTGCAGTCGACCTTGCACTCGGCTGCACATTCTTTTGCTTTATCGGCGTCCGCCTTGTGGTCGTCTGCGAAAGTGGGCAGGGCCATCATGGCGGCGACAGACAGGATAGTCAGTGTCTTCATAGGCCGACAGTTTGCACCTAACCAAGAGGGTTTTCAAGCTAACTTTCCAGCTGTTTTACCGGAATAATGGGCGAAAAATCTGATTTTTTTGCCGGAAAAAGGCGAAAAAAACGAAAAAAGTGAGAAATAATCATTGACGGGGTGGGGGAAGTTGTGTATAATTCGCCCGCTTTTACGCCCCTCGGGGCGATGATAGAGTCCACGCTTCTGTAGCTCAGGGGTAGAGCGCATCCTTGGTAAGGATGAGGTCGCGGGTTCAAATCCCGCCAGAAGCTTCTGACTCATGCAAGAATAAGCAGCCCAAAATTAATTCCTATTATGGCCAAAGAATCATTCCAGCGCACCAAGCCCCACGTGAACGTGGGCACGATCGGTCACGTTGACCATGGCAAAACTTCCCTCACTGCTGCAATTACCAAGGTTCTTGCAGAAAAGGGTCAGGCAGAGTTCAAGGCTTACGATCAGATCGACGGCGCTCCTGAGGAGCGCGAGCGTGGTATCACGATCTCCACTGCACACGTGGAGTATGAGACTGAAAACCGTCACTATGCTCACGTTGACTGCCCCGGTCACGCTGACTATGTGAAGAACATGCTCACCGGTGCGGCCCAGATGGACGGCGCTATCCTCGTTTGCTCCGCTGCTGACGGTCCCATGCCGCAGACTCGTGAGCACATCCTGCTTGCTCGTCAGGTGGGTGTTCCCTACATCGTGGTGTTCATGAACAAGATGGACCTCGCTGACCCCGAACTCGCTGAGCTCGTGGAGATGGAGATTCGTGAGCTTCTTTCCTCCTACGACTTCCCCGGTGATGACCTGCCCATCGTGAAGGGTTCCGCCGTGAAGGCTCTGGAAGGCGACGCTGACGCTACCGCTGCCATCCTTGAGCTCATGGAAGCTGTTGACGCTTACATCCCGACGCCTGAGCGCCCGACTGAGAAGCCCTTCCTGATGCCCGTGGAGGACGTGTTCTCCATCTCCGGCCGTGGTACTGTGGCTACCGGTCGTATCGAGCGTGGTATCATCAACAAGATGGAAGAAGTGGAAATCGTGGGTATCCGTCCCACTCAGAAGACTTCCGTGACCGACATCGAGATGTTCCGCAAGCTTCTCGACAAGGGTGAGGCCGGTGACAACGTGGGTGTTCTTCTTCGCGGTATCAAGAAGGAAGACATCGTTCGCGGTCAGGTTATCGCCAAGCCCGGTTCTGTGACTCCCCACACCAAGTTCGAGGCAGCCGTTTACGTGCTGACCAAGGAGGAAGGTGGCCGTCACACCCCGTTCTTCAACAACTATCGTCCCCAGTTCTACTTCCGTACGACGGACGTGACCGGCACCGTGACTCTGCCCGAGGGTACTGAAATGGTGATGCCCGGTGACAACGTGACCATCACTGTTGAGCTCATCACTCCGGTGGCTATGGAAGAGGGTATGCGCTTCGCTATCCGCGAAGGCGGTCGTACCGTGGGCGCCGGTAAGGTTGCCAAGATCCAGGAGTAATCCTGGGAGTAAATCTCCAAAATTAAATCGGGTTACATTCCGATAAAGGAATGAGACCTCGGCCCGGGGAAGGGTGCCCGGAACAGGGCACCCTTTCCTGACCCGGCCGAAAGTACAGAGCAAGGTTATAGGGTAATAGCTCAATTGGTAGAGCAGCGGTCTCCAAAACCGCGTGTTGGGAGTTCGAGTCTCTCTTACCCTGCCAGCCTTCCTCTTTTTTTTTCTCGAAAAATCCCCTACATAGAATCAAAACGCAGATGTTCCGCAAGATTTCCCAATACATATCCGCCCTGAAAGGCGAGCTGAAGAAGTGTTCCTGGCCTTGGGAAAGTGACCCGAAGGTGACCGGGTTCAAGAAATTCCGAGAACTGTGGGGGTCCACGCTGGTGGTGCTGGTGGCCATGGTGCTGCTGGGCGGCTACGTGGCATTCTTTGATTATGTGCTGGCAGCAGTAGTGAATCGCGCTATTCTGCTTTTCTCCTGAAAATTTTAATTTTTTCGAACGGTAACCATGTCTCGTCTGCACGAACGCAAAGCCGGAGCCGGTCGCGCTATCCCTGACGCCAAGAATCAGTGGTATGTGCTGCATGTTCTCTCCAACAAGGAGCGCCGCTCTGTTGAAAATCTGAACCGTCTCTTCAAGGAAGATGAGGAGATGGGTGCTCTGCTTCAGAGCCCTCCCCTGGTTCCGACGGAAAAGGTTGAGGACGTCCGCAAAGGCAAGAAGTACGTGGTGGAGCGCAAGCTGTACCCCGGTTATGTGTATCTGAACTTTGCGCTTCGTCGTCCGGATGGCACGCTCAACAACGATGCCTGGTACAAGATTCAGGCTGTTGACGGCGTTATCAGCTTTGCCTGCGGCCGCAACAAGGAGCCTTTGCCCATGTCTGAGAAAGACGTGAAGGAGCTGATGGCCGAGATTGAGCGCCGCAGCGGTGCCGCTCGTCCCAAGGTGGCCTTTACCGTGGGCGAAGAGGTGGTGGTGCTGGAAGGCGCCTTTGCCGGTGAGCGCGGTATCGTTGAAATGGTGGATGCAGAGCGCGGTCGTCTGCGCGTGGGCGTCAACATGTTCGGCCGCTCCAACCCGCTCGACCTAGATTACGCCCAGGTGCAGCCGGTGCCCGAGGACGAAAAGGAACAGGGCTGAGCCCAACGAAATACTTCCCGCTGCCCGGAATCGTGAAAACGGGGAAGGGCGGCAAAACAACAAAACAAAACCATGGCTAAAGAAGTAGTTAAAGTAATTAAGCTGCAGATTCCTGCCGGCGCCGCGAATCCCTCGCCGCCCGTGGGACCTGCTCTTGGTCAGGCCGGTGTGAACATCATGGGCTTCTGCAAAGAGTTCAATGCTAAGACTCAGAAGCAGGCCGGTGATGTGCTTCCCGTCGTGATCACCGTATACAAGGACAAGTCCTTCGACTTTATCACCAAGATGCCCCCGGCTGCCAACCTTCTCAAGAAGGCTGCCGGTCTCAAGTCCGGCTCCGGCGAGCCGAACAAGAAGAAGGTGGCAAAAATCACCAAGGATAAGTTGATGGAGATTGTCAACATCAAGATGCCCGACCTCAATACCAAGGATCCGGAAGCCGCTTGCCGCATCATCGCCGGCCAGGCTCGCCAGATGGGTATTGAAATCGAGGGTATGTAACCCCCTTCTGCAGGAGGGAACTTCAATAATAAACCCGAACGTACTGCTAAAAATTATGTCTACAAAACGCTCCAAGCGCTACAATGAGGCAGCCAAGCTTGTTGACAACAGCAAGGCTTACGCTGTCGAGGAGGCTGTGGAAGTGATGAAGAGCTTCCCCGCTCCGAAATTCGACCCCACGGTGACCGTATCTTTCCGCCTCACGGTGGATCCCCGCAAGTCCGACCAGATGGTGCGTGGCTCTGTTGCCCTGCCTCATGGTACCGGTAAGAATGTCCGCGTTATCGTCTTCGCCCAGGGTGAGGCCGCTCAGGCTGCCCTCGAAGCCGGCGCAGAGAAAGTTGGCCTGGAAGACCTCATCAAGGAAATCCAGGGAGGTTATCTTGATTTCGACAGCGCAATCGCCACCCCGGATGCCATGGCCCAGGTGCGTAAGATTGCTCGCGTGCTCGGCCCGCGCGGCCTGATGCCCAACCCCAAGACCGGCACTGTGACGGAGGATACCGCCAAGGCCGTGCGCGAGGTGAAGGCCGGTCGTGTGGACTTCAAGGTTGACCGCAACGCCAACATTTCTGCCGCAGTGGGCAAGCTCTCCTTCGAGAGCGACAAGCTTGTGGAGAACGCCCGCGCTCTCATCTCTGCCGTTGTGAAGGCTCGCCCCTCCGGTGCGAAGGGTGCCTACATCGCCGGCGTGACGATGGCCAGCTCCATGAACCCGGGTCTTTCCATTGCCCAGGTCGAGTATTCCAAGAACTAATAACCTGAACCGCAACGAATCATTATGAGCACTGAGAAGAAAGTGAATGCCGATAAGGGCATCATCATTGAGAACCTGCTGGCTAAGGTTAACGCTTCCCCGTTCGTGCTGGTGATTGACTACACCGGCGTGACCGTGCCTGAGTTCACCACGCTGCGCGCCGACCTGGCCGCTGCCGGTGCCTCCTGCATGGTGGCCAAGAACACCTTCATGACCAAGGCTATCAAGGATGCCGGTCTGCCCGACATCTCCGCCTGCCTGAAGGGCCAGACGGCCTACATCATGGGTGACAGCGATGTCTGCGCCGCCGCCAAGGTGGTGAACGGCTTTGCCAAGAAGTCCAAGAAGGCTGCCTGGAAGGGCGGTATCTTGGACGGCGCTGAGCTGAGCCCCGACAAGATCAAGGCTCTCGGCGATCTGCCCAGCCGCGAAATCCTCCTTGCCACCCTGCTTGGCACTATCAATGGCGCCGGTGCCGCTCTGGCTCGCGTCATTCAGGCCTACGTGGACAAGGAAAATGGTGGTGCAACCGAGGAAACTCCGGCTGCAGAGTAAAAAAAATAAAAAAAGACTTGAACAGATGGCGGCGGTGTGCTATCAAGTGCCCCGCCGCCTGAAAAAGAAATTAGGCTCTCTGTCGGCTCTCCGGCCGGTGAGAACTGAAATGGATGGGGAGCCCCCATCCGCGACAAGAACCAATTACAACAGAAAATACTACAATGGCTGATATCAATAAGATCGCTGAGGAACTCGGCTCCCTGACCATTCTGGAGGCTGCTGAGCTTGTTAAGATGCTGGAAGAGAAGTGGGGCGTGTCCGCCGCTGCTCCCGTTGCCGCTGCTGCCGGCCCCGCCGCTGCTGCTGAGCCCGTGGAGGAGAAGACTGACTTCGACGTTGAGCTGACCGACGCCGGTGGCAACAAGATTGCCGTCATTAAGGCTGTCCGCGTTGTTAAGTCCGGTCTGGGCCTGGCTGACGCCAAGAAGCTCGTTGAGAGCGCTCCCGCCGTCATCCTCGAGGGTGCCTCCAAGGAGGACGCCGAGAAGGCCAAGGCCGAGCTCGAGAAGGCCGGTGCCAAGGTCACTATCAAGTAACCTTTCGTTGTACGCGATCGCAGGGTGGAATTTCTCTTCCTCCCTGCCTTCGCGTCTTATCGTCTCTGAATCTAAAACTTAACTTTTATTAACTTTTTTTACGTACGCGTCGCGCAAGGCGCGCGTGAGACCGACCCGGGGCATTCGGAATGCCCGGAAGGCACGGGAAGCTCCGGGTCGGTTTTACCAAACGTAAGCCGACCCCGCATCTGTGGCCCAGGTGCACAACCTCATCTCCGACAACTCCATGTCCAAGCCCAAGCAAGAGCGAATCAGTTTCGGTAAAATCAAGGAGGTCATTGACCCGCCCAACTTGATTGAGATTCAAACTAAGTCCTACGAGGAATTCCTTCAGCGTTTCACTGAGCCGGGAAAACGGCTCAAAATGGGTCTCCAGGCTGTTCTTTCCGAACATTTCCCGATAGAGAGTTACGACGGCCAGATTCGGCTGGAGTACGACTCATACGAGATTACGCCGCCCAAGACGAGCGATTTTGCGGCCATTCGTGCCGGTGAGACATACAGCGCCTCGCTGTATGTGAAGTTCCGTCTGAAGTGTGGCGACTACACGGCCGATGAGAACGTGTACATGGGCGAAATCCCGATGATTACCGACCGCGGCACCTTTGTCATTAACGGTGCAGAGCGCGTGATTGTGGCTCAGCTGCATCGTTCCCCCGGTCTGTGCTTCGAAAAGACGCAGCATACCAACGGCAAGGACATCTACTCATTCCGCATCATTCCTGACCGCGGCTCCTGGCTGGAGGTGCAGTTCGATACGAGCGACCTCATGTATGTGTTCCTGGATCGCCGCCGCCGCCGCCGCAAGTTCCTGGCCACCACGTTCCTGCGCTATCTCGGCTACGAGAGCGACCGCGACATCGTGGAGCAGTTCTACACCATCCAGAAGCTTCGTCTGGCCGAAGTGGCCGGAGAGGAGCTCGAATACCTCATTCCCTTTGAGGATGTCAAGTTCGGCGATGAGCAGAGCGGCCGCAAGGCAACCATCATTGCCAAGGCCTACGAGTCTCTGAGCCTCTCCACCATCCGCAAGATGCAGGAGCTGGGCATTGAGGAAATTGAGGTGATTGACCAGCGCGAGGAAGAAACGCTGGTGAAGACGCTCAAGAAGGACCTGGCTCACGACCGCGAGTCTGCGCTCAAGGAAATCTTCCGCAAGTTCCGTCCGGGTGACCCCTCTTCCGTGCAGCAGGCTGCCACGGCTCTGGATCGTCTCTTCAAGGACGAGAAGCGCTATGACCTCACCCGCGTGGGTCGTTACAAGATTAACCAGAAGCTTGGTCTGGACGTGCCTGAGGATTGCCGCCTCATCCAGCCGATTGACTTCCTGGCCTCCCTCAAGTACCTGCTGCGCCTGAAGAATGGCGATGGGCAGGTGGATGATATCGACCATCTGGGCAACCGCCGCGTGCGTGCCGTGGGTGAACTCATTTCCAACCAGTGCCGCGTGGGTCTTGCCCGCACGGAGCGTCTGGTCAAGGAGCGTATGACCCTTTGCGACACCACCCGCACGGATATCACGCCCAGCAAGCTCATCAACCCGAAGGCCCTCAGCGCCGTGGTGCGTGACTTTTTCGGCCGCAGCCAGCTCTCCCAGTTCATGGATCAGATTAACCCGCTGGCAGAGCTGACCCACAAGCGCCGTCTCTCCGCACTGGGCCCGGGCGGTCTGAACCGTGACCGCGCCGGCTTCGAGGTGCGAGACGTGCACCCGTCCCACTATGGCCGTATATGCCCCATTGAGACCCCTGAAGGTCCCAACATCGGTCTGATCAACTCACTCTGCACCTATGCACGCATAGATGAGTACGGCTTCATCGAGACGCCGTTCCGCCGTGTGAAGCAGATTGAGAAGAAGAACGCCAAGGGCGAGGTCGTGGACGTTGAGGTCGTGGTGACCAATGAGGTGGTTTACCTGACCGCCGATAAGGAGGAGTACCACCTCATCGCACAGGCCAACAACCCGCTGGACAACGATAACGGCACCGGCCACTTCACCCGTTCCCGCGTGACGGCTCGCCAGCACGGCGAATTCATTGAGGTTGACCCCCGCCGCGTGGAGTACATGGACGTGTCGCCCAAGCAGATTATCTCCATTGCCGCCGGTCTCATTCCCTTCCTGGAACACGACGACGCCAACCGTGCCCTCATGGGTGCAAACATGCAGCGCCAGGGTGTGCCGTTGATGGTGAATCAGGCTCCGCTGGTGGGTACCGGTATTGAGGCCAAGTGCGCCCGCGACAGTTGCTCCGTGGTGTGCGCTCTCGCCGGTGGTATCGTGGCCTCCGCCACGGCTGAATACATCGTGACGACTCCCGATGGTGAGCTGCCGGTGTCTCCCAACACCTGGCTGAGCGAGCCGGAGCGTGTCAAGACCGACCCCGAGAAGGGTATCTATGTGTACCAGCTGCGCAAATTCATGCGCTCCAACGCTTCCACCTGCATCAACCAGAAGCCCATCGTTTCCCGCGGCGACGTGGTGAAGCCCGGCGATGTGCTGGCCGACGGTCCCTGTACCGACGGCGGTGAGCTGGCTCTGGGCCGCAACGTGCTGGTGGCTTACATGTCCTGGTACGGCTACAACTTCGAGGACGCCATCATTATCTCCGAGCGTCTGGTGCAGGAAGATGCCTACACCTCCATCCACATCGAGGAGTTCGAGGAGAAGGCCCGCGATACCAAGCTCGGCCCGGAAGAAATCACCCGCGATATTCCCAATGTGGGCGATGACGCTCTCAAGAACCTGGGCAGCGATGGTGTGGTGCGCATCGGTGCTGAGGTGAAGCCCGGCGACATCCTGGTGGGTAAGATTACCCCCAAGAGCGAGACCGACCTAGCCCCCGAGGAGCGCCTGCTGCGCGCCATCTTCGGTGAGAAGGCTGCGGATGTGAAGGATACCTCTCTGCGTGTGCCCCCGGGCACCACAGGTGTGGTGATGGATGTTCGCGTGGTGCGCTCTGCCGCCCCCGGTTCTCCCGCCGTTGACCTGGAGAAGGAAAGCCAGAAGCAGCGCAAGAAGGTGGACGCCGAGTACGAGCGCGACCGCGATGCCCTCATTGAGCAGCTCACCAGCAAGCTCTCTGACCGCCTGCTCGGCGAGAAGATTCCGCTGGAGGTGACCCGCGCCGGTACGAATGAGGTGATTATCCCCGCCAACCGCAAGATTACCAAGACTCTGCTGCGCAAGCTGGCCGTCTATCATGACCAGATAGAGATGAACGAAAGCCCGGTGCGTAACCAGATTTTCGAAATCATCAACAGCTATGAACCCCGCTTCGCTGAACTGGATGACGAGCGCGACATCAAGCTCGACCAGATTGAAGCCGGTGCGGAGATGGACCCCGGTGTCGTGACCGAGGTGAAGGTCTACATCGCCACCAAGCGCAAGCTGGGTGTGGGTGACAAGATGGCCGGTCGTCACGGTAACAAGGGTGTGTGCTCCCGAGTCCTGCCCGTGGAAGATATGCCCTACCTGGAAGACGGTACTCCCGTGGATATCATCCTCAACCCCCTGGGCGTGCCTTCCCGAATGAACGTGGGGCAGGTGCTGGAAGCTCACCTCGGCGTTGCCGCGAAGGCTCTCGGCTTCAAGGTGGCTACCCCGGTGTTCGACGGTATCGAGGAATCCCAGATCTGGGACTACATGAGCCAGGCCAAGAAGATGCCCGGATTCTCCTGGGTGGGTGATGGCAAGGACGGCAGCGTGGCCGGTAAGAGCCGCCTCATCGACGGCCTCACGGGTGAGTACTTCCACTACCCGGTGGTGGTAGGTTACACCTACATGCTCAAGCTCAACCACCTGGTGGCGGACAAGGTGCATGCCCGTGCCGTGGGTACATACTCGCTGGTGACCCAGCAGCCCCTCGGCGGTAAGGCTCAGCACGGCGGTCAGCGCTTCGGTGAAATGGAAGTGTGGGCCATGGAGGCATACGGTGCAGCCTACACGCTGCAGGAGCTCCTCACCGTCAAGTCCGACGACGTTCAGGGCCGTACCCGTATCTACGAGAACATCGTCAAGGGCGACAACTCGCTGGAAGCCGGTACCCCCGAATCCTTCAACGTGCTTATCAAGGAAATGCAGGCTCTCTGCCTCAACGTCCAGCCCACGGAGAAACGCGACCGCGAGAATGCTCCGCAGACCACGGACGACCTCTTCGCCCTGCTTGCAGGCGATGACGATGACCTGGATGATGATTTGTCCGACGACGCCGATTTTGATGTGTTCGGCGATGACGACGATGATGATTCCGAGGTGTATGAGGTGGAAGAATCCGAGGATGACGAGGACGATGACGCCTGATACAAGATGTAAACCTGTAACCGCTGCCCGGGTCTCAACAGCCCGGGTGGCACCAACAATCTAAAAACACCACATAATATGTCTTTTAACGACCTTAACAACGAGAAGGCCAAGAACTTCGACCAGGTTTGCATCACCGTGGCCAGCCCGGAGGATATCCTCAACTGGTCCAGCGGCGAGGTCAAGAACCCTGAGACAATCAACTACCGCACGTTCAAGCCGGAGAAGGGCGGCCTGTTCTGCGAGCGCATCTTCGGGCCTACCCGCGACATGGAGTGCTCCTGCGGTCGCTACAAGCGCGCCAAGAACAAGGGCATGATCTGTGACCGCTGCGGTGTGGAGGTGACCACCTCCCGTGTGCGCCGCGAGCGCATGGGCCACATCAACCTGGCCGTGCCCGTGACCCACATCTGGTTCTACAAGTGCATGCCCAGCCGCATCGGCCTCATGCTGGACCTGACGGCCCGTGACCTGGAGCGCGTCATCTACTACGAGGACTACATCGTGACGGATCCCCGCGGCGTGAACGGCATTGAGCGCGGCATGATTCTCACGGAAGAGGAGTACGACGAGCTGGTGGAGGACTACGGTGATGATGCACCGGAGGCCGCCATGGGTGCTGCCGCCATCCAGACGCTTCTCAAGACGATTGATCTGGACGCCCTCATTGACGAGCTGCGCCAGGAGATGGAGAAGACCAACTCCAAGCAGAACAAGCGCAAGCTGGCCAAGCGCCTGCAGCTGGCCCAGGGCTTCCGCAGCAGCGGCTGCCATCCGGAGTGGATGGTGCTCACCGTGCTGCCGGTGATTCCCCCGGACCTGCGCCCGCTCGTTCCGCTGCCCGGCGGCCGCTTTGCCACCAGCGATTTGAACGACCTGTATCGCCGCGTCATCAACCGTAACAACCGTCTGCGCGAGCTGGCCGCTCTCCAGACCCCGGAGGTGATTAAGCGCAATGAGATGCGTATGCTTCAGGAGGCTGTGGACGCCCTGTTCGACAATGGTCGCCACGGTCGCCACGTGACCGGCGCCGGCAACCGCCCGCTGAAGTCCCTCTCCGACATGCTGAAGGGCAAGAGCGGTCGCTTCCGTCAGAACCTGCTCGGTAAGCGTGTGGACTACTCCGGCCGTTCCGTGATTGTGATTGGCCCGCACCTCAAGATGAACCAGTGCGGTCTGCCCAAGAAGATGGCTCTCAACCTCTTTGAACCGTTCATCATCCATCGCCTCAAGGAGATGGGCTATGTGCACACCGTGCGCTCTGCCAAGAAGATGATTGACCGCAAGGAGGCTATCGTGTGGGATATTCTGGAAGAGGTGACCAAGGGCCACCCCGTGTTCCTGAACCGTGCTCCTACGCTGCACCGTCTTTCCATCCAGGCTTTCGAGCCTGTGCTGATTGAAGGCAGCGCCATCCGTCTGCACCCGCTGGTGTGCACGGGGTACAACGCTGACTTCGACGGTGACCAGATGGCCGTGCACGTGCCGCTGAGTGTGGAAGCCCAGCTGGAAGCCCGCCTCCTGATGCTGGCTCCCAACAACATCTTCTCGCCCGCCTCCGGCAAGCCCATCTGCACCCCGACTCAGGATATCATTCTGGGTTCCTACTACCTGACGCACACCCGCGCCAAGGAAGTGAAGGAGAAGCAGGATAACCAGCATCTGCTGCCCCTCTTCGAGTCCATCTCCGAAGTGGAGTTCGCCATTGCTGCACGCAAGATCGGCTACCACGAGTGGATTCGTCTCAAGAACCCGGATTACGGCAAGGAAGGCGAGGCTTTCGACAAGCTCTCCTTCAACCAGGAGAACGTCGGCCGCAAGACCATCGTCACCACCGCCGGTCGTGTCCGCTTCAACGAAATCTGGCCGGATGAAATCGGCTACATCAACCGCAACGTCGGCAAGAAGCAGCTGGGTGAAATCATCTGGCGCTGCTACCAGGCCTGCGGTCAGAAGCGCACCGTGGAGACCCTGGACGCCCTCAAGTCCCTGGGCTACAAGGAAGCCACCCGCTCCGGCTGCTCCATCGGTATCGTGGACATGGTGGTGCCCGAGGGTAAGGATGAGATGATTGCCGACGCCTACGAGCAGGTTGCCAAGGTGACCGAGCAGTATGAGGAAGGCCTCATCACCAACGGCGAACGCTATGAAAAGGTGGTGAACATCTGGTCCTCCACGACCGATGCCATCCAGAAGGACCTCTACACCAAGCTGGAGTACAACAGCGGCTCTGCCGTGGCCAGCCCGCTCTACATGATGGTGGACTCCGGCGCCCGTGGTAACAAGGCTCAGATTAAGCAGCTCTCCGGTATGCGAGGCCTGATGGCCAAGCCCTCCGGCGAGATTATCGAGCGCCCCATTACCTCCAACTTCCGTGAGGGTCTCTCCGTGCTGGAATACTTCATCTCCACCCACGGTGCCCGTAAGGGGCTGGCCGATACGGCTCTGAAGACCGCTGACTCCGGTTACATGACCCGTAAACTCGTCGACGTGGCTCAGGACGTCATCGTCCGCGACACCGATTGCGGTACGGAGAACGGTATCACCATGACCGCCATCTATGATGGTGAGGACGAAATCGCCTCCCTCTCCACCCGTATCTATGGCCGTGTCACCTGTGATGACATCTTTGACCCGACCACGCGTCAGCTCATCGTGGCGAAGAATGAAATCATCACCGACGAGGCCGCCAAGAAGATTGAGAACGTGGGCATCGAGAAGGTGAAGGTACGTTCAGTGCTGACCTGTGACCTGTCCAAGGGCTGCTGCGCCAAGTGCTATGGCCTCAACCTGGCCACCGGCAAGAGCGTGAAGGTGGGTGAAGCCGTGGGTATCATTGCGGCTCAGTCCATCGGTGAGCCCGGTACTCAGCTGACCATGCGTACTTTCCACGTGGGTGGTACTGCTACGGCTGCTGCCAACCGTCCGGAGTATGTGGCCAAGTCTGCCGGTCGCGTCATCTATGACGAGAACCTGCGTGGCCGCTGCGTGGAGGATGAAAACGGCAACATGGTCGTGCTCTGCAAGAACGGCGGCGTGAAGGTCTATGACGAGGAGGGTAAGGAAATTGAATCCTACTCGCTGACCCTCGGTGCTGTGCTTCGTGTGAAGGACGGCGACAAGGTGGAGCCCGGTCAGACCATCGCTGAATGGGATCCCTTTGCCATTCCGGTCATCTCCGAAGTGAGCGGTACGGTTGAGTTCCAGGACATGATTGAGGGTATTACCTGTCGCACGGACTCCGTGCACTCCGAATCCGGTAAGGGTACGACCGTCATCATCGACCACCGTCAGGATCTGGCTCCGCGTGTGATTGTGCACACCGCCAAGCCCGGTTCCGCCAAGGACAAGCCCCGCGTATACGCCATTCCCACGGGTGCCTACCTTGTGGTGAATGACAAGCAGAAGATTTCTGCCGGTACGCAGCTGGCCAAGACTCCCCGCAAGGTGCAGAAGACGAACGATATTACCGGTGGTCTTCCCCGTGTGGCTGAGCTCTTCGAAGCCCGCCGCCCGAAGGATACCTGCACACTGGCAGAGATGGACGGTATCGTCGCCATCGATGACGCCATGATTCGCGGTAAGAAGGTCGTGACCATCTATCGCGATGCCGAGGCCCGCGAGGCTGCCACCAAGCGCCGTCGCCGCTCTGCCAAGCTGGAGGAGCGCGATGAGAACGAGGGAACCATCTCCTGCAAGCACCTTGTGCCCATGGATCGCCACATCATCGTGCATGACGGAGACTTCGTGCGCGCCGGTGAGCCGCTCTCCGACGGTACGGAAGCCTCTGATGAAATCCTGCGCATCTGCGGCAAGGAAGCCCTGCAGGAGCACCTCGTGAACAAGGTGCAGCAGGTGTACCGCGTGCAGGGTGTGGAAATCAACGACAAGCACGTTGAAATCATCGTGTCCCAGATGCTCCGCAAGGTTCGCGTCAAGGACCCGGGTGACACCGGCCTCCTCTGGGGCGATGAGGTGGATCGCACCACCCTCAGCCGCATCAACAAGGAGACGATGTCCATGAACGGTCGTCCTGCGGATTACGAGCCCATCCTGCTCGGCATCACCAAGGCCTCCCTCAAGACGGATTCCTTCATCTCTGCCGCTTCCTTCCAGGACACCACGCGTGTGCTCACCGAGGCCTCCACGCTGGGTAAGGTGGATATGCTGGAAGGCTTCAAGGAGAACGTCATTCTGGGCCACCTCATACCGGCCGGTACCGGCTTCAACAAGTACCGCAACATCGTGGTCGAGGCTGCTCCGGGCGCAACGCCCATTCCCCGCTCCACCTACATGGACGACGAGGAGGATCTGCCCATGCCCGATGACACCATCTCCGTGGGCTCCGACGACTGATAAGGCTCATCGCTGCCAATAGCTTCAATCCGCCCGGTACAGGCAACTGTACCGGGCGTTTTACGGATACGTGTCCCAAATCGTTGAGATACCTCATCAATTCCAGATTAGGGGATTGACACGTTCCGGCTTATCCTGTACACTACAGATAACAGTTTTTTTACTCTTATGCGCTCTTTATTTCTTACTTGTCTGTTGATGGCTTCTGCGGTTCATGCGGCAGAGGTGTTTGCTCCGGGGGTGTACTACAACGGGTCGGAGTATGTCGGCTGGTATGATTATAACAAAAACGAAGCTGATTTGTCATTCGGTACGGTCTATGGCATGTGCTGGGCTGCTGCATCCAGTAATGTGATTGCCTGGTGGCAGGATCAGAATAAGGATTTGCTCACTTCGAGCACGGCAGCGTCTGTGGTAAACAAGAATCTTTATGGCTCCAAGGTGTGGACAACCTTTCAGGGGGTGTTTAAGGATGAAGGCGGATGGACAAAAGAAGGCATAAACTGGTGGATTAACGGAGGTAATACTTTAGACGGTTACAAAGATTACGATATGTATGATAAGAGCAACGGTTTGGGAGCGTTGGAGAGCGGGGGCTTTTTAAACCTTGTTTACAACACCAATGAGAATCCCATTTTGGTTGCGAGCAATAGTAATGATTCGTATGCTTTTGCTCGCAGCATTGTGGATGCCATTGCTTCCGGCTATGCTCTTACGCTGTCGGTAGGGGGGTACTCTGCTCATGCCTTTACTCTTTGGGGGGTGGAGTATAATGAAACGGATAATGGTATAGAGTTGACCAAGGCATGGATTACCGATTCGGATGATGGTAAAGACGAATTGATTGGTGCAGGAATTTCTTTCAAGGAGAGCACGATATCATTGGTGGGTATTCCCTCATATGATAATGCAGACTTCACCTTTGATAGTGTTTCAGGCATGCGCACTGCGCGTACTGTCGAGTCGGTGCCTGAGCCTGCCGGAGCAACATTGAGTCTGCTGGCGCTGGCCGGATTGGCTGTCCGCCGCCGCCGGAGGTGAGTAAGTACCAATCCGGTATCAAAAAAGGGGGCTGCCGTCAACACAGCAGCCCCCTTTTTGAATTCTCCGGTCGATGGTCAGCGCACCATGAGGGAGTCTCGATCCAACCCGGTGAGCTCACCGAGGCTGCGCAGCAGGTAACGCATCACCAGAATGAGGGTAATCATGAGCGGCACACCGATGACGAGGTAGCCCCACCAGGTCATGCTGCTCACGGCGTAGTTGTACTCCAGAACCTGCTTTTCTGCCGGTTGATTCAGTACCGGCAGCAGGAAGTACAGCGCCAGACAGAAATTGGCAATGGCAGAAAAGAAGAGCGTGGAGGCCGTGAACGAGCTGGCTTTCCACAGCAGACGATGGTAGGCCGCGGTCTGCTCGGTTGCCTGTATGGTCTTTTCGATGCGGGGGATGTCAAACAGGCTGTCGGAGTAAATGAACAGCCGCAGCATGGAATCGCGGCGGCGGGCGGTGACCAGCATGGCGCCGCCCAGCAGAGCGGCGATGAGCGCTTCCTTGGCGGCATACCACCAGGGGGTGTCCGGGCGGATGGCGGCGCCGTCTCCCGTGTTGGCGTAGATGGTGACTACGCCGGTGAGAATGGTGCCCATGAGCCCGAAGAGCGTGATGGGGTCAATTCTGCGTTTTTCCAGAAACATCCACACGCCGCAACCCAGCGGCAGGGAGAGCGCCACAATCATGGCCCGGGTGGTGCCCAGCTCCAGCAACCCGGGGCCGGAGGTGGAACAGTGGTCCAGAATGAGTACGGGTGCCAGGACGCTCAGCAGCACGTTCAGCAGGCTTTTGGTGCCATTGTCCATGGGGAAAATGAGTCAGCAGATTATTTCATGGAAGCAATGGCGGCCGCCATATCCGGCGCACGGAAGGTGGAGGAACCGGCCACCAGACAGTCCGCGCCGGCTTCCTTGCAGAGCGGAGCCTGTGCGGCGCCGATACCGCCGTCCATCTGGATGATGAAGTTGAGTCCGTGCTTCTTCCTCTGCTCATCCAGCGTGCGCACTTTGTCCAGTACCTCACCCATGAAGCTCTGGCCTCCGAAGCCGGGCACCACACTCATGACCAGCACCATATCCAGCTCTGCCAGGTAGGGCAGCACCTTTTCCACGGGGGTGGCGGGATTGACGGCGAGGCCGGCCTGTGCCCCGCCTGCGCGAATGGCGGCCAGGGTGGCGTGCAAATCGACCGCGCCTTCACGCTCCACATGGATGGTAATCATGTTCATACCGGCTTTGAGGAAGCGTGGCAGGTAGTGATCCGGCGCATCAATCATGAGGTGCGCATCCAGATAGGCATCTGCCGGGACGCTGTTGCGAATGGCGGCACAGATGTCCGGGCCGAAGGATATGTTGTCCACAAAGGAACCATCCATCACATCGAGGTGCAGCCAGTCGGCGCCGGCGTTGAGGGCGCGCACTGCTTCCGGTCCGATGTGACGAAAATCACAGGCGAGCATGGAGGGGGCGATTAACATGTGTGTGTTGTGTCGGGTTGAGATGATTGGGGTCACCAGGGAAGGGTGAAACAGCGGCGGGGAAATGCCAGAGGCGGGGTGATAAAGGCCTGATTGCGGGAATCCGTGCCAAAGAAGCATACCTCCGCAGCGAACGGGGGGGTATCGAATTCCTGGCATCCGCCGCAGGAAAACACGGCACCGGGAGTCAGTACCGGTTGCTGGTTGAACACGTTGGCTGCCTCGATGATGCGAGTCCTGCCGCCACGCTCACGCAGTATCCATTTCCGCCCCAGGAGGCGTACGCTGCGGTTTCCTTTGTTGTTCATGCGGAGCCGGAAGATGAGCTGATATACCGGGCGCGGATTCCGCGCGATGCGGATACCCGAAACGGCAATGCCCATGTCCAGACAATCCCGAACCGGCAAGGTGCGGGAGTTAGTGCTCATAGCCTTCTCCCACGGCCAGGGTGGAGATGCGTAAAACGGTCTGGTGGATGGCGCGGACCTTTTCCGGTGTGGGGGCTTCGCCCGGAGCAAGGGTCATCAGCCCGGTGAGCTGTTCGAGCAGGAGCCGCATCTCGTCGAGCTTCAGTTTGCGAGCTGTGCGCGGCGCCAGCCCCTGCAGGATTTCGTTGAAGTATTCCGGAGCCTCCGGGTAGAAAATGGCGGCAGCCCGGCGGGTGTCAAACCTGGATTCAATGGCGGCGGCGGCGGCATCCAGCGCGCGCACCCACCCTCCGAGTGCCAGCAGGTGGGATAAATCCGGGTCGCGCAGGGCGGTGAGCTCTTCGTTGACATCGCTCTGGGTGGATGCCAGGATGCGCTTGAATTCCTCCAGCTGGCCTTTTTCCGCGTGTTCCAGCAGGGCGGCGGAGTGGACATTCATCTTGTCCCCCACACCCATGGCCTTGCCGTAGCGGGTCAGATCCAGCGCGATGGGTTTGATGTCGTTCATGTGGCCGCTGCGCACGGCGATGAAGCCATCCGCCAGCAGATACCCCATCTCCAGCGCCAGAGACCCGGCATCAATCGGCAGCTTTTCCGGACGCTTGCGCAGAACATAGGGCTCCGGTATGGCGGGTAAATCATCCAGCTGGGCAAAAATTTTGCTGATGGACGGAGCCGTGTAGACATTGATGCCCAGCTCCTGGTTGGAGTGGGATTCATCCAGCATGGAATCGTCCCGGAACATTGCCGGAACCTCGCCGACCCGGCGTTCTTCCTCGCAGGCAAAGATATCATCGGGAGCACCACCTTCCATGACATCAGCAGCGACAACATCTGTCTCTTCGGGTTCAGGAACTTCCTGTGCACAGACAGACATCGCGCAGATGAAAGCTGCAGAAAAAAGAAGACGGTTCATTTTCATGGTGATGAAGTGGGTGGTGCGAGATAATTTAGACTTGACTCCGCAAACAGTTTACATTACTATTTGCGCGCGTCAAGCAGCAAGCGCGTTGCTGACGTGAAAAAATAGGCGGAGAAAGGGCGCTGTTTCTTTTGTCCGCTACTCACATCACCCCACGGAAATATGGAAAATTTTCAATACTGGTTTACCCTCTGTTGGCTCGTTGCGTACTTTTTTGTCTGGATGGCACTTGCCGGTTATGGATTTCACCGTCTGCTGATGGTGATGCTGTACTTCCGGCACCGTAAGGATGTGCCGAAACCAGCCGGACAGTGGGATGAGCTGCCGCCGGTGACGATTCAGCTGCCCATGTTCAATGAGAAGTTTGTGGTGGAAGGCCTGCTTCGCAAGGTGACGGCCATTGATTACCCCAAGGATAAGCTGGAGATTCAGATATTGGACGACTCTACGGACGATACCTATGAACTCTGTCAGCAACAGGTGGAGTACTACAAGGCGCAGGGATTCGACATTGTCTGCCTGCACCGTACGGATCGCACCGGATACAAAGCGGGTGCTCTGGAGGCTGCGGATGAGGTGGCAAAGGGTGAGTTCCTGCTGATTCTTGATGCAGACTTCCGTCCTGAGCCGGATATTCTGAAGGTGACCATGCCCTACTTCACAGACCCGCAGATTGCGCTGGTCCAGACCCGCTGGGGACATATCAACCGCAACCATAACCTGCTGACGCGCCTGCAGAGTGTGTTCCTGGACGGTCACTTTGCGCTGGAACAGACTTGCCGCAACCGCTCCGGGCGTTTCTTCACCTTCAACGGTACGGCCGGGGTGTGGCGCAAGAGCGCGATTTATGATGCCGGTGGCTGGGAGCATGATACCATCACCGAGGATATGGATCTTTCCTACCGCGCGCAGATGAAAGGCTGGCGCTTCGTGTACCTGAATGATTATGTGACTCCCGCCGAGCTGCCGGAGGATATGGACGGCTTCAAGGCGCAGCAGCATCGCTGGACCAAGGGCTGCATTCAGGTCTGTCAGAAGATGTTCTTTGATATCTGGCGTTCTGCGGCTCCGCTCAAAGCTAAACTGGAGGCCACGACCCACCTGACTTGTAACTATTCCTACCTGGTGCTGGTGCTGCTCTGTTTCCTGGTGCTGCCCATCGGTGCCGGTACCATTGCTCCGTCCGGGGAATGGTCCTGGGATTCTCCCCAGATGCTGGTGCTGACTTTTTCGCTGTTCTTCCTGGCAACGATATCCGTTTGTGCGTTCTATGTGCTGGCAGAGGCTATTGTGAAGCCGCGCCGCTGGTGGATGGTGTTCCCTCTGCTTCTGCCGCTGCTGGCTCTGGGTATCGGTATGGCGGTGAATAATGCCAAGGCTGTTCTGGAGGCTGTGTTCGGTCAGAAGAGCGAGTTTGTTCGTACCCCGAAGTTCGGCGAATCGAACCAGGGCGCGCTTTCCATAGAGAAACGCGCAGCGGGGTACAAGGCGCTCAAGTCCGTGCTGGTTCCCGTGCTGGAACTGATGTTCGGATGCTTTTTCGCCTGGATTGAGGTGAAGAACCTGATGGGGGGGAACTACCTTGGCTTTGTGCTGACCGCCCCATTCCTGGGCTTCTTCTACACCGGGTTCTGCTCGCTGGGACGCCTGATTGACGGTGTTATTCAACGCCGCCGGGCAGCGAGGGCAGCGTAAGGGAGAGAAATCACTCAACGTATCACTTTTTTTCGTATCACTCTATGCCGATTCGTTTTACATTGCGGACACTGGCCGGTGTGGCTCTGGCTGCCTGTTCGCTGCTGGCTTCCTGCCAATCCGGCCGCTACGGCCGGGATATCCCGCCTCGTGCTGTGGTGCGTGACGGCGTGGCCATTACTCTCTGTGACCAGAAGTTGACCGTATTCAGCAAGGGGCGCAAGGTGAAGGATTATCCCATCAGTTCGTCCAAGTTCGGAATCGGGGCTACTTATGGCAGCCGCCGTACACCGCTGGGTATTCACGCGGTTTCGGATAAAAAAGGTGAGGGACAGCCCAAGGGGATGGTGTTCAAGGGATGCAACCCGACCGGCGAGGTCGTGGGAGTGGATGCCTACGGGCGCGACCCCATTGTGACCCGCGTGATTCAGCTGGCCGGGTTGGAGTCGTTCAATCGGAATTCTCATGGCCGCCGTATCTATATCCATGGTACGCCGGAAGAGCGCAATATCGGTCGCCCGGCTTCCTATGGCTGCATTCGCATGAAGAGCGATGACATAGTGGATTTGTACCGGCGTGTGCATCGCGGTATGCCGGTAGCCATTGAAAGTTGCACGCAGGCTACCTACATGAAAGCCGGGGCGGACGCCGGCAAGCGCAGCATTGAGGTGCCGGCTGCCGTGGTGGCTCATTTGCCGAAGGATCGTTCTTATCATCGTTCGAAAAAGCGATACAGCCGCCGGTCGTGGCTGGCCCGCAACAAGCGTTACGGCAAGGGCAGGAAGAGCTCCCGCCGCCTGGTAATCCGCAAAAGGCGTCGTCGTTAAGACGGCGCTTTTGCCATTTAGGGCTTGCCAGAATGTGTGTGCCTGGTGTAGAATAGCGGCAGCATGAAAATAGCCGTTATCGGAAAAGGTGGGCGCGAGCAGGCGCTCGTGGAGACGCTGGCTGCAAGCCCCTGCAAGCCGCAGATTTTCTCGTTCCCGGGCAGCGATGCCATTTGCGAGACCGCCACGCGTATCGATGCGGCGGATTTTGATGGTCTGATGCAGTGGATGGTGGAGCAGCAGGTGGATCTCTGTGTTGCAGGTGAGGAAAGTTATCTGGTCAAGGGCGAAGGGCTGGCAAACCGCTGCGCGGCTCTGGGGATTCCCTGCTGGGGCCCGCCCAAGGAGAGTGCCCAGCTGGAGGCATCCAAGGAATTTGCCAAGAATTTCCTGCTGCGTCACGGTATTCCCACGGGCGGGGCGGCGGCTGTTGCCGGATATGATGAAGCGATTGCCGCCATCGGCGGGAAATATCCCACGGTGCTGAAGTTCGATGGCCTGGCTGCCGGTAAGGGCGTGGCTGTCTGTCCGGATGCCGCTTCGGCGGAGGAGTTCCTGCGCGAGGTGTTCATCGAAAAGCGCTTTGGCGAAGGTCGCCTGCTGGTGGAGGAGTTCCTCACCGGCCCGGAGATTTCCATCTTTGGCGCCATCTGTGATGACAAGTACCTGATTCTCTGCCCGGCGCGTGATTACAAGCGCCTGATGGACGGCGATGAGGGACCCAATACCGGCGGCATGGGAGCGGTGGCTTCCCGCCGGCTGGCCTCGCCGGAGCTTCTGCAGACCATTGAGGAGACGATTGTGGCGCCGACGGTGCGCGGGTTGCAGGCAGATGGACTGCCGTATCGCGGATTCCTGTATTTCGGACTGATGCTGACGCCGGACGGCCCCAAAGTCATCGAGTACAACTGCCGCTTCGGAGACCCCGAGTGCGAGGCGGTGATGCCGCTACTGCGCGGTGATTTGGCTTCTTTCTGCCTGGCCGGCGCGAAGGGAGAGTTCTCTCCCGAACTGATTTCCTTTGATAACGGCTGGAGCGTTTGCTGCATCCTGGCCTCTGCTGGGTATCCTGCCTCCTCCCATTCCGGGGATGTCATTTCCGGGTTGGATGCCTGCGGGGCCCGCGTGTTCCACTGCGGTACGAAAAAGACCCCGGAGGGCTGGGTGACCAATGGCGGGCGTGTGCTGGCCATCGTGGCACAGGGAGATACGCTGGAGGCTGCCCGTACCGCCGCACATGCAGAAGCCGCCAGGGTGGATTTTGCCGGTTCTCAGCGCCGCAGCGATATTGCATACCGCAACATGTAAGCATTTTCTCGTGCACCCCGCGTCTGCGGGGTGCTTTTTTTACCCGCATTCAAGCCATAAACGACACCATGGACGACCAATCTTCTGATTTCCTGACTGATTATCTCAATACGCCCTCTCCGACAGGGTACGAGATGGATGCCCAGCGTATCTGGGCTGCATACATTGCCCCCTACACGGATGAGCAGCATTGCGATGCTTACGGCTCCACCTGGGCTGTACTGCGCGCTAAAGGGGAGAACGCCCCCACTCTGATGCTAGATGCTCATGCCGATGAAATCGGTTTCGCCGTACGGTACATCGATGATAACGGCTTCGTGCGGGTCGAGCGCCTTGGCGGTACGGATGCGGCTATCGGGCGTGGTCGGCGTATTCGCTTCCTGGGAACGGACGGTGAGGTTATCGGTATCACCGGCAACACCGCTATCCACATCCGCGATGATGGGGATAAGGCCCCGAAGGTCTGGGATTTGTATGTTGACCTCGGTTGTGATTCCCGTGAGGAGGTCGAAGCGCTGGGCATACGCGTGGGGACGCCCGGTGTGTATTGTGACGGCCCGCTGATGCTGAATGACGGCCGCCGTCTGGTTTGCCGCGCTCTGGATGACCGCCTTTGCGGCTATATTCTTGCCGAAACGGCCCGGCAGTTGAAAGAGCAGGGGATAGTGCCCGAATGGAATGTCATTTTCGCCAATACGGTGCAGGAGGAAGTCGGCTGTGTGGGGGCCGGTATGCTGGCTTTCAATCTGGCACCGGATGCGGCCATTTGTCTGGATGTGACGCATGCCACGGATTCCCCCGGTCTGGATAAGGGACGCTACGGTGATATCCGCCTCGGCAAGGGCGGTTGCCTGTGCTACGGTCCCGCCTGTCATCCCAATGTGAATGCTCGCATCGAGCTCGTGACGGATGCCGCCGGCATTCCTCTGCAGCGCGAAACGGCGGGGCGCTCCACAGGCACCAACACGGATTCTGTTTACCGTTCGCGCATGGGTGTGCCGTCGGCCTGTTTCTCCCTGCCGCTGCGCTATATGCACAGTCCGGTGGAAACGGCTGATACGCAGGATGTTCAAAGCTGCATTGATACTCTGGTTGCCTTTGTCAGAAGTCTCCGGGTGGGTGATGATTTCAGGCATCGTCTCTGAAAATGAAAAAAAAAGCAGGGGCGTCACACTTTTTCCTTGTTTTCACAATCGCTTGTGGTAAACTTCCGATTACTAGGTACTCATCCTTATTTTTCCATCGATATGAATAAGACTCTCTTTTCCGTAGGCGCTCTGATTGCCGGTTGTTTTACCCTCACATCATGCAGCGGTGGCAGCGAAGGTAACTCTGAACAGAATGTCGGCGTTCTTGCTAACCGTACTCTCTGTCTGCAGGCTCCTAACAGTTCCGTTGGTGCTATGTTCATCCGTGTGGGTGATCGCATCAGCGGCAATGTTTGCCGTGCAAGCTTCTCGTTCGGCAGCCGCGGGGGAGCATCGTCTGACGGTACGGTTGTGATTGAGAAGTCCTCCAAGGGCGATAAGGGTTGGGATTCCTGCGATTTTACTTTCCATCTCAATGAAATGGAGATTTCGGAAGAGGTGGAGTTCAAGGGCTTCTTCGGCGCCTACATGGAGTTCACCTCCTCATCCAGTAACTCCAATGATTCGGATGACTCAGATAGTGATAGCGATAGTTCTTCCTCTTCTTCTTCCGGTTCCATTGACGCCGATTCCTACATCATCTCCGTTGAGGAAACGATGGTCAAGATGAAGTTCACCGGCAGCGATATCGGTGAGTTCACCATGGAGCCCACTACGGTGTACCTGGATGATTCTCAGGAGCCGATTCAGACGTATGTGATTAAGGGCCGATTCTATTTTGAGTCCTGATTATCAATACACCACTTCGTTTTGAGCAGGCGCGCTCCCGTTTCGGGAGCGCGTTTTTTAGGCATTAGTGGCAGAATGCAGATAAAAATATCCCCGGCTGCCTGCGAAGGAAGCCGGGGTGGAAAGTCAGAAGCGGGTTGCGCCGGAGGAGTTATTTGGAGACGTTGAAGCGGAACTCCACCACATCGCCGTCTTTCATCACGTATTCCTTGCCTTCGATGCGCAGTTTGGCGTTTTCCTTGGCTTTCTGCAGGCTGCCACAGGCTACCAAATCCTCGTAGGCCACCACCTGAGCGGCAATGAAACCGCGCTCGAAGTCGGTGTGGATGACGCCGGCCGCCTGGGGAGCTTTGGCCCCGGCGGGGATGGTCCAGGCCTTGGTTTCCTTGACTCCGGTGGTCAGGTAGGTGCGCAGCCCCAGCAGGTGGTACACCGCGCGGATGAGATCGCTCACGCCGGAATCCTCCACGCCGATGTCGCGCAGATATTCACGGGCTTCCTCCGGGGCGAGTTCGGAGAGTTCTTCCTCAATACGGGCAGAGATGACGATGGCCTCGGCGTGATGATGCTCCGCCACATACTGCCGCACCGCTGCCACAAAGGGGTTGCCATCCGGGTTCTGCAGCGTTTCTGCCAGTTCATCCTCGCTCACATTGCAGGCAAAGATGCTCTTTTTGTTGGAGAGCAGGAAGAAGCTCTGCAGCAGCTTGCGCTCATCATCGCTCAGTTCCAGCGTGATGGCGGGGTGCCCGGCATCCAGATGCGGCAGCAGCTTCTCAATGAGCGCCACTTCTGCCTTGGCTTCCTTGTCGCCGCCGCGAGCCTTCTTGATGCGGCTTTCCTTGCGCTTTTCCATGGCGGCCAGGTCTGCCAGTATCAGCTCGGCATTGATGATTTCAATATCGCGCACCGGGTCAACGGATCCCAATTCATGGATGATGTCGTCATTCTCAAAGCAGCGTACCACCTGGACGATGGCATCCGTCTCGCGGATATTGGAGAGGAACTTGTTACCCAGCCCGGCACCTTCGGCGGCGCCTTTCACCAGCCCGGCGATATCCACGAACTCAATGGCTGCGGGAACGATACGCTCGCTCTTGCTCATCTCTGCCAGCACCGCCAGACGTGCATCCGGCACTTCCACCATGCCGACGTTCGGGTCGATGGTGCAGAACGGATAGTTTGCCGCCTCAGCCTTGCGGGAACGGGTCACCGCATTGAAAAGCGTGGATTTACCCACATTCGGAAGTCCTACAATACCTGCCTGTAACATAACGCGGCGCATTATACACTAACACGCCCGCGCATGAAAGCCTAAACTGCGGGAAATGTGTCACTCGTTTTTGTTGACAACACTATGGAAATACCATACCATCGTCCTCATGAAAACTACCATGAAAGAGGCCACGCTGATATTGAACTCCCGCTTTGATTGTGTCTGGTTGCAGGGAGAATCCGTACTGCCGCGACGCGCAGGGGATTGTCGGGCGTTTATCCTGGAGGGCAGGGAGTTCCTGCTGCGGAAGGCGAATAAATGGTGGGATACGTTTCTGGGCAGATGGGTGTGGCAGGTGGAGGACGCTGACGGCACCGTGCAGGGGCGGATTGCGTTTTCGGGCTGTCGGCGAGTGAGTATCTCTCTGCCGGGAATGGTGGAAGAGGTGTCGTTGATGTGGTGGCCATTCTCTTTTCGGAAGAAATGGTTCATCGGGAATACCTGCTACACTCGAAACTTTGTGAATGAGCTGCATTGCCGTAATGAGGAGGGGCTGTCGGTGTACGATTTGCTGGTGGGGGCCTGCATGCTGCACCGCTGCAAGTATATCATTCGTGGTAGTGGCGGAAGCGGAGTTGATGGCGATGGCGGGGATGGGGACGGCGATTGAGATTGACAGCCCGTGATTTATCGTTACAATGGGAGTGTGCGATACCTCGGAATACTTGCTATATGGTGCGTGGGCGCCGCTGCGGCGCAGGCGCTGACGGTGGAAACCCGGCAGACCCACGGCGTTTTCTATGCCGGACTGGAGAGTCAGGCGCTCATGCAGATAAAGGTGAGCGGCGAGCCGGGGGAGCAAATCAGCGGTATGGCATTCAGTCTGGGGGAGACGGAGCATGCTGCGGATATTAAACGCGCCCGCTTGTTCACCTCCGGGCAGAATCCCGGGTTTGCCCCGAATGCTCAGGGCGGGAATAAAGCAACGGAACTGGATAAGAGCAGGATTAAGGATGGAAAGTTCAGCTTTGATCGGGTTATCAAACTGGAGGCCGCCACCACCTATCTGTGGCTGGCGTATGATATTGCATCGAATGCGGGAGCCAACAACAGGATAGACGCTGTTTGCGAACTGGTCAGAACAGATAGCGCCGAGGTGGTGCCGGTGCAGAAATGCGGCGAGGCGGTGAAGAAGCCTCGCGCCGCCCGTGTATTTCCGTTTACGCATCGTATCGTGCCCTATTACCGCCCCCGCTGGGTTAAAGGCTGGGGCAATGCCACCGCGGCCGTGCACCTCACCCCGGAGCATTTCAAATGCTTCACCGATATCGTACATTTTGCCTATACGGTGAACCATGCCGGCGAGGTGACCCTGCAGTGGGTGGGGGAAGGTGCGGATGCCGCCACCGTGGTGGAGGAAGCGCTCGCTGAAATCAAGCGGCTGAAGGGTAAGAGCGCCTCTCGCCTCATTGCCGGATTCGGCCACATGGATGAACCGATGACGGCCGTAACGGCGAATCCGGAAACCCGCCGTACGCTGGCCCGCAACATGGCGGACTGGGTTATCAGCCGGGGGTACAGGGGGGTGGATATTGACTGGGAATATCCTGATACGCCGGAGCAGTGGCAGAATTTCGGCGCGTTTCTGGCAGAACTGCGGGAGGAGCTGGCCGGCTCTGCCTCCTCCATCAGCATGGCGGCCTCCGTCACCTATAAAGTACCCATCATTTACACGACCGACCAGCTGGACTTCCTCATGACCATGTCGTATGACGATCTGGCGGCTGAGCATTCCTCCATGTGGCGTTTTCAGAATGATGCCAACAAGTGTCTCAACGACTTCAGGATGCCGAAACAGCGCATTGTTGTGGGCCTCCCTTTCTACAGTAATGAAAAGGGCAAACTGACCGTGCAGCATGGCTATTCGCAGATACGCTCCTGGTATCCCAACCTGCCGCCCACAGCCAATCACTTCATCGCTAAAAATGAGGACGGTTCCAACGGCCCGGAACACAGCTTTAACGGGCCCGCACTCATCAAGGAAAAATGCAGCTGGCTCAAAAAGAATCGTTTTGGTGGCGTGATGATATGGGCCTATGATACGGATGTGAAGCTCACCCACAAAGCCTCACTCGCCCGCGCCATGTATTCCGTCCTCAAGCAGAAAAAACGCAGCGGCGGTAAAAAAGGAAAATAGGACATGAAAAAGCCCGCCGGGTGGCGGGCTTGAAGAAAGGGCTCAGGATTCGGGAACCCAGTCGATGCGGTTTTCGGGTTTCCAGAATTCCTCCAGGTTGTAGAAGTCGCGCACTTCATCGGCCATGACGTGTACCATCACGTCGATATAGTCCAGCACGGACCAGAGGGCGTTGGGCGTGCGCTCGGCATAGATGGGCTCCAGACCGTACTGCTCGCCGATTTCCTTGTCCACATCGCGCAGCACGGCGCGGAGGTGGGGGACGGAGGTGGCGGTGCATACGATGGCGAAGTCGGTGATGGAGGAGGTGCCGCGCAGGTCGTACACGGCGATGGCGGTGGCTTTGGCATCATCTGCGGCCTTGGCGCAGGCGAATGCGAGTTCCTTGCTGGTCATGTGTTTCAGAGGTGTGTGGTTGATTTACGCTTGTTTCTCATCCTCCGTTGCCTGAGTGTCGGCCGGAGGTTCATCGTTGGGAGTCTGGAGGTCTGTGGGAGTATCCTGCTCTGCGGGGATTTCCGGGGGAAGCTGGCGCAGGGGCGGATCGGTCATCTCGCCTGTCTCCAGCAGTTCTTTCACCTGCTTGCCGCTGAGGGTTTCAAACTCAATGAGTTTGTCCGCAATGAGCAGGAGCCGCTCCTTGTTCTCGGTGAGGATGCTCATGGCGCGGTTATAGTTCTCCGTGACGATGCGGTGAATTTCCTCATCAATAACGCGGGCGGTGTGCTCAGAGAAGTTGCGGGTGCTCTGGGAGATGTCTCGAGCCAGGAATACCTCGCTGTGGTTGGAGCCGTATTCCACGGGGCCGAGCTTGTCGCTCATGCCGTAGACGCAGACCATTTTGCGAGCCACGGAGGTGGCCTGGTGGATGTCGCCGCGGGCGCCGCCGGAGTAGTCGCCGAAGACCACCTGCTCGGCACAGCGCCCACCCATGGTGACGACGATGTAGTCGAGCATCTCGCTGCGGTATTCGCTGTGCTGGTCTTCTTCCGGCAGCATCATGGTGACACCCAGGGCCGGGCCGCGGGGGATGATGGTGACCTTGTGCAGCGGCAGGGTTTTGGAGAGGTCTGTCTTGAGCAGGCAGATGGCGTGGCCGGCTTCGTGGATGGCGGTGTTGTACTTCTCTTTGTCCGTGATTTCCAGAGAACGGCGCTCGCGTCCCCAGCGCACCTTCTCGCTGGCTTCCTCCAAATCGGCCTGCTGCACGGTCTGCTGGTTGCGGCGGGCGGCGATGAGGGCTGCCTCATTCACCACGTTGGCGAGCTCTGCACCGGAGAAGCCGGTGGTGGCGCGGGCAATGGGACCCAGATCCACGGAGGGATCGAGTTTGACTTTGCGGGCATGCACGCGGAGAATCTGCTCACGCCCGGCTGCATCCGGCAGGTTGACGGTGACCTGGCGGTCGAAGCGGCCGGGTCGGAGCAGGGCGGGGTCAAGCACGTCCACGCGGTTGGTGGCGGCGATGACGATGACATTCTCATTGGCGGTGAAGCCGTCCATTTCCACCAGCAGGGCGTTGAGGGTCTGCTCTCGCTCATCGTGACCGCCGCCCACGCCGTGACCGCGGTGGCGTCCCACAGCATCAATTTCATCAATGAAGATGAGGCAGGGTGAGTGTTTCTTGGCCTCGGCAAACATGTCGCGCACACGGCTGGCACCCACACCCACGAACATTTCCACGAAGTCGGAGCCGGAAATGGTGTAGAAGGGTACATTGGCCTCGCCGGCAATGGCGCGCGCCAGCAGGGTCTTACCCGTGCCGGGAGGGCCGACCATCAGCACGCCTTTGGGGATGGTGCCGCCCAGGTTGCGGAATTTCTTGGGGTTGCGGAGAAATTCCACGATTTCCCAGACTTCTTCCTTGGCTTCGGAGATGCCTGCAACATCCTTGAACGTGACTTTGTTCTTGGAGGGGTCGAGCAGACGGGCGCGGCTGCGGGCAAACTTCATGGCGCCGCCGGGGCCGCCGCTCTGGGCACGGAAGAGGAAGAAGAGCAGCAGGAACACAATGGCAACGGGCAGCACGTTGATGAGAATGGTCATCATGGTGTTGCTCTCCACGCTGTAGGTGACATTGTTGCCGAGCAAGTCCCGCACCTTGTCGCCCTGGAAGGTACGGCTGAACTCCACGCGTACCATTTCCACATCGCGTGCGGTGAGCTTGGCGGTGGGAACTTTGCGGTATTCACCGACAATGACCCCCTGGTTGCCGTTTTCGTAAATCACGGGGCCGGCCTCGCCCACGATGATACGCCCCTCTTCACCCAGTCGGGCAAAGTCATCCGTGGAGCGGACACGCTCGGCATCCGTGAGGGAGGGCGCCGTGGAGTCCATGCGGGTGGTCAGCGTGATGCCGAAGCGGTTGCAGAGGGAGCGCACTTCCTCCGAATTGGTGAAAGGCAGGTAGAAACGCCCGGTCTGGAATGTGGGAGCCTTGCGGTAGAGGTAGGCGGTGAGGGTGCTGTTGCTGGAAGCATCGTTGGTGATGACTTCGATGGGAAATTGTTTCTGGTCGCCGGTGACAACCATTCCTTTGCGGTAGTCCCTGGTGAATTCATCCAGCGAGATGGTGCGGGCAGGGCTGCCCATGGAGCCGTCAAAGGCAAAGGCTATCAGCAGAATGCCGGCAATGACCGCCAGAAGAGTCATGAGCCCCCAGTTCGGCCCGGAACCGGGCTGGGGTGTCGGTGGTGTTTTCTTATCGTTGTCGTCGGACATGGAAGTTGGTTTTTCTTCTTATTGTAACGTGAGGAGATGCGGCTGCAATGTTCTTTTAAGACATACGCGCCTATATGGTGGAATCTTTCGCAGTCGCGATTCAGATGAGGTGTCCCATGCGGTCGCGCTTGGTCTCGAGATAGTGGCGGTTATCCTCGTGTGCGGGGATGTTGATGGGCAGCTGTTCCACGATGTCCAGCCCATGACCGGCAAGACCCACAATCTTGCGCGGGTTGTTGGTGAGCAGACGCAGATGCCGCACCCCCAAATCCCGCAGTATCTGGGCACCCACACCGTAGTCGCGCAGATCCGGGGCGAAACCGAGCTTGACGTTGGCATCCACCGTATCATAGCCCTGTTCCTGGAGCTTGTAGGCATGCAGCTTGGCGGCCAGCCCGATACCGCGCCCCTCCTGCCGCAGATAAAGGATGACGCCTCCCTCCTGCGCCACACGGCGCATGGCGGCGTGCAGCTGGCTGCCGCAGTCACAGCGGCGGCTGGCAAACACATCACCTGTGAGACATTCGCTGTGCACGCGGCAGAGGATGGGCTTCTCCGGGTCAATTTCCCCATGCACGAGCGCCAGGTGGGTCTTGCCATCCACCTTGGAGTGGTAGGAATAGCAGTCGAACTCACCGAAATCGGTGGGCAGTTTGACCACCTCTTCGCGGATGATGAGTTTTTCCGTGTGCTGCCGGTGCTCTATAATCTGAGCCAGAGAGCAGGCTTTCAGCCCGTATTTCCGCTGGAATGCGCCCATTTCGCCCAGACGGGCCATAGTGCCGTCGTCCTTCATGATTTCACAGCATACCCCCACGGGTTCCATGCCGGCGATGCGCAGCAAATCCACGGTGCCTTCGGTGTGTCCGGCGCGGCGGATGACGCCTCCCTCTACTGCCCGCAGCGGGAAGCAGTGGCCGGGCTGCACAAAATCATCCGGTGTGCAGCGCGGGTCTGCCAGTTTGATGGTGGTGATGGAGCGTTCAAAGGCGCTGATGCCGGTCGTGATACCCTCTTTGGCATCCACGCTGACGGTGAAGGCGGTGTGGTGCTTTTCTGTGTTGTGCTGGGCCTGCATGGGCAGTCCTAGGGAATCCACACGTTCATGCGCCATGGGCACACAGATGAGGCCGCGCGCATGCGTGGCGATGAAGTTGATGTTCTGCGGCGTTGCGAATTGGCCGGCACAGACCAGGTCCACCTCGTTCTCCCGATGGGGATCATCCGTCATGAGGATGAGCCTGCCCATGCGCAGCTCCTCAATCACTTCCTCCAGCGCGGAGTAAACGATGGGGTCTGTGCCATCAGCCACAGGCACGGAGCAGGGGGGAATCTCTTCCTTTTCCGGCTCCGGGGCGGGAGCCGGGGGAAGTTCTTCGCCCATGGTGGCGGCATCACAGCGATTGATGAAATCGTTGATATCGAAAGTGCCGTTGGTGGCTGTGAATTCGATGTGCTTCATGAGGGGTGTATCACTTGTTCATTTTTGCCCAGGAGTCGCGCAGACCGACGGCGCGGTTGAACACCGGGTGCTCTGCACTGTGGTCATAGCGGTCGGCCACGAAATAACCCGTGCGCTCAAACTGGCACACGAATTCGCCGGGCGCGGCTGCCAGCGCCGGTTCCACCATCGCATCGCTGATGATGGTGAGGGAATCCTGATTCAGCGAGGCCAGGAAACCCTCCGGGTTGGCATCCGGGGCTTCGTCCTTGAACAGACGGTCGTAGAGACGCACCTCGGCTTTCACGCCGTATTTGGCAGATACCCAGTGGATGGCGCCCTTGCACTTGATACCCTCCGGCGGGTTGGCGCCGATGGTGCCGGGGATGATTTCTGCCCGCACCTCGGTCACGTTGCCCTCCGCATCGGCCTCGTAGCCGGTGCAAATCATGCAGTAACCGCCGCGCAGACGCACGCAGGCACCGGGGCTCAGGCGCTTGTATTTCTTCGGCGGCTCGACCATGAAGTCATCGCGGTCAATCCAGACCTCGCGGGTGAGGGTAACGCTGCGATTGCCCAGTTCCGGCTTCTCCGGGTTGATGACCACTTCCACCTCTTCCTCAAAGTCGGCAGGGACGTTCGTGAGTACGAGTTTGAGCGGATTGAGGACGGCCATGCGGCGCTCGGCAACGGCGTTGAGCTCTCCGCGCACGGCGTTTTCCAGACGAGCCACATCGGTGTTGCCGTTGAACTTGGTGATGCCGACTCCTGTGCAGAAATCCACAATGGCGCGGGCGGGGTAGCCGCGGCGGCGCATGCCGCAGATGGTGGGCATGCGGGGGTCATCCCAGCCGGCCACATAACCCTCCTCCACCATCTGGCGCAGCTTACGCTTGCTCATCACGGTGTAGGTGATGTTGAGCCGGGAGAACTCGCGCTGTTTGGGTTTGGCGGGCACGGGGCAGTTATCAATGACCCATTCGTAGAGCGGGCGATGGTTCTCAAACTCCAGCGTGCAGAGCGAGTGGGTGATGTGTTCCCATGCATCCTCCAGCGGGTGAGCGAAGTCATACATGGGATAGATGCACCACTTGTTGCCGGTGTTGTGGTGGTGGTCGTAGGAAATGCGGTAGATGACAGGGTCACGCATGTTCATGTTGCTGCTGGCCATGTCAATTTTGGCGCGGAGCACGGCCGCTCCCTCAGCAAACTTGCCCTCTTTCATGGCTTCAAACTGAGCGAGGTTTTCCTCCTCCGAGCGGTCACGGTAGGGGGAGTGGATGCCGGGGGTCAGGAGGTCACCGCGCTGTTTGCGCATGGTTTCGCGATCCTGTTCATCCACGTATGCCAGGCCGTTCTTAATCAGATGCACGGCACAGTCGTAGTAGAAATCAAAAATGTTGGAAGCCCAGTACAGATGCTCACCCCAATCGAAACCGAGCCAGCGGATATCCTCCTGGATGGAGTTGACGAACTCAATATCCTCCTTGCAGGGGTTGGTGTCATCGAATCGCAAGTGGCAGACTGCTCCGAGGTGGGCGTATTCCTGCGCCAGACCGAAATCCAGACAGATGGCCTTCGCGTGGCCGATGTGCAGATACCCGTTCGGTTCCGGCGGAAAGCGCGTGATGGGGACGGTGCAGTATCCTTCTGCCAGATCCTTCGCCACCATCTCGCGGATGAAGTCTTTCTTGGTTTCCTCGTTCGTCATGCGCGTGATTTTACTTGCCGGAGCTCGGTAAATCAAGTGTTTTCGGGGAAATGACGTATTTTCGGTGTGCCTGAACCGCCGCGAATGCGGAAAAGTGTATGGGGCTCTGTGGATAAGTTCATTGATTGTTGACAATAACATAGAGTATGCTATAATACCAACGTTATGGCAACTGTACGCATTTGCGGGGCAGAGGAACGCTGCGCCCAACCGTCTATTTATATCCCGAATCGTCTGGATGTTCAGGCCTTGCAGGCTGTTATCAAGGTGATGGGTGGAGCCGAGAATCTTGCTTTCCTGGTGGAAGATTCGTTTCTGCCGCAGGAACCGCTCATGAAGAAGATAAAGGCGACCGGTTCAGAGGTGCTGAGCTTTAATTTCCGCAAGAGCGACAGCCGCACGCTGCGTGAGCGTTTGCTGGAGGTGTTGCAACGTGGACTGGATATTCTGTATGTGCCCGGTCGCCCGAATCAGGCGTTGGGCTGCCTTTCCGATGTGCCCATGCCGTTCATGATGCATCTGGCCGCCTTGCACATTGCCCCGGTGCCGATTTTCGTGGGGTTCTACCGTGATGATGTTCGCCAGACTTTCACCTCGGAGAGCAATTATGACCGCGCCGTAGTGCGGATTCTGCCCAAACTGGCCTCCGGCCCGCAGACGGGGGAGCGGCTTTTGCAGGCCTGGATGGAGGCCTCTGCCGAGGCGTTTGATGAGTTGCCTCTGCTCAATAAGTCTCTCACTCGTCTCATTGTGGAGGGCCTGAGAAAATACTCTGATGTAGAGTTGATAGATGGGATGGACGAGACGCGGCTTCCCTACGGTAAATTGCTGGGTGTGGCGATGGCGTTTGCCCGCTGGCTGAAGAAGAATGTGACCGAGCCGCGCGTGGGTGTCATTCTGCCGCCCGGGAAAGGCGGCGTGCTGACGAACTATGCCTGTCTGCTGGCAGGAATCGTGCCGGTGAACATCAACTACACCTCATCTGATGCCGCCTTTGCTGCCATTGTGCGCCAGAGCGGCATCAAACAGTTCATTACCGCCCGCGCGTTCATGAGCAAGCTGCCCCAGTTCCCCTGGCCGAAAAATGATCAGATTATCCATCTGGATAAGACGCTCAAGGGAATCGGTATGCCGAAGATTGCCTACTGGGTGGGTGTGGCCAAGGTGGCACCCATGCCGCTGATTGCCAAACTGTTCGATATCGATAAGCGCAAGGGGGATGATGAGGCTGCGCTGCTCTTCACCTCCGGATCCTCCGGCGAGCCCAAGGGGGTGAGCATGACCCACCGTATGCTGGTGGCCAACATGGCTCAGCTGCTCAGCAAGGTGAATCCGCCGATTGGTTCTGCTTTCCTGGCCAGTCTGCCCATTTTCCACAGTTTCGGTCTGAACGTGACCACGATGCTGCCGCCGGTATATGGCTATGGCATGGTCACTTATCCGTCGCCGCTGGATGCCAAGCGAATCAATGAATTGATTGAAAAATACAAATGCTCGCTGGTGGTGACGACTCCCACCTTTGCCCGCGGTATGCTTCGCCGCGCCACGCCGACCAACTATGACAGCGTGCAGTATTTTGTGACAGGTGCAGAAAAGCTGCAGCAGTGTCTGGTGGATGAGTTCATGGAGAAGTGCAATGCCCGGGTATCTGAGGGCTATGGCCTGACAGAGACGGCTCCCGTCTGCGGGGCAAATCTGGATGAGGTCGGCCCCACGCCGGAGCAGCCCTGGTATGTTTCCAGCTACCTGCCCGGTTCCATCGGCCACGTGGTTCCCGGGCTGGCGGTAAAGATTACCGACCCGGACGATGATGATAAGGAACTGCCTCTCTCTGAGCGCGGCATGATATGGTTCAAGGGGGCAAACGTGTTCAAGGGCTATATCGGGCGAGACGATTTGAATGCCGAGATTTTCCGCGACGGCTGGTTCAAGACGGGCGATCTGGGTAGCGTGAACCTGAACTGCTTCCTGACGCTGGGCGGCCGCCGCTCCCGCTTCTCCAAGGTGGCCGGTGAGATGGTACCGCACGAGGTGGTGGAGCAGGCGATAGAAGAATTCGTCACCGTGCCGGAGGGCTTTACCGGGCGTGCCGTGGCGGTGATGGGGGTGCCGGATGCGCAGAAAGGCGAGGCATTGGTGCTGCTCTCTGCGGTGCATCATTCGAAGCTTTCCGATGCGCTGGATGCTATTCGTGCGCACATGGTGGAGCAGGGGCTGCCGCGCCTGTGGTGTCCGCGTGAGATTATCCCGGTGGAAGCCATCCCGGTGTTGCCCACCGGCAAGATGGATTTGCGCGGCTGCCAGATGCTGGCGTATGAAGCATTGAATATCAAGGTGGATTGATAATGGCATCTAAAGGTCGTTTGGTCAATGTACGCCGTCCTGAGGTCATGTCTCAGGTGCGGGAGGATGTGCGGCGCTACCAGAGTGAACTGGTGGACCAGATTCGCGCCGATGGCGGGGTGCTGGAGCTGCCGGGACTGCATCTGCGGCTGGCCTCCGCTTTCGGTTTCTGCGATGGCGTGAAACGCGCCATCGAGATAGCTTACGCTACCTGTCGCATGTTCCCGGAGCGGCGTATCTGGCTTATCGGTGAGATTATCCATAATCCGGAGGTGAATGCCCGTCTCGATGAGATGGGCCTGCGGCATCTCCCTTGGCGGCTGGATGCGCCGGAGTATGATTCTTTGCTGCCGGAGGATGTGGTTATCATGCCCGCATTCGGAGTGACCATTCCCATGCGGCGACTGCTGGATGAAAAAGGAGTGGTGCTGGTGGACAGTACCTGTGGCAATGTCATCAAAGTCTGGCAGCGGGTGAAAACCTACGCTGCTGCCGGGATTACCAGCATCATTCACGGCAAGGCTCGTCATGAGGAAAGCCTGGCCACGGCATCGCAGTCGCGCGGTGCAGATGAAAAGGGTAATTTTGTGGTCGTTTTTGACGAGGCCGATGCTCAGATCGTGGCAGATTACATTCAGGGCAGGGGGGATAAGGCGGCATTCCTGGCACATTTTTCACACGCCTGTTCCCCCGGGTTTGACCCGGATGTGCATCTGCAGACGATAGGTATAGCGAATCAGACGACCATGCTCAAGAGCGAAACGGCACATATTCAGTCATTGCTGAAAGCTGCCGTGGTGGCTCGCGATGGGAATGATGAGCGCTTCCACATGTTTGACACCATTTGCGGTGCTACGCAGGACAGGCAGAATGCGCTCTTTGAGTTGTTGGAAGAGCCGTTGGATGTCATGCTCATCATCGGCGGGTACAACAGCTCCAATACCACGCACCTGGCTCATATTGCCGCGCGTAAGGTGCCGACTTTCTTTGTCAAGGCAGCGGATTGTCTGGAGAGTCTTGCCTGTGTGCGCTGTTTTGATTTGAATCTCAAGCAGGAGGTCCAGCAGCCTTTCCCGGAGGCGGTGAGTGATAAGGCTCGCACGCTTCGCGTCGGGGTCACCGCCGGTGCCTCCTGTCCGGCCAACGTGATAGAAGATGTCATCTGCCGTCTGATAGAGATGCGCGACTGCCTTGCGCTCTGAACGTCTCGCTTTGTTTTGTTACTAAAAACCCCGCATTCCTGAGTGGGAATGCGGGGTTTTTGAAATCACGTCAGGTGCGGAGCTTTACAGATCCGGGGTGAGGACGATATAGTTGGCAGCTGTATCGTTGCCGTTGTCATCCTCGGGGAAGATGGAGCTGGGGTTCTTCTGCTTGTCAACGTAGATGCCCTTTTCGCTGTTGTTGTCATCTTTCTTCAGGTTCTTTTCGAGATCCTTCACGGAACCGTCAACAGAGAGAAGGAACGCATGACCGCGGAAAGAGGACATGTCGAATGCCAGTTCATTGCCGGCATACGGGGTGGCAGAGGGATAGACGCCGCAGATGGCCAGCGGAGCGGTTGTGTCAATCACGGCCAGCTTCATGTTGGGATCATCCGGGTTCTTGCGCAGGATGTAACCCATGGCGTTTTCGCCGCGCTGCAGAGCCTGACCCTTGGCGCGCTTCTCGTCACCTTCCTGGGCGATGCTCTTACCTGCGACATTCAGCTTGGCAAAGAAGGGTTTCTCCGACTTGTTCTTCTGGCTGTCGTAGAACACCTGGCGGAGGTAATCGTTGGAGGTGCTGCCGGTCACCGAGCCGAAGCCGAGCTCGGGGTTGCTTTCTATAATCTCCTCTGCGGTCGTGTCGCAGGGGTAGTTATTGTGGTCAGTTCTGAACTGCTGCAGGATGGTGTACATCGACTTGAGGTTGGAGCTGGCCTTCTGGCGGTCGCCGTCGTTCATGTGGTCGATGATGGGACCATAACCAATGGAGGCAAGAGCTGCCAGAATGGCAATCACCACCATGAGCTCAATGAGGGTGAAACCACCCTTGCGGTTTTTCTGGAGTGCGGATACTTTCATGGATTGTCTAAAGTTTATTGACCCCATGAATATACCACCTCTTCTGCGCGCTTGCAAGCCGCAAAATGTCCGCAGGTGAAAAAAGTTCTTGCCTGCTGCTTATTTCAGGTATTCCGCGAGTCCTTCAGCGTATAAGTCCGGCTCCAGCAGGAATGAGTCATGGCCTTTTTCGGAGCGGATACGTGTGTGAACGGAGCTGACGCCGTTGCGGGTGAGTTCCTGATGAAATTCCTCAATGGCATCTGCTGTGAAGCAATAATCCGTGTCGATGGAGAAGAGCAGGAAGCGGATGTTGTGCTGTGCATACAGCCGGAATACTTCGTCTGTATCCGCCATGCCGGTGAAGGCGGGCAGGTCATAGCCTGCCCACAGGTTGACAATGCGGATGTAGGCGTTGGCATCAAAGCGCCTGGCGAACTTGGTTCCCTGGTGCAGCATGTAGCTTTCCGTGTTGCGGATGGGTTGATACCAGGTGAGCATTCCCTTGCTGTCGCAGATGCCTTTGCGGGCGCGTTTCTCCAATCCGTCCTGATAGACGAAGAGCTTGTGGCTGATGATGCGGGCGAGTGCCAGACCGCGGTTGGGAGGGTCGCTCAATGGGTAGCGGCCGGCGCGGTAGGCGGGGTCGAGTTCGATGGCCAGCACTTGTTCGAAGAACTCCAGCTTGTGGTTGATGGCCGGGCGATGGGCTGCACCTATAATGACCATGCTGCGGACGCGCTCCGGGTATAGAGCTGCCAGGGTGAGGGCCAGCATGCCGCCGAGGCTGGGTGCCACAATGGCAAATCTGTCAATGCCGAAGTGGTTCATGAGCTGAATCTGAGCCCGGGCCTGGTCGTTGCCGTCTGTCAGCGGGAATCGGCTGCCCCAGGGTTCGCCGTCCGGGGCTGTCTGGGTGGGGCCGCTGCTGCCATAGCAGCTTCCCAGGTAGTTGGCGCAGATGATGAAGTATCGGTCGGTATCCAGCGGTTTGCCGGGGCCTATCATGCGATCCCACCACCCCTGGTGGTTTTCCGGTTGCCAGAATGTGCCGGCCTCCGGCAGGTTGTCGTTGTAGCCGTGGGCGTGGTGACTGCCGGTGAGCGCGTGGAAGAGCAGGATGGCGTTGCTCTTTTCTTCGTTGAGCGTGCCGTAGGTCTCGTATGCCAGCCGGATGTCAGGCAGGGTTTCCCCGCAGCGGAAGGTAAAATCCCCCAGCGGGAAGATGTGGCTTTGGACGGTCTGTTGCATGGTAGGTGTGAACGAAAAAAAGACCGGGGTGAAATAACACCGGTCTCCTTCTCATGAAACCCGCAGAGGCGGGTCGGGGATAATCTTACTTAACGCCCTTCTTGCTGAGGCGCGTGCCGGCAGTGGCACCCTGACGAGCCTTGAACTTGGGGTTGCTCTTGCAGATGACATAGAGCGTGCCCTTGCGCTTCACGATCTGGCAGTCAGCGTGGCGGCGCTTCACGGATGCGAGTGAGGAAAGAACTTTCATGTTACTGTGATACTGTTAAATGTTGTTGAGAAGCTTTTACGCGTCGGGGCACGCATTATAGCGGCTTATTTTTATTTGTAAAGACAAATTTGCGCACAATGTTAATTTTTTCGCGTTGAATAGGGGCAGAGTTTGCCGTAGAAGCCATTGTGAAGGGCACGGAAGAGGGTGTATACATCGCGTATATGCCATTCTCCGCACCGTAACATAGCATTGAGTGCCAGAATGATGTAAAGGCCGCAGAAAGCAAGACGTGCAAGCGGTTTGCCGGGTTTTCGGAGTCTCTGAATCCAGGCCCAGTTGCGGATTTTATAGTAGCGTTGTTCCGTGGAAAGGCCGGGTTCGTAGAAAAAGGAGCGACCCGCTATGCTGTAGTGAATCAGTTGGGCAGAGAAAGGCGGATGCTGGATGACGGCGGCTTTGATGAGCTCAAAACGGATGCCCTGCATCTTGGCTTTCCACGCATATTCATCATTGGTATGGCTGAGGGAGAACTGTTGTTTCGGGGTTCCGATTTTATTGAAAACGGAGCGGGGGTAGAGTGCTCCTGCCCAGGCGCCGCGGATGGGGATGCGCTCGGTGTTCGGTAAATCTTCCCGTTGCAGAATGCTTTTCCACGGGGCGAAGATGTTTTTGCGCGTTTCAATGATGACGGGTTGACTCAACAGGGCGTCTGCATCATTGCTTACCATCAGTCCGGTGCGGATGCACTCTGCTGCGGCCGGGGGCTGCAGCAGGTTTTCCAGTGCGGCAGGTGTTGCTATACAGGAGGTGTCAAGAATCCAGACAAAGTCTGCCCCCAGCTGGTCGAATGCCGGAGAAAATCCGCAGCTTTCGTGAGCTTTGTCATGGGTGTCGGGGATGGTGAGCCCGATGGCGGCGTATTCGGTGCAGAGCTCTTGCCTCTTCTCCGGTGCAAGTTTCGTTTCCGACAGCAGAAGGGTGTGTTCCGGACGGCGAGTCTGCCCCCGCAGACTGTTCAGACAGGGTATGGCCGATTCCGGCGTTTCTGTGCAGGTAATGATGGCGCAGATGGTGCACATGCCCTTCATTATGGAGATTGTGGCTGTTTTTTCAAGCAGAAAACGCAGGTAATCCCGGCATACGTGCTGTGACGGTGAAAATGGCGGCAGCGGACGGAGTTGGGCTTGCATGTGTAAGGCCTCTTTGTTATGATGGCTGTATGGAGAAGGAATCTCGGTTGAAACGACTGACGGAAACGTGGCCCGGGCGTCTTGCTGCGGTGCTGCTTGCTGTAGTGTGGATTTGTTCCATGGCGGCGGTTGACAGCAATGCGTATAGTGTGTGGCCTTTTCTGCCGGCTCTTTCCGGTGTGGCGTTACTTTTCATTTCCGGGATGCTCTTTGGGGGTAGAGTTGTTCGGATCCCATGGTTGGGGTGGCTGATGTTAGGCATCGGTGGTTATTTTCTGACGAGGTGTCTTTGCAGTTATTCGCTTGTTGAGTCGTGGCTGGAGAGCTCATTGATTGTTTCCTGCGGGGTATTTTATGTGGCGGGAATATATGGGGCACAGACGCGGAATGCACGATTCCAGGTTGCGGTTATCCTGTCGGCGGTGGTGTTGAATCTGTTGTATTTGTTCATACGCCCCTGGGAGATGAACATGTTGTGGGTGGGACGCCCGGAATATGGGCTGTTCGGTTATAGCTGCAAGCATGTCACTTTGTTTGCCTATAAAAATTTTGCCGGAGCATTCCAGATGATTGGCGGGAGTATCATGCTGGGGATTGCCATGTGGGTGGTGAAGTCGTGGCGAATGCGGCTGTTGTGTGTGCTGATTGCATGTGTTTCGATAGGCAGTTCCTTTCTGTGCTCGACGCGAGTGGTGTATTTGCTGGGGCCGGTATTGATTTGCGTCATATGGGTTATGCAGTTTGTTGTGGAACTGTTTTCTCGGGAGAAGGTGCGGAAAATTACCTTGTTCGGAGGGGTGGTTCTGGCGGTATATGTGATGGTGGAGATTGTGAACGTGTTTTTAGGCGGCGGCTTGAAACAGATATCGGACATCGAAACTCATTTGCGCTTTGATATCTGGAAACCTGTTGTGAATCTGGCCACATCCGGGCCGATCTGGGGATGGGGAACGATGGCTTCTCACTGGGAGATAATAGGGAAATTTAGCAGTAACTCGACGCCGAATGTGGCACATAATGAGTATCTCCAGATGTGGGCAGATTACGGAGTTCTTGGTTTGGGCCTGATGCTGTCGGTGTTGCTGCTGCATACTCTGAAAGGAATGCGCTGTTTGGCATCAGATGGTGTGTCAGCATTGCGACGGGGTGTTAATGCTGTTGCCATGGTGACTTTGTGGGCCTATACCATTGCTGCTGTCACAGATGCCTATTGGCACTCGTATGCGGTTGCAACATTATGTGCCTATTGCTGTGGCATTCTGGTGTCCCCGGTGTCGACCGCATCATCATCAGGCAGACGTGAGTCGCTGGAATCATCGAAATGTGCTGGCTTGGTAAAAATTCAGGGGAAATTCGGGCGGGGAATATTAGCGTTGTTGGCCTTGGGTGTTATTGGCTTTACCTGTTGGCAATATCCGCATCTTTCTGAGGCATGGAAGCAGCAGTGGTTGTTTAACGATTTGTCGAGGCCGGGGGCGGATGATACTGCCGAAAAGCGGTTGGCACTACTGGAGCAGATAATGGATGTATATCCTGATACGGAGGTGGCTGATAATTATTTCAAACTGCCCCACTACGGAGGGGCCAGAATCGGAGCCGAAGCAGTTTTGAGAAAGGCATTGCATGCGAATCCCCGCCAGGGATACACACTAATCATGCTGGTGAACTTGCTGGGACAGCAGGCGCGGTATGAGGAGGCTGAAATATTGATGCGGCGGTATTACCCGCAAGAGGGGTATTCATACCGTGGAACGTGCAATTGGCCGTTTTACTACTACTACAATCTGTTGCGGTGGAGTGCAGCCCTGCTGGAGGATGGGAAGCAGGAAAAGGGAATGTCGTTGGCAGAGTACGCGCTCAATATGCGAAAATCTGTTACATTGTTCATTTTCCGGACCCGCCATGTCAGTCATGATGTCAGGGTTCGAATGGGGCATGATGATATGGTTAAAGATTCGAAAGTAATCGCCAAATGGCTGAAAAAACGGTTGGATTTGATGCGAAAGCTGGGGGTGCAGAAGGATGATTCATGGATGGAGCCGATGGAGCCCGGGGGTAAAACAGTGATTTATCCTCAGTGGGGAATTCGGCCGGAAGCAGATGCCGGGAAGAAGCAAAAATAAGGATTCGAGATGCTTTCGTTGAAAAAAATGGGCACAGATGTGTTTTCCGCTTGCAAAAGTAAAAAAAAAGTGCAATATAGAAAGAAATCCGCAATGCGGTTGCAGACTTTACTGACCTGATGTTATGAGCACACCTCCCGTACCTCCCACGGCTCCGCGCCCCGTTCCCCCGGCGGCTCCTCGTCCTGTTCCTCCGGCAGCACCTCGTCCGGGCGCACCCATGCCCCCGCGTCCTGCCGCCCCCGGTGCACCCATGCCCCCGCGTCCTGTGGCTCCCGGCGCTCCTGTGCCTCCGTCTGCCCCGCGTCCTGTGGCTCCCGGTGCTCCCGTGCCTCCGTCTGTCCCGCGTCCTGTGGCTCCCGGCGCTCCCGTGCCGCCGTCTGCCCCGCGTCCCGCAGCGCCTGCCGCTCCCGGTACTGCCCGTACTGCCGTAACCGTCCCGCTGGGGGCTCCGCCCAAGCGCCCCGGGGCTCCGGTGGCGCCGTCTGCCCCCGCTGCTCCGGCTGCCCCTGCAGCCCCTGCCACTCCCGCCGCTCCGGTCAAGCCGGATTTGCCTGCGGCTACGGTGGAGGTGCCTGTGGCTGACGCTCCGGCCAAGCCCAAGGCCAAGTCCAAGCCCGCTAAGCCTGCCGGTTTCTCCAAGCCTGCCGGTTTCGGCAAGAAGGCTGCCATTCAGGAGCCGGAGGAAGAGGAAGAGAAGCCCGTGCATCCTTCCATCCTGGTCTGTGCAGTGGCTGCCGTTCTGGCTATGCTGGTGGCTTTCTATATGCAGTATTCCATCGACCAGAACATGAGCCGCCAGTCGGAGCCCGTCCTGGGATGGCCCAGCGCTGGCGATGATGCGTCTGCCGATGAGGGCAGCTCCGAAGAGGAAGCTGAGGAAGAGAGTACTGACGAAGAAGAATAATAAATTTTTCAACGAAGTCGGAAATATTCGCATCCCAGACAGTAATATGGCTATTCAGATTACAGAAAGCAACTTCGAGGCAGAGGTCCTGCAGTCCCCTGTTCCCGTGCTGGTGGATTTTTGGGCAACCTGGTGCGGTCCCTGCAAGATGATCATGCCCATCGTGGAGCAGATTTCCACAGAGCTGGCCGGCACTGCCAAAGTGTGCAAGGCTAATGTGGAGGAAGGCGGCAACCAGAACCTGGCCACCCGCTACAACATCCGCTCTGTTCCCACTCTGCTGTTCTTCAAGAATGGTGAGCTGGTGGACACCATCGTGGGGGCAACCTCCAAGGACAACATTCTGGCACACCTTCGTGCCTGCATGTGAGTCCCTGCTGAATCACTTCAGCTTCAGCCCCGGTCGGCAGATGCCTGACCGGGGTTCTCTTTACACTTGTCAAGCTGCCGGGGTATGATACAATGGCGAGAGCATGGCAGCTTCTCGCGTCAATCTCAAGGAAAAATGGCGTACCACACCGCATCGCCCGGGAGTCTACCTCATGAAAGGCGAAGGTGGGGGCGTTATCTATGTGGGAAAGGCCAAGGATTTGCACCGCCGGCTTGCCAACTATTTTTCGCCCTCGCGAGCCACGCTGGAAAACAGTAAAACCCGCGCGCTTATTGCTGCCATTGTGGATTTTGACTACTACGAGGTGCGAAACGAGCAGGAATCACTCATTCTGGAGCAGAAGCTGATCAAGGAATACCGCCCGCATTACAATGTTCAGCTGAGGGATGATAAGCGTTACCTCCTGTTGCGTGCCGGTCGTCAGGACGAGTTGCCGCGTTTTTCCATGGTGCGGCTTCGCAAGGATGACGGCGCTCGCTATCTGGGGCCATTTGTGCATTCCGCGGCATTGCGTGAGACGGTGGAGTGGCTGAACCGCCGTTTCCGCCTGCGTACCTGTACCTGCCGCCACCCCGGGGAGGAACAATATCGGCATTGCCATGACGATGAAATCCGCAGTTGCTCCGCACCCTGCATCGGGCGCATTTCGCCGGAGGAGTACCGCAGACAGTTTGATATGGCGCTGGGCCTGCTGGAGGGCCGGGGGCGCAAGGAGCATCTGGATGCCCTTACGGCAGAGATGACCGCTGCCGCCGAGGCTCTGGATTTCGAGAAAGCTGCCCGCCTGCGGGATGTGCGTGAGAATATTCTCAAAACGCTGGAACCTGCCCGCCGCTTTGCCCGTGGTATGGCGGATTTACCCGGAACGGTGAATCCGGACAGAGACTTGGCAGAACTGGCTGCGGCGCTGGGCATGGCAGAGCCGCCGGCGGTGATGGAGTGTTTTGACATTTCTAACCTGTCGGATAATCACATTGTGGCATCCATGGTACGCTTCAGCAACGGTCGCCCGGACAATGCCGCTTACCGGCGGTATCGGATTCGCGGTGTGGATGGGCAGAATGATTTTGCCTCCATGCTGGAGGTTGTGCGGCGGCGCTATTCCCGTATTGTGAACGAGAGCCGCCATCTGTTTGATAAACCGGCAGAGGTGGATACCTATACGTGGTTGAGACAACTCAGTGAGCAGGGAAAAGCCCCCATTACCGTGCCTCACCTGGTGGTGGTGGATGGCGGCAAGGGGCAGCTCTCCGTTGCCTGCGAGGTGCTGAGAGAAATCGGCCTGGAAAACATGCCGATCGTTGGCCTTGCCAAGCGGGATGAGGAGATTTATCTGCCCGGGGAGTCAGCGCCTGTCGTGCTCAGCCATGATTCCGGCGCCTTGAGACTGTTGCAGCGTTTGCGCGATGAAGCCCACCGTTTTGCCAACAATTACAATGAGCTGCTGGTGCGTCGCAGAGTTCGGGAAAGCAGGCTGGACGCATACCCCGGAATGACTCCCCGGCGAAAAGAACTCCTGCTGAAACGCTTTCATACGGTGTCCAGATTGAAGGAATGCACCCCGGAAGACATTGCCGGTATCCCCGGCATTTCCCGCCCCTGGGCAGAGCGTTTCTGCAACTGGCTGAGCGAGGGATAATCAATCGGGAAGCGTGGCTGTGAGAGCTTCCCAGCGCTCTTTGACCCGCAGAATTTCTTCCCGGGAAATGGAAGGGGAAAGCTCCCAGGTGAGCGGCATGCTTCTGCGGAAGAACCGGGGAAGCAGGGAGTCAAAATCCACGCAGCCTCCGAGGAACGGTGCCCGGTGGTCGCGTGAGGGCCAGCGGACATCATTCACATGTGCCCCGTACAGGTGGGGTTGTAGCTGTTGCAGATATTGCTCGTGATTCAGCATCATGAGATTATGCTTGCGCTGAATGTGCCCGAAATCATGCCAGTACACCACATTCGGGTTGTCGCGGAACTCCTCCATCAGCGGCAGTATCTCCCATTCTCCCGGCATCTGCTCAAAATGGCTGCGTCCTTCCACGGCCAGAACCACACCCTGTTTGGCGGCCTCTTCCGTCAACCGGTACAACGCCTGGCGGGCTCGCTCCAGATACAGGGGACCCAGCTGCTTTCTCCTGCGTACCCACTTGCCTTTCTGCTCGGCGTATTCCCGTGTGTCGCGCAACCCGTGGCGCACCATTCGCTCCAGTTCTCGCGTGGCGCGGCGGCCTTTCATGAGAGCCACGGAGCCCATGTGCAGCACCACATACTTTGCTTCCAGTCTGGCCGCCATCAGGAGAGTCTCGCGCGTCAGATGCAGAGCCCTCTCTCTATCCTCCGGCCTATGGGAAGTGAATTGGTAGGCATCCGGCGCATCTGCCAGCACTTCTATCGGTGACGGACAGAAGTTATGCACCCCGGCTACGCGGATGCGTTTTTCATCCACCGCCTTGATGATGCCGGTCATTTTGGAGACAGACAATCCGTGAGAGGCTTCGATGTATTCAAAACCCAACTCACGAATCTCATCGCAAATAGCCCCGCCGTCCGTATGGCGTGAACTATTCCAGCAGGTGGAGAAAACGTCCATGATTAATACTCCCGGGCCGGTACGAACTTGCAGCAGAAAATCTCCACCCCATCGGCATACAGGTGAATATCAATACACCCCGGACGATGGCAGATGGTGTATGCATCATGCGTTTCCGGTGGGCGGGGGGAGAACCGGCGAACCCGCTCCGGTGACAATACAGCTTCGCGCAGCACGCTTATCAGGCGGCGGTTGCTCATGTTCTGCATCTGCCCGTAATCATTGGTGGGCAGGGTAAGCTGTGGTATGCGCTGGTGACTCATCGCGCGCACTATATACGAAACTCATGAAAAGTCAAGGCAATTTTGCTCTGTGTATCTTCCTTTGCAGCTTTGTCTTAACCGTTTCATTTACCGGTCAGCCGCTCAGAAAAAAATGAGTATACACTCTTTTCAATAATCCCAATCCGTGCTCTGTATGACGTCTTCCGGGGCGATGTAGGGCACGGTTTTTATTGTGGCGCCATCGAAGCCGGGGGGGATGAAATCTTCCGTCACGATGAGGGTGGGGGATATTTCCACGGTGTGGGGTGCCAGGGCGCTCAGGGCTGCGGCGGGTACGATGGCGATGGTTTCGGCGGCGGTTGCTGCGGCGGCGTGTGCCCATCGGGCACGGGTGGGGGAATCATAGGCGGCGGCGTGTGCCCGCAGGGCCGGAGGGGAGATGATGGCGATGTCCGGGGCGAGGCGCTTGAGCTGGTCAGATGCGGTATCGGCGCAGAAGAATCCGCATTCCTTGTCCAGCGTACCGCCGGGGCAGAGGATATCATGGGGCAGGGCGGCTGCATTGAGCCGGTGCAGCAGGGGGAGCGCGGCGGAGATGAGGGTGCAGGGCCTGTTCCCGAGCGCTGCCACCAGCGCCAGGGAGAATGGCGAGTCATCCAGCCAGAGGCTCATGCCGGCGGTAATGCGTTGCGCGGCGATGGCCGCCATGCGGCAATCCTGCCGGGCATTGCCGGCGGGCAGGTTTGCCCCCAGCGGCAGCAGGTAGCGGGCGCCGCCATGCACGCGTTCCAGCAGCCCCTGGGCATGAAGGAAGACCAGGTCGGTGCGGATGGTTTCATCCGTCACGCCCAGTTCCCGGGCCAGCGCGGCGGAGCGGATGCTGCCGCGCTGTTGCAGGAGGCGGAGGATGTAGGCCCGGCGTTCCTGAGCAACATACATGACGGGAGACGGGGGTTAGCGGCGTCGCAGTCGGGTGTCAAAATCTTCCAGCCGCGACAGCAGGGCGGCGGCGGCTTCCTGCAGCAGCCGGGCGGCGCTTTCTCCCATCAGCTTTGAGCCGCGCCCGGCGAGCGCCTGTACCCGCAGGATTAGGATGGCGATGCGCTTGCAGGCCAGTTCCAGTGAAAACTCTTTCTGCCGGGTCAGCAGGATGGTGGCCAGGATGTGGCTGACCAGTCCGGCATAGTCATTCACGAATTCTTCCACCTCCGGGGTGGTTTGTTGTTTGTGCAGCAGGGTCTGGTGCACGATGGAGGTGAGGTGGGAGGTCTCCAGAAACAGCGGGTGGTGCAGGGCTCGTTTCACCTCGGCAGCGTAGGCCGGTTCCACAAAGTCCACCACTTCCCATTCTCGCTCCGTTTCCTGCGGGTCAGGCGGCATCTGGGCCTCATCTTCGGCGGCTTTCCGGGCCAGAATATCGTGGCGGCCCATGACGTAGGCCAGCGAGTTGTAACCGTTGGGCTGGTAGCGGTATTTCTCGCGGATGGTGGGGAAGATGGCCATGGCGGCCTCCGCGTGGTTGAGCCGCTTGTCCCATTCGCAGGCGGGGAAGTCTGTGCGGCGCAAATCCGCCATGCCCGGGCCGTCAAAATGTTCCATATTCCACGCCACATGGGCGCGGAGCGCTTCCATGTTCAGGAATAGCTGCGCGTTGGTCTCTGCCCAGCTCATCTGCCACTGGGGCAGGGAGATTTCGAACTCGAAGCTGCTCATTTCGATGAGCACGCGGGTTTCCGGCACGAGGAAGAATTCCAGCGAGAGGATATTGGTGACGGCGCGGCGGTTGTCCTGCTCCGGCACGCGGCGGGAGAGGGTCATGTCGCCGATTTGGGTGGCGCGGGTGTCTTCTCTCAGTCCCTTGAGGACGGGGTGTTCCTTTCCCGGGTGGGGCAGGGGGCACTTGTTCGTGAAGCTGACCCGGCACCCCGCGATGTCCGGCAGGCAGTTACCGGTGAGCAGGATGTCGATGGGTTCCCCTTCATCAATGCCCCACAGTCGCAGCTCAACGTAACCCTGCGTTGTGTTGTCCACAACGCCGCGAGTAATCAGGGGTGCTATCTGAGCCAGCATGGGAGGAAAGGGGGGGCAGAGGTGAAGTCTTACAGCGTGGGGCAGGGCAGTTTTGCCGCCAGCGCAGCCACGGCTTCCGGGGCATTCATCAGCTCCACTACGGCATCCCAGCGCCCCTGCATGAGCGCCTCGCGCGGCTCGGCCGGCATGCGGACGGGGAAAGAGGCTTCTGCGCAGCTCAGCGTCATGCTGTCCAGGTCAAGCGTCCAGACGGTATCCGGGTTTTCCGTGGTGAGGGCGTTTGCTGCCAGCAAATCCTCGCGGGTGGCACAGACGCAGGGAAGGCCGATGCCGGAGCTGTTGCCGAAGAAGATTTCCGCGAAGCTTTCTGCCACGATGGCGTTGATACCCGAGCGTTTGATGGCCTGTGGGGCGTGCTCCCGGGAGGAGCCGCAGCCGAAGTTTTCGCCGCCCAGGATGATGGAGGCGCCCGCGTGCTGCGGGGCATCGATAGGGTGGCCCTTGGAGCTGCCGTCATCGTTGAAACGCTCATCGTGGAACATGGTGCCGGCCAGCTCATCAAAGGTCACGCATTTGAGGAAGCGCGCGGGGATGATGCGGTCGGTGTCCATGTCTGCTCCGGGCACGGGAACGGCCTTGCTGGTGATGGTGATAATTTTGTTGAGAGGCATGTTCTGAAAAAGGTGTTAGCGGTTCACATCAGGCAATATCGAAAACCTCGCGCGGGTCAGACACCCGTCCGGTGAGGGCGGCGGCGGCGGCCATCAGCGGGCTCATCAGCAGCGTGCGGCCCGTGGGGCTTCCCTGGCGTCCCTTGAAGTTGCGGTTGCTGGTGCTGGCACAAATCTGGTCGCCTACCAGACGGTCAGGATTCATGGCCAGACACATGGAGCAGCCGGGAAGTCGCCACTCGAAGCCCGCCTCGCGGAAAATCTGTGCAATGCCCTCTTCTTCGCACTGCTTTGCGGTCATTTGTGAGCCGGGAACGGCCAGTGCCTTGACTCCCGGTGCCACTTTGCGACCGGCAATGAGTGGGGCAACGGCGCGGAAATCGGAAATACGGCCGTTGGTGCAGGAGCCGATGAAAGCCACATCCACCGGCAGTCCCTTCATGGGCTGACCGGGCGTGAGCTTCATGTACTCCAGCGCCGTGGTGTAGGCCTTGCGGCCCTCGGCGTCGCGGGCATCCTCCGGGGCGGGAACCGTGCCGGAAATGCCGATACTCATATCCGGGGAAATGCCCCAGGTGACGGTCGGTTCAATCTCCTCTGCCGGTATGATGACCACATCATCATACTCTGCATCCGCATCGCTGGCAAAGCTCTTCCATCGTTCCACGGCGGCATCCCAGTCCGCATCCTTCGGTGCATACGGGCGGCCTTTCAGGTAGGCAAATGTTTTTTCATCCGGGTTGATGTAGCCGCATCGAGCCGCCCCTTCAATGGCCAGATTGCAGAGCGTCAGGCGGCCGTCCATCTCCATGTTCTCAATGGCGGAACCTCCGAATTCATACGCATAGCCCAGGCCGCCGTTGGCTCCCAGTCTGCCGATGATGTGCAGTGCCACATCCTTGGCCGTCACGCCGGACCGCAGCGCGCCTTCCACGCGCACATTGCGTACCTTCAGCGGGCTCATGGCCAATGTCTGGGTGGCCAGCACATCTCGCACCTGCGTGGTGCCGATACCCATGGCCACAGCACCCATGGCGCCGTGAGTGGCGGTGTGGGAATCGCCGCAGACGATGGTCATGCCGGGCTGTGTGATACCCAGCTCCGGGCCGACCATGTGGACGATACCCTGGCGGCCGCTGGCCAGGTCAAAGAGGCGGATGCCGTGTTCCTTGCAATTGTTGCGCAGCGCATGGAGCATGGCTGCGGCTCGCGGGTCGGCAAAGGGCTCGCACTGGTTGTCCGTGGGGATGATATGGTCCACCGTGGCAAAGGTGCGCTCCGGGTGCAGCACGGGTAGGTTCAGATCGCGCAGCATGGCGAACGCCTGGGGTGAAGTCACCTCATGCATCAGATGAGTAGCGATGAACAACTGCGTACGACCGTCCGGCAGCGTGCCGACCGTGTGCGCATCCCATACTTTCCGGTATAATGTCTTGCCCATAATATTTGGTTATCCCGAATGTAGCATGTTCCCTCGCTTCCGTCAAGATGCCGAAAGTGTCTCGCACCGCGTCATGACAGGGAAAACGCACTTTTTCTGCGAGAATGAGATTCCCCGGCGTACCCCGCCTCACAAAAGCTGTGCCCGCCGCTTCTTCAAGCCCAATCCGGCGATTTTTTCCTTTTATCGGGGTTTTAAACCGGGAAGTGGGTCTCAAAGGAGTTTTTGAGCGGCAGGTAGAATGAGAAGTAGTCATTCAGCCCCGGCTTGCCGCGCCCTCGGGAATAGGCAGAGAAGTGGAACATGTTGAACCAATATACGGTGCGACCATTGAGCTCGCATCGGTGTACATCCAGCAAGTCCTCCGGGTGCTTGCTCAGCAGCTGCGGCCGGGGGATGAATACATTATTCAGGCCAACATTGGAGGAGATGATTAAGTCCGGATTCAGCAGTTCCAATTCCTTTTTCAGGAACTGTGCGTCTTTTTCAAGAGCGTTTTGGAGTGCCTGCGCATCCGTTGCCCAATGCCCTCTCTCGTTGGATGTTTTGGAGGCATTGAGGAAGGCGCAGCTAATGCCGGAAGGTGTGGCAAATGTCTGTGCGATGGCTTGTGCCGCAGGAACATCTGACCATTCGGGGAAACCGTGTTGAATACCATACAGCATATACAGCAGCCGCCTGTGAAATGTGTATCCATTCACGCTTTTGCTACCGATGCGATTTTGTTTGTATGCCTGAAAAAGTGCTTCAATATAGTCACATCCGGCAAGCCCGATTCCCTCTCGCCCGACAAAGAGCACTTTAATTGCCTGATGGGTATAGTAGGGGTAAAAGCCGTCCGTGGTAAAGAGCTCATCTGCCGCGCTTCTTTTCCATTCTGCCATGAGCTGATGAATCCTGTTCAGAAGCGGTAGCTCGTCATCAGGGTATTTCGGAAGTATTTCGTGCATAGGGTCATAGACGGACTGCCGTCAGCTTGCGGAGGAGGGCTGACATTTCTGCTTTGTTGTTGAGCTCGCTTGCCAGCGTGACGGCTTCTGCAGACGTTTCGCTCAGGCCAAGGGCATCGAGGCAAATTCGGCGTTGCTCTGCCGAGAGAGTGTGCAGGATGAGACGGACGGATGTAAAGCGCCCGTCAGGTTGGCAGATAAAGTCACAAACCACTGCTTCAGAGGCCTTGTGGATGAGCAGGATTCCCTCATTTCCGTATGCAGACCAGCTCCATTCGTTCTGTGGCATCTCTTCCCGGAAGCCGCACAGCAGTTTGTTCGTGGCGATAAAACGCTCTGCGTAGGTAATAATTTTGACGAGTTCCTGCACCAGATAGCCAAGTAACTTCTCCGTTTCCTCTGCGGTTCGGGAGCCGGAGGTGAGCAGCCGGGTGTGGTGTTCATCAAGTTTTCGCCACCAGCAATACTTGTTCAGGCGACCGCCCAAAGCCGTCCTCATAGGCATGTACAGATTCCGGCGTTCGCCGAATTGTTCCGACAGGTTGATGTGGCATTGGAAGTAATGAAAATCGGGGGAATCGTGGGTCAGACGGATGCGGAGTTGCTCCGGCGTATTCCAGGGGGCATTCCGGTAGAAAATCTCGACCACTCCGTCATCTTTCGATTTGATTTCCCAGTCCTTGCTTACTTGCTTACCCAGTTGTTGCACGAGAGTTCCCATCAACTGCGCCTGTCCGGCTGCATTATCACGCCCCGTCACTTCCCCGGGATTATCCGTTTCTACCTGGTCTGCTATGCGGCGCAGATTGTCTGCGATGCCTTTCAGCGCCTTGTCAGAATGTTGCGCGCGGTACATTTCTGATCGAAAAACCGTCACAATCCGCAGGACATGTTCTTCCAGTCCGGCCGCTTCTTCACCGGTTCGACCGCAATTCTCCACTATCAGTCCCAGACTCTCGCTTATTTCGAGAAGGGATTCCTCCGACAGGTGTATGGCGACGTTGGCAAAGTCGAACCGCAGCTTGTTGGCTTCCTCTGCCGTGACTTTTCCGTCCCGGAGAATCTCGCAGATTTCTTTCAGAAAGTCCAGACATACCAGAAGCTTCTGTTCATATACCCTGGAGTCGCGTTCCTGTTCTGCTTCCGTGCGGGTCTGCCATTTGAGCATCACACTCGTGATGACCGCGCCGAACACAATGCCGAGAACCGCTCCCGCCATCTGAATCCACAAATCCGTGACGGAGAATAATCTGCATATCACAGGAAGCACAACAGCCGTGATGATTAACAGGATAACCATCACCACATACTTATCTGCTTTGAGAATCGGGCATTTCATGGGGAAAATAAGTTGCTCAGCGTTTTCGGATATGCCAACTCAAACCATCGTTTTTTGAATAGTACAGGCCATCCGTTGTCTGGGCAAGGAGTTCTCCGTTACCGACCATCAAATCTTCAAATTCAAATTTGGGGCGACCTCCCCGCAAATGCCAGAAACGGCCCTCGGTTTTGGAATACTCCAATTGCCGGGCATCTTTGGGGGAAATGCGAAGTAGCTCTTTACCCGTATCGATTATTTTGGACACAAGGCTGTTTATATCATTTTGCCGGGGTTAAGTCAATTCATTTTTTGGGGGGCATTTGGTCTCGATAAAATGACTCAGAATCTCTAACGGGGGAGGTACTGTAGCAGCGGAAAATTTGTGTCAAGTGCGTGAAGCTGTTGCCGGAGAAGAGTGCGAACCCGGGAGAAGGCATCGATGGGCAGACCTTCCACGATGGAGCAGGTGCCATCAGCATTGTTTCATTCCGTCCTCATTTCTCTGTTTGCTTTTTATCCTTTGAAAGAGTATTCTGTAGTTCCGAAAGGCAGGCCAGATAATCCCGTTCCACCGGTGAAAGTTCAATCTGTTGATAGATTCGGTACTCACGCTCTGCTTTTTGTATGGCTTGCTCGTGGCTTACTTGTCCATTGTGTCCCAACACCTGCTCGCCTATACTTGCCAGCAGATTATCCAGCTGCTTCAGGTAATCCTACATATGCATGACGCGGTGTTTGCGAACCGCCAGCTCGGCAAAATCAAAATAACCGGATACCAGATTATTCAGCGCTTTTAGTTCGTCTTCTGTCAGGTGTTTTTTTCTATCTGCGCATCTTTCAGCATGGGAAAGGAGCCACTGAATGTCTGCAAGCCCATGAAAGGCTTGCGAGCGTTCGCGCGATCGTAGATAACCTCTGCAGCCGTTTGCCCGTGTGCCGCATAGTGAAACTTATTCTGTACGATGCTGAAGAACTTGCGGCTGATGTTGCTTTTCGGGTCGTAGCCTGCACCGGGTGCATATAAATCCAGCACTTGTCTGAACATTACTTTCTCCGGCGAAATCAAACAACTCTCCCTGTATATCTGCGTTCATTTCTAAAATTATGTATTTATTTCTGATTGCATATTTGTCGTTTTGGTCAACCGGGAACTTTTATTTCTCAGTTCGATTTTTTTCTATATGGCTAATGTTAAATCTCTGTGCTTTTTTGTGTATTTTTCCATATCACAGTCCTCTGGCTGTCAGCTATGTTACATGGAAAGCGCGGAGTTGTGAAGAGTTTGATGTGAAAATGGGAGAAATTGGAATTATGGGTTTACCATATAGTCATGGACGGAGCAAAACTGCGGGGTAGTGAAAACCCCGCAGTTGCCGGGGGCAACTGCGGGGAGGAAAATATGGTTTCTCTGCGGGCGCTTTAGCCGAGGACTTCGGCGCGCTCTTCGAGAAGCTCCCGGCAGGAGGCATCAATCTTCTCGCGGGAGAAGGCATCGATGGGCAGACCTTCCACGATGGAGTAGGTGCCATCAGCATTGGTGCGGGTGGGCTGGGAGCAGATGATGCCGGCGGGCAGACCGTACTTGGTGCCGTCGGTGAAGGTGCAGACGGAGAACCAGTCGCCCTCGGGGGTGGGGGTGGTCAGGTTCTTCACGGTCATGAGGGCGGCGTTGGCGGCAGAGGCGGCGGAGGAAAGGCCGCGGGCCTTGATGATGGCGGCGCCGCGCTGCTGCACGGTCTTGATGAACTCACCCTTGAGCCATTCTTCATCCGTAATCATATCGGTGGCGGGCTTGCCGCAAATCCTGGCGTTGGTGAAGTCGGGGTACTGGGTGGCGGAGTGGTTGCCCCAGATGGTCATGTTGGTCACATCGGAGACGGCCACACCGGCCTTGGCGGCGAGCTGAGCCTTGGCGCGGTACTCGTCCAGGAGGGTCATGGCGAAGAAGTTCTCCTTCGGCATGCCGGTGGCGTTGTGGAGGGCGATGAGGCAGTTGGTGTTGCAGGGGTTGCCCACCACGAACACGCGGCAGCCGGGGGCTGCGTTCTCGGCAATGGCCTTGCCCTGACCCACGAACACCTTACCGTTGATGCTCAGGAGATCCTTGCGCTCCATACCGGCCTTGCGGGGCACGGAACCCACCAGCATGCACCAGTCGGCATCCTTGAATGCCACGGCGGGGTCATCAGTTGCGACGATTTCCTTCACCAGCGGGAAAGCGCAGTCCTCGAGCTCCATCACAACGCCCTGCAGCTTTTCCAGACAGGGGGTGATTTCCAGGAGCTTCAGAATGACGGGCTGGTCGGCGCCCAGCATCTCACCGGCTGCGATGCGGAACAGCAGGGAGTACGAAATGTTGCCGGCAGCGCCGGTCACGGTAACGGTAACGGGGGTCTTCATAACGGGGCTTATTATACTTTACTCCCCGCTGCGGTCAATCCTAAAGTGTGTTTGCCGTTGGCACGCCGCGCGCTTTGCCGTAATTTTTTTTTGGAACAGGCACATTTTCCTGTTGACGAAAGTAAAGAATACCGTTATACTCGCCCCGCAACAAGCGTTGGAGCGGTGGCTGAGAGGCTGAAAGCACCCGTTTGCTAAACGGACGTACGGCTTTAAACCGTACCGGGGGTTCGAATCCCCCCCGCTCCGCTGAAAGCCCTGCCGTGTGCAGGGCTTTTTTGTTGGCCGGCGTTGCGCTCGCGCAACTACACATACATATCTGAACGAAGTCATGAGAACGATGGTACGGTACATGCTGCTGGCGCTGATGGGGGTGCTGGTGGCGTCCTGTGGTGAGCAGGAGACGAAGCAGCGCCTGATTATGGTGACGGAGGCGACGTTCCCTCCCTATGAGTTTTATCGAGGCAGCGAGATTGTGGGCATTGATGCCGACATCGTGCGTGAGGTGGCTCGCCGCAACAACCTGCATCCGGTGATTGAGGATATGAGTTTCGACTCTGTCATCACGGCGGTACAGAGTGGCAAGGCAGATGTGGCCGCCTCCGGTATCACGGTGACGGAGGACAGAAAGAAGCAGATTGACTTCACCCGCAGCTATGCCACGGCACAGCAGGTCATCATTGTGCCGCAGGGCTCATCCATTGCCGGGCCGGACGCCCTCAGCGGGGTGCGGCTCGGGGTGCAGCACGGCACGACGGGGGATTTGTACGTGACGGAGCGAATCGGTCAGCCGGAGCGTTTCTCTAATGGTGCGCTGGCGGTGGCGGCTCTGGCTGCCGGAAAGCTGGACGCGGTGGTGCTGGACAGTGCCCCGGCAAAGGAGCACGTCTCCGGCAACCCGAATCTGCGTATTCTGCCGGAGGCTCTCACGACGGAGGAGTATGCCATGGCCATCAGCAAGAATCGCCCGGAGCTGCTGGCCATGTTCAACCGAACGCTGGAAGCGATGGCGGCTGACGGTACGCTGGCCCGCATCACTGAGACGTACATGAACGCTTCTCCCGCGAAAGAGACTGCCGATGCGGAGCAGGGGATGTGGGGGCGTATCAGTGCCGCATTCCATACGAACTTTGTGAAGGATGGCCGCTGGACCTACCTGCTGAATGGCTTTATCGTGACTATCGAGATTTCGCTGGCAGCGGTGGCGCTGGGCGTCGTGCTGGGTTTCCTGGTGGCCGTCATCCGCAGTACGCATGACATGACCGGGCGTTTCCGGGTGCTGAATGTGCTCTGCCATGCGTACCTGACGGTGATTCGCGGCACTCCGGTGGTGGTGCAGCTGCTCATCATCTACTTTGTGATTTTCGGCTCCGTGGACGTGAGCAAGGTGCTGGTGGCCATCGTGGCATTCGGAGTGAATTCCGGGGCATATGTGGCAGAAATCATCCGCTCCGGTATCATGTCCGTGGACCGTGGGCAGATGGAGGCCGGGCGCAGCCTGGGGTTGAGCTACGGCTGCACCATGCGAAGTGTGATACTGCCGCAGGCTCTCAAAAACGTGCTGCCCGCGTTGGGTAATGAGTTTATTGTGTTGCTCAAGGAGACGAGTGTCTGCGGTTACATCGCGCTGCAGGATTTGACCAAGGGCGGCGATATCATCCGCAGCCAGACCTATGATGCGTTCCTGCCGCTGCTGGCGGTGGCGCTCATCTACCTGATTCTGGTGGTGTGTCTGAGCTGGCTGCTCAAGAAATTCGAACTGAGACTGAAGAAAAATGAGCGTTGAACCCATACTGGAAGTGCGCGGGCTCTGCAAGGCATTTGCCGGAGTCCCGGTCATGAGTGATGTATCATTGCAGGTGCGCAAGGGCGAGGTGGTGTTCCTGGTGGGCCCCTCGGGTGCCGGCAAGAGCACGGTGATGCGCTGTACCAACTTCCTGGAAACCCCGGATGCCGGAGAGGTGTTGTTCCACGGTGCCTCGGTAGACCGTAGTGAGGCCGGGCTGAATGATTACCGCACCCGTGTGGGCATGGTGTTCCAGCATTTCAACCTCTTCCCGCATCTGACGATTCTGGACAATATCACCCTGGCACCGCTCAAGCGCGGGCTCATGACCCGCGAGGCCGCAGAGCAGAAAGCGCATGAATTGCTGCGCCGCATCGGGCTGGAGGATAAGGCTGCCGCCTATCCCGCACAGCTTTCCGGTGGTCAGAAACAGCGCGTGGCCATTGTCCGAGCTCTGGCGATGAATCCGGAGGTGCTCTTGTTCGATGAACCAACCTCTGCGCTCGACCCTGAAATGGTGGATGAGGTGCAGGAGCTCATGCGAGCGCTGGCCCGGGACGGCATGACCATGATGGTTGTTTCTCACGACATCGGCTTCGCCTGTGACCTCGCAGACCGCATTGTTTTCCTGGAAAAAGGGCAGGTGGTAGAGGTCGATACTCCGGAGGAGCTCCAGAACTCCGCGAACGAACGCGTCCGCGATTTCCTCGCTCGCCGGCAGTAAATTTTGGGCTCTTCTGCAATAATTGTGGAATGCCCCACGGACGCAAGAAACGAAACCGGAGAAAAATATTAGTAAAGAGCAAAAAAAGATTGAGCATGGAGGAGAAATCTCCTACCATGCCCTGTGTTGTGTTCTTGAAGTACCTGA
>JAFUQZ010000059.1 GCA_017472085.1 Akkermansia sp. | reverse complement strand
GTCAGCATTAAAAATGCTGTATAGTGCGGCACTGGTATCTGCGGGGTTAATTATTGTTCATGTCTCCGCCGGAGCCTGAGTGCACGCTGTGTTCTATCAGAATGGCAGCGTGCATTTTTACGCCAGGCATCCGGGACAGTTCTGTACATAATGGCCCGGCGCTATTTCAATGAGTTCCGGCGTTGTTTCCGTCAGGCAGCATTCCGGCTTCCCGATGATGTTGCGCTCCCTGAAAGCACAGCCTCCGGGTGGTTGTTGCAGGGTCGGCGGCAGCCCCGGAATGGTTTGCAGGCGAGCGCCCCGAAGCTGAGAAGAGGGAATGGATGCCATGAGGGCGCGGGTATAGGCATGCCTTGGGTGACTCAGCAGTTCCTCTGTGGGGGCGCTTTCCACGATGCTGCCGGCATACATCACCTGAATGCGGTGGGCATATTGGCGAACGACTCCCAAATCATGGGTAATGAGAATAATGGCGGTGCCCAGTTCTTCCTGCCTTTTGCGGAGCAGGTCAAGCACCTGCTTCTGTACCGTGACATCCAGAGCCGTTGTAGGTTCATCTGCTATGAGAATTTGCGGGCGGGTGATGAGGGCCATGGCTATCATGACCCTCTGCCGCATGCCGCCGGAAAATTCGTGAGGATAAGCGGTGGCTCGTTTTTCCGGCTCCGGGATGCCGGTGAGGGCCAACTCTTCCACGGCTTGCTTCATGGCTTCCTTACGGCTCAGGCCGTGATGAATCATGAGAGGTTCAGCCACCTGGGCCCCGATGGTCATGCACGGGTTCAGGCTGGTCATGGGGTCCTGGAAAATCATGGAGATGCTGCGTCCGCGAAGCTTGTTGTGCTGTTGCTCCGTGGTGTGCAGCAAGTCGATGCCGTTGAAGACGGCGCGGGATTCTTTGGCGATGACAGCCGGCGGGCTGGGAAGCAGACCCATGAGGGTGGAGCAGGTGACCGACTTGCCTGAGCCGGACTCTCCGACGATTCCCAGTGTTTCCCCTGCACGGAGGTCGAAGCTTACATTGTTGACGGCATAGTTCACCCCGGCGCGAGTGTGAAACTCAACGCTGAGGTTGTTGACTCGGAGAAGTGGCCGGGACATGCGGTGTGATTCAGGTGGTGGTGACGGCAAAGGGAATCCGGTTGAGGGTGGCCTGCGCCATATCAAGCCCCAGCACAATCGCGCGGAGTACGGCCAACGAGCCGGCCGCATCGAAAAGCGCATCGTGCCAGCGGCGGCCGGGAACCATTTTCTCTACTTCCGCAGTAACGCGCAGCGCCTGGCAGACCTTGCTCAGAGAGTGGTCCGCGAGGGTGGGTATGGCTTGCCGGGAAAGCGCCAGCGTATCCAGCCACGGGCCGAATCCGTGTCCGGGGAAGGCTCTCAGAAAACGCATTTCCGTGGAGGGATTGTGGCCGACAACCACGCAGCCGCTTAATAATTCCCGCAGCTGCGGCCAGAGCTCGGTGAAGGCGGGGGCGTCCGTCAGCATGTCGGAGGTGATGCCGTGAACTCTCGCGGCGCTCCACCTCACCGGGCGGTCGCAGGCGATATAGGAATCAAACATCCGGGGCGTATTGCTGAAGAGGCTTTCTATTCTGACAACGCCCACCTGCACAGGGGAATCCGTCTCCCCCGGCGCGGAACCGGCAGATTCAAAATCAATGGCGGCAAACGGTAACCCGGAGAGCGGCTGATTCAGGAGGTCTTGACCCATGTGACGGCTTGCTGAATTTCATTCCGCAGGGCTTCGTAATCGCAGGTGAGGAACTTTCCGTCGCGGTACAGTTCCTGCCCGTTCACCACCGTCAGGATGGTTTCTGCCCCGGTAGCGGCATAGACGATGTTGGAGACGACGTTGTGAACCGGCTGCATGTTGGGAGACTCCAGAGAAAGGGCAATGAAGTCTGCCCGCATGCCGGGTTCGAGTGTGCCGATGCAGGGATCGTGCAGGGTGGCGGAACCACCGCGCGTGGCCATGTCCAGTGCGGCCTGTGCGGGGCAGGCCGTGGGCGCAAGATGATGCACTTTCTGCAGGAGGCTTGCGACGTACATTTCGCGCACCATGTTCTGGGCGTTGTTGGAGGCCGGGCCGTCCGTCCCGAGCCCCACGCAGACACCCGCCCTGCGCATGTCGTCGATTCGGGCGGCTCCGCTGGCCAGTTTCATATTGGACGCGGGGTTGTGGACAACGGCGCTTCCTGTGGAGGCGAGCAGGGCGATTTCTTCCTCATTGGCCTCGACCACATGGAAGAAGGTGGAGATGGGGGACAGCAGCCCCAGACCGTGGCAATAGTCAATGGGGCGCTTGCCGAATTGTTGCAGGCAGGTATCGGTTTCTCCACGGGTTTCTGCCAGGTGCATGCCGAAGAGGGCACCCGTTTCCTCTGCTAGGGCGTAGCACTTCTGCAGCAGATCCGGCTTAGTCGTATACGGTGCGTGTGGTACAACGGCCTGTCGGATGCGCGGGTGATTCATCCATTCGAATGACTGCTCCCGCACCAGCTCGAAGTAAGCCTCCGCATCCCGGCAGGTCAGGGAGGGGAAGTATTGCGTGACGCTTTCGCCGATGACGGCGCGCATCCCTATTTTGTCTGCCGCGCGGAACACGCTGCGTTCCATCATGTACATGTCGTAGAATGCCGTGGTGCCGGTGCGCAGCATTTCTGCCATGCTGAACATGGCGCCCAGTTCCACCAGTTCCGGGGTCAGCTTTGCTTCCTGCGGGAAGATGTCCTGCGTCAGCCAGTCCATCAGCGCCTTGTCATCGGAAAATCCCCGCAGCAGGCTCATGGGAACGTGGGTGTGCCCGTTGATGAGACCGGGCAGGATGGCGGCTTCCCCCAGTTCCACCCGGCGGGCATCCGGATACAGGATGGTGAGGATATCGCTGTGCCCCACGCACAGAATGCTGTCGCCGGAGACGGCTACCGCGCCCTTGCGGATGATGTCCCGATTGTCATTCTGGGTGACGACGTATTCAGCCGTGTAGAGAGTATCGCAGTGGTTGCCGGTCAACATAACTTTTGGGAAAGGTGCTTTACCAGAACAGGATGGCACAGACCAGAATGACCGCGCCGTATATCAGCCCGCTCCATGCACCGATGCTGTAAATCCGGGGGTGTTTCGTCAGCCATGCCGCCCAATCCCGCAGCAGGTACGGCTTGACTATCCAGAACATGGCAACGGTGAGTACCGGATACCACCAGATGGGAATCAGCAGACGCGTGACGGGGTCTTTCAGGAAGGCTGCGCTGAGCGGCACAATTGCCATCAGCAGCAGGAAGAGGCCGAGAGCCCGCGCAAACAGATGCTCCGTGGACTTGGTACACATCACGAAGCAGACCGGCGGTGCCGCAAACAGGAGATAGGGGCGGAATGCCTCAAAGGTGAACAGCGGCATGCACAGCGGATTCCAGTCTGCCCGGATAAGCAGGAGCACTATCCATACAAAATCCACGCACATGAGCAGCGCTCCCCACTGCGGGCGCAGGTGGGTGCGATTCAGGGTGGCTTTCGTCTGCTCCGGCCACTTGATGGCCACCAGATGCAGCAGGATGAGAATGCATCCCATCACGATTCCGGTCGCCCCCAGCGGCAGTCGGTCGTACAGGTGGGAGTATTGCTCGTACATTACTTCTTGGCTTTGGGAGCAAGGTTGATGCGGAACGCCTTGTCGGAGTCGGCGCCCCAGGCTGCACAGCCCATGGTGCCGGTGAGTTTGCCATCTGCACTCAGGAAAAGAAGCAACTGGCCGTCGTTGGCATCAAAGACCTCTGCGGTGGGCTGGTCCGGGTCATATTCACCGTGATAGATGACAATCTTGACGGCAGAGCCCTGTTCCGTGGGGGTGAGCTCGCAGCGCCCCTCAATGTTCATGCAGGCTTCCGGCAATTTCGTGTCGTAGAGCGCTCCGATGAACTGAATGGCTTCATCCGACACAATCTTGGACATGTTGATAACCAGAGTCAGTTCGCCGAAATGATCGTTCCGGGACCACTCACCGGCAAACTCCTGTCCCTCGGCCAGCAGATTGGCGCACAGGTTATTGTGCTGTTCGCGTTCTGCCTTGGCGGCAGCTTCAGCCTCCTGCACTTTGCGGGCCTCTTCTTCTTTCTGTGCCTGTTTCTGCGTGAACGTGGCCCTGGCTGCTTCCTCCCGGCTCAGGATGTAGGGGCGGGCTGCATTGTTGAACGCCTCGGTTTTCTCCTTAATCACCTGTTTGCGTATGCCTTCGAACTCCGGGGTCAGAATGTTGTCCGTCTCAGGATTCAGTGCCGATTCCGGGGTGAGCGCATCCAGTGCCAGCAGGTTGGCGTTGTCCAGCACGATGTTGTCGTAGGACCAGGCATTGTCCTTGTAGGTGGCGTGGAAATTGATGGTGACGGTCACTTCCTTGCCGGCCTCGACTGTCTTGCGGTACACGGATCCGTCTGCCAGCTCCTTGAGCTCGTTGAGCAGAGTCTGCAAGTCGGCCGGAAGCGCCTTGGCGTGCCTGTCCTCTTCTGTGATGAAATCCGTGGTCGCACCAATCTGCATCAGGTAGGCCGCTTCCGGTTTCATGGCATTGTTGGCAGATTCGTTCACTGCCTGACGTTCCTTGTTGAACTCCTCCGGGGCTGCTTCCTTGGTATAGAGGTTTTCCTTCACAATCATGCTGAGGTGAGCCGTGATGTTGAGACTCCCGTCATCATTCTTGCCGGGAGCGTCACAACTGAGCTCGCCGGATGTCGCGCGCTCGCAGACGGGCAGCTGCTCCAGAATGAGCCGGCTGATTTCCTCGTTCGTGGGCTGTGCCGGCGGCTCCGGCTTTGCCGGTTCCTGAATCTGAACGGGCTCAGCGGGCTTCTCTTCCTTCTCAAAACAGGAAGGGAAAAGCAGGGTTGAGGAAATCAGGGCTGTGGTATAAATCAGTTGCTTTTTCATAACCTCGTTTGTTGCGATGCTACCAAGTATCGGTCGTATTTTGCCTCATTTGAATGCGAATGTCAAGAGTACATGCTAGGAGCGCTTTCCTGAATGTCACATTTCCTTGTCTGCTGAGGCATTTGAGCATGGCGAGCTGCTTTAAATTCTTCCCGGCGAGCCTGTCGTCTGCTTCAAGTTATCGTTTTGTCAGAAGTTGGCTCATGGTGGCTGCCATCGTGTGGCGGCAGATGCGTGAACATGACGAAAAAGTGACCGGAAAAGTATATGCCATCCCGATTTTTTTGCTTTACAGGCAGGGCCTGTTTGACTATGATGGCGGGCAATTATGAAACTGCACCTCCCCCTGTCTCTTCGCAAAGGTTTGCTTTCATTGTTGCCGCTGGCGATGACTCTTGCCTGCTCCACGGCACAGGCCGGTATCCGCCACTCTGATGTGCTGCTGCAGACGTATACCGATTTCGGTCAGAATAAGGGACGCTATGTGGTGGGCTCTCAGGTTAATGCTTTGCTGGAGCATATTCGCACGACGGATGGCGGTATTGCCATACCTTATACGGACGGGCAGGCTCCCTACATCATTTCCAATGAGCAGGGGATGATTAACTTCAGTGCTACTGTGGACGGAGGCCCGGATGCGGCCATAGGACCGAACATGATTGCCACTGTTGCTCACAACAGCAGCAACAGTGCTTCATACGGCGATCGTGTGGTGGGTAGTGAGCATGCTTTGAACTACCAGGCCATTGATATTCGCGGTACGGGATTCCGCCTGGTGGCCCCGGATGGTATGTGGGGCGACTCGCATGACTACATGCTGCAGCGCCAGAGTAAGGTGCAGACGGATGTCATCTGGAATCCCGTCAGCACCATTACGGATGCAAGTGAGCTGTGGGGGGATTATGTCTACCACTCCGGCGGTGGTGCCATGGGCGATTGGGTGAACGGCCAGGTTATCAATTCTTCTGGGCCGTATAGTTATATCATTGGCGGTGTCATGTCGGTGACCAATGTCATCAAGTATGGCACGCATGGCAGTTTTGTGGTGCAGCAGGAGCTGGGCTATGGCACTGCCTCAGAAGGCGCCTCCGACACTCATCCTCTGCCCAATGCCGCGCGAGAAGGCGATTCGGGCAGCCCCGTATACATTTACAACAAGACAACGAAGCAGTATGAGTACCTCGGGGCGCAGGAAGGCATCAACACTCCCTCCAAGAACTGGACGGCCGGCAATACGGCATGGACGCTCGAGACGATGGAATCTCTCAATGAGCGTGTTGACATGTCAACCGTGACGACAGTCTATCTGAACGCCGTTGCGACGCAGGGTGAAACGGTGACCTCCGGCAATTACAGTACGACGCTTTACTCCGGCGATGTGACGGATGCGGATGGGAATGTCCTTGCCTCGTACAATGGTGTCCAAACCGGGGTGAACACCTGGAAGGATTTGTCTGATTTGAAAGATACGCAGACCTGGTACGCCTATGACAATGACCGCCTGCAGGTGGGGGTTGCCGACCTCTTCTACACGGAAAACCTGGTATTTGATGCCGCCGTCGGTTCGGTAAACAGCATTGTACTGAAAGATACCGTGGATTTGGGTGCCGGCTATGCGGAGTTTAACAACGGCAAGTTTACCATTTCCTCTGAGGGCTCGGAAAATAATCAGTTTGACCACGCCGGCTATGTCATCAATGAGGGCGCAGAAGTGCACCTGCAGCTGCGAAATGCCGACACGCGCATGACCGAGTGGCGCAGAACCGGTGCAGGTGACCTCTATATTGACGGAACGGGAGATACGAATGCTCTGCTCAATGTGGGTGGTTCCGGCACAACCTATCTGCAGCAGAAAGATGGCTATGCTGCCTACAACGTGCTGGTCAATACGGGGGCCACGGTGCAGATTGCGGATGTGAAGCAGATTGCCCGCGATTTCACCTTCGGCACCGGTGGCGGTACGCTGGACATGAACGGTAACAGTATGGATTGGTATACCACCAACGAGAATGTCGCCGCCGATGGATTCTCCATCAACGCGCTCACAGAGGAGGCCCTCATTACCAACGAAGCCGGTACATCCAGGCTTACCTATAAACAGAGTGGTGATACAACGTATCTCGGCTCTTTCCGGGATACAAAGGAAGGCGCTCTGGTCATCGATTATCAGGGCGGTGCCGGCAGCACCTGGACGCTTCACAGCATACATACTGACCTGAGCAACAACAGCGCCAGCGGACTGACGGTGAGCAGCGGCACGGTGTTGCTGGTCGGTACCAACACAGTACATGGCATGGGCTCTGCCACCGGTCAGATCGCTGCTCGTCTGGAGCGGGCGAATGACTGGCACTATGCAGATGCCGCCATGAATGTGACCGTGAAGAGCGGCGCAGAGTTTGAGCTGGGCAGCCATGCGCGCCTTTCCGGCAAAGTGACGGTGGAATCCGGAGCCACCTACACCATGCGGGAGAGTGTTCAGAACCGCTATGAATACGTGGAAGGCGGTGTGAAGGAGGAAGATACCTCACAATATGCTGCGTATTACGGCCACAAGGGTGATATTCAGCTGGACGGCAGCATGGCGGTGGAATTCAGCGAGGGAACAACGGCTACCACGACCCACGAGGGCAATATCTCCGGCAACGGTTCTCTGAGCGTGACCGCCGGAACATCCGGGGGTATCTTTGTGCTGGATGGGGACAACTCCGGCTTCACTGGTGCCAAGAACCTGGTCAGCGGCGGTCTCATCGGGGAGACGGCAACCTCCCTCGGTGACACTTCCGACAATAAGTGGGTGGTTGGGGCAGATGCCTGGATTGCCTCCCATGGCGAGAGCGGAAGCGAGCTGCTGGAGCAGGTGGACGGCTCTTCCACCGGCACGCTTGCTCTGTCCTCTGATACAGAGCAACAGCTGGATATGAGCGGCCACGGCAGCCTCTTCCTGGGGGCTGAGATAGGTGAGAAGGTGCAGTACGGTACTCTCGGTACGGATAAAGAGCTGACCGCGTATGGCAACACCTGGCGTCTGGGTGGTGGCGGTGGTGAATTGGTGGTGAACTTCAGGCTCACCGGCGACAATGACCTGGTGCTGGGTGCCACGGAAAATTCCACGGGCGTGGTGACCCTGACCAACACGCAGAACAGCTTCTCCGGCTCCATTACATTTGCCGGTACCGGGGTGGTGCTCAACGCGCTGGACGGTACGCTGGGCGGGGCTAAAGTTGATTTGCTGTACTGCAATTCCTTTGCCGCTCAGTCGGCTGCGTCCATTGCCAGCAATCTGGGTACAAACTCCTCCGGTTTGCTGATAGCAGACAACTTTGCTTCCGATGACATCGATATGTCGAATCACAGCAACCTGGCTCTCGGTGCGATGGGGCAGGTGAACCTCGCCGGCTCTATCACGGTGGCTGACGGCGCGGACTACCGCCTGGGGCTGTGAATGGCGGAACTCTCACGGTGCAGTCTGCCTTGTCCGATGGTCATCACCTTGTGGCTGATGCCCAGGGTATGACCGGGGGAACGGTTGTGCTGGCCGGTAACGATTCGTTCAGCGGCAATATCACGGTGCAGGGACACAAAAACAATGACGGAACCGGCGAGATGACCCTCGCGCTTGGTCGCGACATGACTGCGACCGGTACCATCGCCGTGAAAAAGGGCGGTACTCTGGATGTCGCCGGCTATCAGCTGACGGTGAATCAGAGTTTGAGTGACAATGGCGGTGTGCTGGCTGATTCCGTGGGTACGGGCGCGCTCGTGTTTGATACTTCTGCCGGGAATTTGAGTTCAACGGCCACGCTGACCATGGATACAGTACGCAAGACCGGCGGTAATACGCTTGTTCTGGGAGGAAATAATACCATGAGGCAGTTCTACGTGGACAAAGGCACGCTGCAGATTGGTTCTGACAATGCCTTAGCGGATGAATCCATCATCTATCTGGCCTCCGGCACCACGCTGGACAATAAATCTCATGCCATGAACGCCAATGTAGCACTGGCAAGCGGAGAAGCTCGCCTCATCAGCTCCAATCACACATACGTCACTCTTCGCGGATACGTCAGTTTGGGTGATAACTCGCGGTTCAATCTGGCCAATGAAACGACGAAGACGTATGAGTCAATAGTGGTTCAGGGGGGGGCCGTTCTGGGACAGGGCAGTACCCTTGCCATGGGCAGCAACAGTAAGAGAGTGACGCTTAACGGAGATGTCAGCATGGGCGCCGGCAGCAGTATTACGCTGGGTGGTGACAAAACCACCACCGTATCCATGGGGGGAGATGTCAGTCTGTCGGAGGACTGTACCCTGGTACTGGGCGGTGCAGATACCACCTCCTACATTTTCGGCGGAAACCTGGAGATGAACGAGGGAAGAGGCATTGCTTTCAATGATAACAGCACGGTAACCCTGAAAGGTGAGACCACTGGCGGCACCAACACCTCCCTGTCCATGAATGGGGGTACGCTGAACCTGGGGCGGGGGAGTGCCATGGATATCAATGGTTCATTGAACCTGAGCGGTGATGTAACCATGCATTCCGCCGGCAGTGCCAATGCCATGGCGCGCAATATTCAGCACCTCAATATCGGCGGCGGTAAGCTGACCATGACAGAAGCAAGCTGGAGCACGGTGTGGAATATTGATTCCCTGAGTGGCTCCGGTGAAATTGAATGGAACTCCACCACCACTCACGAAACCACCTCTCGCCTGATTCTGAAGGGGGATGGCGGTTTCTCCGGCTCCATTGAGTTGAATCGTCAATTCGAAAAAGATGCCCGTACGCATGGTGCTTTCATTGAACTGGCGTCTGATACGGTGGCAAAGAACGCCACCATCGATTTGACAGGAAAGAGTGCCACCTCCGTGGCCTCTCTGGCGGTGAACACGGATAATGCCCGGATAAAGGGCCTGGCCGGGAATGAGCACAGCTACGTGTACGCCGGGGCTTCCATGGCAGATGCTGCTCTGAGCGGTACAAACCGCCCTGCCACCACTCGTGCGGCCTCCCTTACCGTGGATGTGGAGGCAAACGCTAACTACACCTACTCCGGCACGCTTGGTAACAGCTCCGATACCGCCGCTAACGGCCTGAGCCTGGTGAAGACCGGGGAGGGTACTCAGGAGTTCACCGGCACGACCACGGTTGCCAATGTGACGGTTAATCAGGGCTCGCTGAATCTGTCAACAGCCGATATCAAAGGTGACGTGACGGTGACCCAGGGTACTCTGGGATTGGGCTCTGCTACCATTGGCGGTGATATTAACCTTCACACCGGTGCAACGCTGAATAAGTCTGAACTGCAGCTGGGGGCCGGGCAAGCGCTTCATGTCAAAGCCGGCAGCTCCGGTACGACCGCCAGCATCGGCGGCAATCTCGTGCTGAATGGAGGCTCACTCAACTTCGAGAGTGAAGCCCTTTCTGCCGATGCCGTTGCTCTGGCCGTTACCGGCAGCGTGAGCTATGCCTCCGAGGTGAGTGCTCAGACGGTCACCCTGGATTCCTACCGTAATCTGACGGCCGGAACCACCTATACCCTGGCCTCCGGCGACTGGAGCGGGGTGACAAGTGACAGCGTGACCATCAATAATCTGGGTTATTTCACGGCCACGGCGAGCACGGATGCTGACGGCCTGCAAATGACAATCGGCATGGCAGATAATGTGCGCGTGTGGGAAGGTAAATCGACCTCTTGGAATAAAAGCAATGTGGATTCGCTTGGAACAGAGCTTGCCTCAAATGCAATTGTCGTCTTCGATAATACCGGAAGTCATAACAGTACACTTTCTGTGAAACACTGGCAGACGATAGCTGAAATCATCGTTAATTCCGATGCGGACTATTCCTTTACATCCCATAGCAATCTTGAGGCGTATGTAGCTAAAGTCGGAAAGCTTACCATCGTTGGTGATGGTACAACAACTCTTCATTCCGGTATCAATGTTACAGGGGCTACGGTGATTGATGACGGACGATTGATTCTGAAAAGCGCCGGTAACTCAAACGTCACTCAATGGCTTCAGGGCGAAGTCTGCGGCACGGGTACGCTGGAGGTGGATTGGGGTTCCGGCACAACGGGAACGCTGAACCTGGGCGACCTCGAAAACCTGGTGGTGACCAGTGGTACGCTGCAGACAGCATCGACCGCCATGAATGATTCTGCCTCCATCACGGTGGCGGCGGGGGCAGAGTTGCAGTATACAGCTGAAACGAAGGGCAGAGTCTCTCCCAACCACTATGGTGAAGGAGCGGTGAGCCTGAAGATGACCGGGGGTAGTGACGGTTACTCCAACAAGCTGAACCTCGGCGAGGAGTTTGCAGGCGATACGTATGTGACCGCAGGCAATCTTTCCCTGACCGGGGCAGAGGTAGGCAAGACGCTGCATCTGGCAGGCGGTGTAAATGCGCAGTTTGATGGGAACAGCACGGCAACGAAGGATTTTGACCTGGAGCTGGAGGGAACGTCACAGATTCATGCCAATAGAAACTCCGATACCACGCTCGCCGGAAAGGTCAGCGGCGCCTCAGCCACCTATGACAGCCGCGGCGCCGGAGTGGTACATTTTAAGGGAGGAGTAGAGCTGGGGGCTTTCACCCAGACCAACAATGACACGCAGGTTCACTTTGATTCTGCAACGAAGATTGGCACGCTGACCGTTGGCAAAGGTAATGTGTACATCAACGCTGCGGCAGAGGTGGATAGCCTGGTGCAGACCGGCACACACGTCAATCTTTCTCAAGGTTCATCGCTGAAGGTGGGTGAATTGACCACTTTCACCGCCGGCAAGGGACAGAGCAAGGCTACTCTGGGAACCACAGCAAGCGGGGAGGCTTATTCGCTGGGCTCTGCTTCCTACAAGCTGACGAATGGTCATTTGAGTGTGGCATCGGATACTGAAACAGAGGTCAACAACCTGCTGGACAACTCCGGCATAGAGAATGCAGGCAGCGGCAAGTTGACGGTGAATAACGCTGCCAATGAGCTGGCGGGTGCTTATGCCTCTGCGGGTGATTTGTCTGTGTTGCAGGCCGCTGCCGGGCTGAATCTCAACGAGCTTGTGGTGGGTGATACATGCGAGCTTGCCGCCTATACCGGCACGGAGCAGGTGGAAGCGCAGGAAGCAGACATTACGGTGCGTGGCGCGGCTCGCTTCGGCAGCGGAGCAAAGCTGAATGCCAACCTGACCCTGGCCTCCGGCTCCACGCTGAGTGTGGCAGAGGGCGGGGTAGCGCTTGGCAGCACGCTGTCTCTCCAGAAGGGGTTGACCCTGGATGATGCCACAATGGAACGTGTGAGCAAACTCTCTGTCGGTGGAAGCCAGGTACTCTTCACCGGAGTAGATTCCCTGCGTCTGGCTACCTCCGATACCGAGTATCAGGAAGTGTCCGATGCCGACAGCAGCATCCTGGCCTCCACCTACTTCAAGAATATCGGTTCCAACTATCAGCTGACCTACACGATGGGAGAAAATGCTGCAGATGGTGCCACGCTGTCCATCACCATGGCCGCCGTACCGGAACCGACCACAACGACGCTGAGCCTGCTGGCGCTGGCTGCTCTGGCCGCTCGCCGTCGCCGGAAATAAAACCGTCCTGTGCAAAGCATATCGCGCTGACCTCTTTGGAGGTCAGCGCGATATGCTTTATGACGTTCCATTTACGCCGAGCGAAATTGCTGTACGACAAGCCTACGCCCTCCCAGGGTGATAGAATCCCGCAGCCCTGCGGGCTGCCATTCTTTATCACTACCGCCGTCCCGGCGGTAATTTCGCTATCCACGTAGTGGATAATTTCGCTCGAGCCGCAGGTGAGAATTTCACTGCCCGTCAGGGCAATTTCGTGTGCGGGCATTGCCCGCACATCTTCCCCCGACAACTCCGATTTCCACGTCGTTGTTCAGGGTTGCATGCAACGCATCACGGAATCCTGAAACAGCACCCCACCACTTGAAAAGAGGATGGAAAGCACCGTGGCAATGATGCTCAGCGTACGCCCGGGACTGCCGGCCGGGTACTTACAGATGCCAATGATGCCAAGAATGAGCCCCAGCAGTGTGCAGCAGCCGGTAAAGGTGAGAATGATGGCCCAGATGGCCAGCGCATTGCTCATGGGCGGCATTTCCGGGCGAGCCGGAGGAACGGGCGGCAAAGAGGATTCGGTTGTCATCAGGCGTATTGTAACACGAGAGAGCAGACCGTTCAATGCCTAATCTCTGCCTGTTCAGCCTTTCCTGCGGCGGTTTCGAGCGGGAACCCGCCGCATGCTGAGAGGCAATCGGAGGAATCATTTCCAGCTCAGCACCTCCGGGTGGTTAAGCACCCGCTCAATGACCGGCGCCATATCGTAGTACTTATATTCTGCCAGACGTCCGCCGAAGATAACATTGCTTTCACTATCTGCCAATTCTTTATACCGGGCATAGAGTGCGCTGTTGCGCTCATCGTTCACCGGGTAGAACGGCTCGCTGCCAGGAGTCCATTCGGTGGAGTATTCGCGGGAAATCACCGTTTTCGGTTTGCTGTAGACGGCCTCGCCGAAGTCCTCGAAATGCTTGTGTTCAATGATGCGGGTATAGGGCACCTTCTTCTCCGTATAATTCACTACTGCGCACCCCTGATAATTCGGTGTGTCGATGGTTTCTTCCTCAAAACGCACGGTTCGGTATTCCAGCTGACCGAAGCGATAATCGTAGAACTCGTCAATCTTGCCGGAGAAAACGAGCTTTTCTGCCATGGATTCCCAATACTCGCGGCGGGCAAAGAAATCTTCACCGGTGCGGCATTCTATTCCCGCCAGCAGAGCTTCTGTCAGTTTGTTGTAACCACCGATGGGGATTCCCTGATAAGCATCGTTGAAATAATTGTTGTCGTATACAAAACGCACAGGCAGTCGGCGGATGATGAACGCGGGAAGCTCGGTACAGGCACGCCCCCACTGCTTCTCCGTGTAGCTCTTGATGAGTTTTTCGTAGATATCGCGCCCAATGAGCAGTAGTGCCTGCTCCTCCAGATTGCGGGGCTCCGTGATGCCCTGGGCCGCCATGGATTCTGCCACCTCTCGCTTCTGCTCCTCAATTCTGGCCTGAGCCTCCGCAGGGGTGGTTACTCCCCACATCTGGTAGAAGGTGTTCATGTTGAAGGGCAGGTTGTAGCGTTTGCCCTCATATTCTGCTACCGGGCTGTTCGTGTAGCGGTTGAAGGGGACGAGCGCATTCACAAAGTCCCACACCTGCCTGTTGGACGTGTGGAAAATGTGTGCACCATACTTGTGTACGTTGATTCCGTGCTGCTCTTCACAATAGATGTTGCCGCCCAACTGCGGGCGCTTGTCAATGACCAGACACTTCTTCCCCGCCTTCGTGGACAGATGCGCAAACACCGCTCCGAACAACCCGGAGCCGACTACAAGATAATCGTACTTTTCCATGTCCTGTTAAGGTCTGTTACTGTCTTCCCCATTTTATCCAAATTCTGAGTATCGTCAAGCGCATTCACCTGGTTTCTACGGTAAATATGCGTGACAGAACTGCGCATGACACTACTCCAATGCGTTTGTTCTGAAGAGGGCTTGAAGATAGCTTGAAAATGTGCTAGAATGTGCCAACCTCAAATTAGTACGTTATGGCAACACAGCTTGAGCAATTGAAGCAGTATACGACCGTTGTGGCAGACACGGGTGATTTCCGCCAGATGGAGGAGTTTTCTCCGCAGGATGCTACGACGAATCCTTCCCTTATTCTGGCGGCAGCCGCCAAGCCGGAGTATCGTCCGATTCTGGATGCGGTAGTAGCCGATTTCAAGGCTACGGTGGCCAATCCCGCTGAGCACGTGGGTGAGCTGATGGACCGCGTGATTGTGGCTTTCGGACTGGAAATTCTCAAGCGTGTGCCGGGTCGAGTATCCAGTGAGGTGGATGCCCGTCTTTCTTTCGATACCGAGGGAACGGTGGCCAAGGCCCGCGAGATTATGGCGCTGTACGAGGCCGCCGGGATTCCGCGTGAGCGCGTACTGATTAAGATAGCCTCCACCTGGGAGGGTATACAGGCCGCCCGCCAGCTGGAGCAGGAGGGCATACACTGCAACCTGACGCTGTTGTTCAGTCTGGTTCAGGCCGTGGCTTGTGCAGAGGCCGGCGTGCGTCTCATCTCTCCGTTCGTGGGGCGCATCCTCGACTGGTATAAGAGCAGCACCGGGCAGGACTACACCGCAGAGACCGACCCCGGCGTCATCTCCGTCCGTACGATTTACAATTACTACAAGAAGTTCGGTTATCCGGTGCAGATTATGGGGGCCTCGTTCCGCAACACGGGTGAGATTCTGGCGCTGGCCGGTTGCGACCTGCTGACGATTTCCCCGAACCTGCTGGCAGAGCTTGCAGGCAGTGAGGAGTCGGTGTCGCCGGTGTTGACGCCGCAGGCAGCACAGGCCAGCGATATTGAGCGCATCCCGGCCGATGAGAAGAGCTTCCGATTCCTCTTCAATGAGGACGCCATGGCTACGGAAAAGACGGCTGAGGGAATCCGCAAGTTCTCTGCCGATATTCGCAAGTTGGAGGCGCTTCTTGCTTCCATGCTTTAATCTCAGTTTTCAATCAATACCATTAAGAAAACGATGAAAGTTCTCGTTACCGGCGGTGCCGGATATATAGGTTCCCACACGGTGCGTCAGCTGGTGAAAGCCGGCGCTGACGTGACGGTGCTGGACAGCATGGTCTACGGCCACCAGGCGGCCATTGTTGACAAGGAAGTGACTCTGGTGAAAGGTGATTTGGGCGACCCGGCCGTGGTGTACCCTCTGCTCATCAACGGCAAGTTTGATGCCGTGGTGCATTTTGCCGCCTTCATTCAGGTGGGTGAGTCCGTGACTGACCCGCTGAAATATTATGAGAACAATATCGCCAAGCCGCTGGTGCTGCTGCGCGCCATGATACTGGCCGGTACCAGGCGCTTCGTGTTCTCCTCCACCTGTGCTACCTACGGTGAGCCCACGCAGATCCCGATTCCCGAGACGGAAAAGCAGGACCCCATCAACCCCTACGGCGGCTCCAAGTTCATGCTGGAGAAAGTGTGCAAGGACTGCGACCGCGCCTACGGCCTCAAGAGCGTGTTCCTGCGTTACTTCAACGCCTCCGGCTCCTCTGTGGACGGAGCCATCGGCGAAGATCATGAGCCGGAGAGCCATCTGATTCCGGTGATTCTGCAGGCCATCAAGGGTGAGCGGCCGGGTATCACCGTGTTCGGTACGGATTACGATACCCCGGACGGTACCTGCATCCGTGACTACATTCATGTGGATGATTTGGCAGATGCCCACCTGCGCGCGCTGGACTATCTGATGAAAGGCGGCGAGACCAACTGGTTCAACCTGGGTACGGGCAATGGTTTCTCCGTGAAGCAGATTATCGATGCCGCAGAGAAGGTGACGGGTATGAAGGTCCCGGTTTCCTACGGCCCGCGTCGCGAGGGTGATCCGCCCCGTTTGATTGCTGATTCCCGCAAGGCTGCGGAAATCCTCGGCTGGATTCCCAAGTACCAGGATGTGACCCAGATTGTGGAAACCGCCTGGAAGTGGCACAATGGCCCCCGTGGCGGGCATTATTGATGCCCCGGCGGTAAAACTAATCAGAGAAAAGCTTTCCCTCTGCGTTTCCGTGAGCGCAGAGGGCCATTTTTTGCCCGTAGGGCAGGGGAATAAAAAGCGTGCTGTACCGATAATCGATACAGCACGCTGATGAGAATTGCGGGAACGCGTTATCAGAACTTGAGGGATGCGCCCACGTTGGCACCGGCGCTCACAGCATCGCCCATGATTTCTACGCTGCCGTTGGCTCCGATGCTCCAGTACTGGTTGATGTCGTATGCAGCACCCACGCGGAAGCCTGCACCCACCGTGCCGGGATTGGCACCTTCCTCGCTCCATCCGTTGATGGTGGGCGTGGGATCATCGCGCATGACATCGCCCAGGAGTCGGGCTTCAGCATACAGCACAGAGGAAGAGTAGCGGCGTGTAATGCCGGCACCCAGTTCGGCGCGCAGGTTGCTGATTTCGCCGCTGTCCACTCCGGCCACTTCATCTGCCGTGGTCATGAAGTACTCCAGACCGGCGAACACGTTGACCGTGGTGCGGTCGCTGATGCTGCGACTCCAGTCGAGGCGGGCGTTGAGCTGGAAGCTGTCCTGCTGCCATTCGATGCTGGAGGCGGCCCCGGAGGGTGAGGAATCGACTGCGCCGTAGGCAGCGGACCAGCTGAGCGTCAGGCCGCTGATTTCGTTGCTGGTGAGCACCGTGGCGCCGTAGAGGCCGATGTAGGTGCCGTCCTGCTCCATTTCGTCAGCAATGTTGCCGGCGCTGATATCCGTAGAGGTGATACCCACGGCCAGGCCGATGCAGCTGCGGGAACCAAGCATGGTTTCAACACCCACGGCGGCGCCCATAGTATCGGAATCTGCGCCGCTCTTGTGGCCGTCATCATTCACGGACATGTGATTGTACAGAGCGGAAGCCCAGGCCATGACCCCGTTGCTGCCCACTACGCCGGTGGCAGAGCGCTGGCCCTGCATGGCATCCGTAAACGCATGGGAGGAGGCGAACATGCCCCAGTTGCTCTGCACGAGCAGGTCGCGGAGGTCGCCGTTAGAGATTTCCCACTTGCCGTCAGTATGTTCATATACCTTGTCCAGGTCAAGCATCACCTGTACCTTGCCATCGGTTTCCTTCAGGGCAAGGGCGTATTCCGTGTTGGGGTTGCCATCATCGTAGTTAAGAACGAGCTGGCCGAAGTCTCCCGTCAGGCTTCCGGCTTCCAGGAGGATGTCGCCGTCAGCATATTGACCGGCTTCGAGCAGAAGCATCGTGTCTGCGGTAAGCGACAGCGCGCCGGAGACGGTGAGTGTGCACCCGTTGGACTTGATGAACATGTTGCGGGTCTGCGTGTTTCTGGCGGCGGCTTCCTTACCATTGTAGTAAATGGTACCGCCATTGAGACGCAGGTTACCATCGATATCAGCGTTGCTGTCCAGGACAATGGAGGTGGAGTTGCCGGTGCGGACATTGCCCGAAACGCGGCCGCCGCGGAAGTAAAGAGCCTGCTTGCCGCTGAGGGCCAGTGTGATTCCTTCGTCGGCAGTCAACTGCCCGTTGTTGAGGTAAATGTTGCCGGAGCCGAAAGCATCACTATGGGCAATTCGCAGGCTGCCGCCCTTGATGGTGGTATCACCGGAGGCAGAGTTCTTACCCTTGAGAAGTGTCTCACCCGCTTCCACCGTGATGGATGTCGTGCCCTTGAGGGCAGACTCGATGGCGGCATCACCGCTGACGGTGATGGCCGTATCATTCAGCGCACCTTCTTTGATGGAACCTTGTTTCAGAGCAATGGCCTCGGCCGTTGTGTTGTCACCCACGGTGATGTCGCCCTTCACCGTCAGCGTGCCATCATAGGCCGTGCCGGAGAACTTGCCGCCGGTGGCGGTCACATCGTTCTCCACGGCATAGTCACCCATATTGAGGTGGCCGCCACGCAGCTCAATCGCGCCGAGTTGAGTGCTTCCGTCCTCACCGGTGACGCGGCCGAAAGAATCCTTGCCACCGGCATTGACGGTGCCGTCTTCGATGACGGTGCCACCCAGGTAGGCGTTGGATGCATTCATGTTCAGCGTGCTGCTGCCGCGCTTCACCAGGGAAGTCTTGCCGTCAATGGAGCCGTCGCCGGTGAACGAAACGTCCTCGTTGCCTTCCACGATTATCGACTTGGGGGTTACATTCCCGACGATTTCTGCGGTGCCGCCCAAGTCAAAGATGACATTATCGCGATCATAGAAACGGGCGTCGTCAACAGTCGTATCCGTATCCCATTCCTGTGCGGCCTGCGTACCCCAGATGCCTCTTTCTCCGCCTTTCCAGTAGAGAGTTGCGGGATTTTCCTCGACCTCGAGGATGAGGCTGTTGCCGTTCACTTCAAGCGTGTTGGTATTACGCGTGTCAGTAATGGTGGCAAGCGAGCTGATATCATCGCTGATGTCGGTGGCCGTCACTAACACATAAGAGCCTGCATCAACATAATTGTTGACGTCCAGCGTTGTCTGCCCGAGAACGATAAGATTGCCGCCGACTTTCAGGTTAATGCCGTTCCCTCCGGGGGTAAGAGTTCCGCCATTCAGGGTCACATCGCCGGAAATGGTGGAAGTTGCAGCGAGCTTCACGGTTGAACCGGCAGAGGTCTCCAGATCGCCCAGCATATTACCGCCTGCGAAGGTGACGTCCTGCCCCTGGGAGAGAACCAGAGGTGCGGCAAAAACAGTCGTGCCACCTTTCAGGTTCAGATCCGCAGTGGTGGAGCCTTCAATGCTCAGCGTGCCGCTGTTGACGGTAAATGTGCCAGTGGTGGTGTGAGCACCGCGCAGCGTGGTATTGTCAGTAACCGTCAGATTAGATGTTCCGGCGATGATGGTTTCAATGGTTGCTTCAGCCGCGGTAATATTCGTGTTGGTGAGCGAGCCGCCCTTGATATACGCCGCTTTGAGAACGACCGACTTGGCCGTGGTGTCATCACCGATAGTGGCATCACCCGTCACGGTGAGAATACCGTCATAGGCCGTGCCGGAGAAAGAACCGGCGTTGACCGTCACGTTGTTGGTCACAGCCAGCGCCCCCATGTCCAGGCTGCCGCCTTTTACTGTGATGTCTCCTGAACCGAAAGCCTTGACATGCCCGGCAACCAGCGTTCCGTCTTCTACGATTGTTCCGCCGGTATATTCATTTGCCAGAGAAATCGTGAGCGTGCCATTGCCTCGTTTGGTGAGGGTCATATCACCAGCAAGCTTGCCGCCATCGGTGTGAGCCACCCATTCATAGTCATTGCCGAGAGTGTTGTCAACAAGAACCTCCGAGGGGCGAAGAGTGCCTTTCAGTTTAATCGTGCCGGCGCCGACATCCGTGAAGGTGGCCGTTGCGCCGTTGGAGAAGGCATAGGCCTGCCCCATCTGCTCCCAGTTGATGGCGGCGGAGCTCCACACGAAGTCACCGTCCTCATTGGACCAGGTTGCGTCCAGCAGAGGAGGCATGGTTGTGTAGTAGTATAGCGTGCGGATACCGTTGGCATCTGTTTCCCAGCGGAGATTGGCGTATGTAGCCTCAAAGCCCGTGTCTTTATTGCTGGAAACGGTAATGTTGGCAGAATTCCAACCGGTTAATTCGAACTCATCGGTAGTGGTCAGCAGGGTGTATATCCCCTCTGTCAGCTGGTTGTCAGAGGTGATGTAGAGGTTGGTTCCTGCGTTGAATGTAAGGTCTCCAGAGACGAATAAGCTGGGAGCTGTCAGGTTGGTAGACGTGATGTCAAACGTAATCTTGTTATTCCCTGCGAAGTTCGTTTCGACGGCGTCAATGATGCTGGAGGTCTTTTTCAGATACAGGTTTGCACCTGATTGGAACACAACCCTGCCGTCCCCTAATGTGACGAGCGCTTGGGGATCAACTGAGCCATACAGAGAAGCTGCGCGCATGTACAGAGTCGAACCGGTACGAGCAATCAATCCGCCGCTATCATAGACGGCGCCATCGCACAGCATCATGCGCCCTGCGTGGATTGTCGTGGTTCCATACGCCAGAGAAGTGCGAGACAGGGCAATTTCCTCTGCGTTGGGCTGTTCATTTCCCTCACCCAGAATCCCCTTGCGGTATGCCGTCAGGTCAGCCAGGGAATGCTGTGCGGAGAACATCACATCGCCAACGGCTTTTTCCGAATTGCCTGCCGCATTGGTGTAGTTGGCATTGATGGAAACATCGCAGTCAACGGAAATCGGATCGTAGATGGAGATGGTCGCGTTAGCCCCTGCGGCAAGTTTCAGCTGCCCCTGGTTATCGGATACAATGTTGATGCTTTCCAGATAGAAAAGTTCTAAATTTCTATTTTTCGAGTGAATGGCATTATTGCGAATATTCACAGATTGGTTGCCTTCAATACTGACCGAGTTGTGGGAGAAGATGACAGCGCCACCGACTCTGTTTGTTGTACCGGAGGTTGAAACGTCCAAGCGGTTGCCTTGGATATAGACATCCTCGTTGTTGTTAATGGAAATGTTGGAGCCATAGAAGACGCCACCGAAGCCATAGGCTTCGCTAGTGGGGCGAGAGGTGGAGCTAACGGTCAGAGAGTTGGACTCGATGGTCACATCCTTATTGGCTGAAATAGTAGTGGTGGGCGACATGATGACGCCGCCATAACCGTATGCAATGACTGGCCTTGTTGAGTTTTCTGCATTAACAGTCAGAGTGCTGCGAGTGATGGATACATTTCGGTTGCTCACGAATGATACCTCTCCATCCGGAGTTTCATACCCTTCCAGATACCCTTCTTCATCGTGAGTCACGATTCCCGTCGTAATAGTTCCGCCGAATGAAGTTGTGGTTGAATCGGACTTTACCTGAGTGTTATTGCTGTCCAGTGTGACGTTATACAGACTCACGAAAGTGGCATCACCGATGTTCATCAGTTGCCCGGCAGACGACATGTTGACGCTGCATTTGTTGTTGTCGTCAAAACTGGTGAAGAGCACGTCAATTCCTTCCATAATGCTGAGGCGGGAGTTCCACGTCATCGTGGGGTTGGTAACCGTGCTCAGATTATCCGGTTTGAGGAGGAACGCCATCTTGGCCTGCGAGCCGGCAACATCGCTCGGTGTGGTAACATATTTCGATGCATAGTCGCCGGGAACATCCGCTGTTCCGCCGAACACAAACGCAGGGAACGCAATCGCGGCTGCAACAAGCGCGCGGAACAGAGACACGGGGAGGTGTGGTTTCATATATGTATATTGTTGAAATGTCGGAAGATAGATGCCCGGGTGTGGCCGGGGAGGTCTTTGTCGCGCACGCTCAGGCATCTTCCGGGCATGACGTGCACAACAAAATCTCTACTCTTTCCATTCTACCGTATCAGTCTATAGAGTCAAGCTCAAAAGAGAGCAAAAGAGAAGATAATTGGTGATGCTGATTCGGCAGAGCAAACAAAACGCCCCGATGTCGGCATGAAGCCGTTCATCGGGGCGAAAAAAGATGGAGAAATCGTGAGGATTAGTCTTCCTTCACTGTTACCTTGGCATTGCGGGCCAGAAGATCCAGCACCTTGGAGGTGACGATGGAGAGTCGGATGCCCGTCACGCGGTTCTCGCGATACATCTTGCGGATGAAGTTCTTGAGGTTCTTCTCCTGTGCCTGCTCAGCCATGCGGGACATGGCTTCCAGCAGCTCCTGGTCGGTCACCGTGACGTTCTCCTTGGCGGCAATCTCCTGCAGGGCGAAGTACACGCGCAGATTACGCTCCGTTTCCTTCACGGAATCAGCGCGGAGGGCATCCATATCCTTGGCGATGTCGTAGTTGCCGGCCTGAATGGCGGCGTATACCTTGCGCTGGACGGTGTTGTCATTCTCGCGTTCCACGAGGTCTGAGGGGAGGGCGAAGGAGAGCTGGTCAGCAAGCTTTTCGGAAATCTGGTCAGCCTTGGCCTCGTCGTTGGCGCGTTCCTTGTTGCTCTTGAGGTTTTCGCGGACAATGTCCTTGATTTCGTCAAGACTCTTGCCGGGCAGAGCGGTGGCAAAGAGTTCCTCGGTGATTTCCGGCACCTGCTTCTCGCGCACTTCCTTCACCGTGCAGGAGAATGTCACTTCCTTGCCTGCCAGGTCAGAGATGGGGAAATCTTCCTTCATGGTGACCACGATGTCCTTGGATTCGCCGGCGGAGAGGCCGATAAGACCCTCCGGCAGGCCGGGGACGAAAGAGTCCTCTTCCAGAGCCATCCAGTGTCCGTCGCGACCCTCCATGAAACCGACGGGCTTGCCGCAGTATTCGGCGGTGGGCTTGCCCTCGATGGTGGTCTTGAAGTCAATCACGGCGATGTCACCCTTGGCGCCGGCTCGCTCCACGACCTCATGGCGGGCGGAGGACTCTGCGTACTTCTGCAGGGTTTCCTGCACTTCGTCATCGCTCACTTCCGTGGAGGGGACGGATACCTCAATGCCCATGTACTCCGGCAGTTCGAAATCCGGCACGATGGTGAGGGTGGAGGTCAGGGTGGTGGAACCGTCCTCATTGTTAGTGACGGAGGGAGTGCCGAAGTCGAGCACCTTCATGTCCGGGTTCTGCTCCAGGGCCTGCTCCTGCACATCGGACTTGATGCGGTAGTCCATTTCTTCTGCAATGGCCGAGGCATAGCGCTTGGCAATCACGCTCTTGGGGGCCTTTCCGGGACGGAAGCCGGGGATGCGAGCGCTCTTGGAATAGGTGGCAATGATGCTGTCCTTCATAGCGGACACTTCCTGAGCGGAGGCGGTAGCGGTAAGCGTTGCCTGGCAATCGCTGGTCTTGTTGATGCTGATATCCATGGTATGGTGGAGTTAGAAAACTGTAAAAAAACGCGGGGTGATTATGCCGCAAGGGTGATAAAAAGGCAAGCACAGAATCAGCAATGACGCAAATATCTGTGCTTTGTGCATTTTGTGCTTGCGTTGCCTCCTGCTTAATTGAGCAGATAATCGAGGGCCCGGAGCGCCGTGCAGCCGAACCAGTTTTTCTCTGCCAGTCTGCTGCGTTGTTCCGGGAGTTGTTTGCCGGCCTGTTCCAGGGCGGAGGCTGCGGCCTTCATTTCCGGTGTGTCCGGCTGAATGAGCCCCTGCAGCAACAGCGCCCGTGTCCGAATCGTCGTGTCGTGTAGTAAAACCAGCTTTTCCATGTCCGGTATGGTTGCGCGTGCGCTATCCTCGTCCTGCACCCGCTTCAGCAGGTCGCAGGCATCCGTCAGAATGCGGGCGTAGAGCAACAGGTCGGATGTCATTTGTACCTTGTCCGGCGGTGTCCGGGGCACCATGTTGAAAATCGCGTGCAGCGGGAGGTGTTGCAGCAGTTGTTCCGCTTCCTTCGCATTTGCATCCACATCATCGAGCAGCAGCCGCATCTGGAGCTCATCCACCGCGTACATTTGCAGCAGTTGTTCCTGCGCCTTGCGGAGCATGTAGGATTTTGCCCGCGACAGGTTGCCGGCTGCCCGCATCTTCAGTATGGTTACAAACTCCGGCGGGGAATCAGCAAGAGATTCGGCCTCCCGTGCCATGGTGGCAAGGTTGCGCTCCGTCTCTCGCCAGCGGTTGTCGCGGGTGCGGGCCATGCCGAGATACAACACGCGCTTCATGGCCGCAGCTCTCGCAAGAAAGAGGCGGCGGGGCAGGGCGGCAGTCTGCTCTGCTGTCGGCGGCAGCGGTATTCCTGCAACTGCGTAACCTGCGTATGGTTCAATGCCCAGGACAGCCTGCAGCGACGGGGGAATTTCCTCGGCTGACAGGCAGAAACCTGCCATCAGCGGCAACAGGCATAGCGCGCGGAACTTCATCAGGCGAATTGACCCATGTAGAACTTCTTTTTGCCGCGTCGGATGATGACCACTTCACCCCCGAGCGCACATGCCGGCGAGATGTCAAACGCCGCATCCTTCACCACGTCGCCATTGATGGAAATGGCACCGTTGCCGATGAACTCGCGAGCTTCGCGCTTGGAACTGCACACTTTGGCAGCCACCAGCACATCGGCCAGCGGACCGGGAGTCAGCGTTACCTGCGGCACATTCTTCATGCCGGCCTTGATGTCGCGGAGGCTCAGGCTCTTGAAATCTCCGGCAAAGAGCTTCTCGCTGATTTCCACGGCGTGAGCGAACTCCTCCGCCCCATGCAGGTCGGTGATAATTTCTCTTGCCAGGGCCTTTTGCGCGAGACGCTGCTCGGGGTGCTCCTTGTGCTGTGCCTCAATCTCCATGATTTGCTCCGGCGTCAGGAAGGTCAGACGCTTGAGGTAAGTGATGACGCAGGCGTCATCCGAATTGAGCAGGAACTGGTACAGCTCGTAGGAGGAAGTCTTGTTCTTGTCCAGCCAGAGGGCGTTGCCCTCGCTCTTGCCGAACTTATTGCCCTGGGCATCCGTGACCAGCGGCATGGTGAGGGCATACACCTCATCACCCGTTGTTTTGCGAATCAGCTCAATACCCGTGGTGATGTTGCCCCACTGGTCGCTGCCGGCCACCTGCAAATCCACACCGCGGGTCTCATGCAGATGCTTGAAATCCAGCGCCTGAATCAGCATGTAGGAGAACTCCGCATATGAGATACCCGTCTCCATCTGGCGGCGCACATGGTCCTTGGACAGCATGTAGCCCACGTTGATATACTTGCCGTAATCGCGGAAGAAGTCAATGATGCTGATATCCTTGACCCAGTCGTAGTTGTTCACCACCTCGAACCCGAACACCTTTTCCACCTGGGCGCGCAGCGCCTCGTAGTTGCGGAACACCTCTTCCTTCTGCTGCAGTTCGCGCTCCACCGTGCCGCGCGGGTCTCCTATCAGCCCCGTGGCCAGCCCCACCAGCAGAATGGGAGTGTGGCCGGCGGCCTTCAGACGGCGGGTAACCAGGAAGCTGGAATAGTGCCCCAGATGCAGACTGTCGGCCGTGGGATCGGTACCGATGTAGAAAGTGAGGCCGCCCCGGTTGAGTTTCGCAATCAAATCCGGGCTGGAAATCTGGTTTATCAGACCGCGCCATTCGAGCTCTTCGTAAAAGGTCATATCGTGGAAAAGTGTGTGCCCGGCATCTTACCATGCCGGGCACGCTCTGTCAATGATGACCAACGTGTGTTGACACGTTGTGTCGGGAAACTTATTTCCGGAGTTTGGCAATCAGAGACCAGACCAGATAGACGATGGCGGAAACCACCATGGCGTTGATGGCGCTGATGCCGTGCCCCTTCAGAAACGTGCCGGCCACCACACCGGCTGCCACCGAAACCACCGGGCCGATGAATACGCCGCGGTACGGGCGAACCTTTGCCAGATAACGCTTGGGGTGGATGAAATAGTCCAGTACCAGCATCATACCCATGGGCGGCAGAATGGCAGAAAGGAAGATGAGCCAGTTCACGAAGTTATCCCGCAGCCAGAGAGAGGCCGCCGTGCCGATGGCGCCGGCGATGAGAATCAGCGGGCGCGGGTTGCGGCGGGAGAGGTTGGATAATCCCAGCCCGCAGGAATAGAGCGTGTTGTCGTTGGTCGTCCAGGTGTTGGTACCCAGCACGAAGAGGGCCGGGATGATGAGCCCCTGGGCAATCATCACGTAGAAGATATCATTCTTGCCCGTGAACGCACCGCCCACGGCACCGAAGATGAACATGAGCGAGTTGCCCAGCAGGAAAGCTATCACGGTGACAATGACACCCGCACGCGGCGTGCCGGAATAGCGGGTGAAATTCGGTGTTGTGATGCCGCCGCTCACGAAAGAGGCAATCACCAGATCAATCCCCATCATGAAGGAAATGGTGCCGGAATTCCGGGCAAAGACCGCAGCCAGACCGCCGCCGTCGATGGTGGCGGTGGTGATGGAATAACACCCCAGCAGCACCACCAGGGGGACGGAAATAACGCTGATGATGACGAGTCCCTTGATGCCGTAGTAGGAAGAGGCGGTCATCAGTATCCCTCCGATGATGACCACCCACCACGGATCTACCTCCAGCACCTCTGCCGTCGGGGCAGAGAATAAGCCCAGCGCCACGCCGAACCAGCCAATCTGGGTGATGACGATAATGGTGGAGGGCAGGTAGGAGCCCACGCGCCCGAATGCCCGCTGGCAGAGCAAATCCAGCGATAGCCCGGTGCGGCTGCCGATGTAGCCGAGAAAACCTGTGTAGGCCGAGAGCAGAAGCCCGCCCGTCAGGATGACGGCGATGAAGCCCCAGAGGTCAAATCCGTTGCCGAGGCGGGCGCCTACCATCATGCTGGAAGAGCAGAATGTGAAGCCCAGCATGAGGAAAAGCATATTGACAAACGAGCGCCGCTGGTTGGTCGGCACCATGACGTTGGCATGGTCAATGTCTGTGGAGGAATTAGGCGTGTTGCTCATGTCGGTATGGAGAAAGCTCGTGCCCGAAGCCTACCATAACATCACTCGCAACGCAAGGTAAACTTGTTGCATTATCAATAAATGAATCCTTTTTGCGGAAATTATTCGGCTTGCGAAGGAGCGTGAAATAGTCTATCATGTGCGGCGTTATGGCAGAACAAGATGATGAACGGCGCGGCCCGAATGTGCAACCCTTTCTTTTAATGGCGCTGGCCGGGGGGGCTGTGTCGTATTTTTCCTGGGATAATCGCGAGGCTCTGGGGGCATCTGTGTGGCTGCCGCTGTTATTGGGTTTGTTTTTTGCGGCTGTCGGGGTGTGGGCCGGGTGGTGGACGCTCAAGCTGGCGCGCCTGAAGCGCCCGCCCGCGCTGCCGGCGGCCCCCGGCATCTTTGAAGGAGAATTCGCCCCGGATTTCCGGCGGAATCTGGAGAAGCTGCATGCCGCTTTGCCGGAGGGACTGTGCGAGATGACGCTGGAGGAGGATTATGCGTTCTGGTACAACACGGAACACTCTCTGGAGCTGGTGCTCACGCCGGAGGGGTGGCTCGGGTTCTTTGTGCTCAACGGAGGCACCTGTTCATTGGAGCCGGAACTGGTGCAGCGAGCGGTGGCGGATTCCCCCTTTGCGCAGCACCCTGTGGCTCAGGAACTGGTGAGCAAATACGTGGACATGCCGCTGTGCGGCGTGGCGTGGTGCAGCCGTGATAAATTGATGGTTTATCCCTATGATGCTGCCGAAGAGTTCACCCGCTTCTATGCGGATAACCTCTTTGCCCCGGCGGCGGCGTTTGATGACTGGCTGAAGTTTTATCTGGAGACCGGGATGATGAGCGAGGAGTCGTGAGGCATCCGCTCCCTCATTCGTAACTTTCAATTCGGTGGCTTCGAAAAACTTCACACTGAACGATAGACAGGAATTTAACGGGATTGACGATTGACAAATTACGATTGACGAATTCAACGTTCGCTGCGCTGTTCGCAGATGTGTTCCATTAACGCTAAGCTCCATTCATCGTTCTTCCTGCGAGCAAGGTAAGCGGAATTTTGACATTCGTCATTGGTCAATCGTCAATTGTGATTTTTTCATCAGTCCAGGCGACAGGGCTTGCCGGGTTGGGGAATGAGGATGTCTGCTTCCGGCAGGGCGGCGCTGATGGCACCGCGCATCCATTCCATGGCCTCCGGGTCACCGTGTACCAGCAGCACCTTCTTGGGTGCCAGACGGCGGGCATAGTCCACCAGCGCTTCGCGGGTGGCGTGTCCGGAGAAGTCGAAACTCTCCACCCGGCAGTTGAGCGGGTAGGCCTGGCCGCCTTTCTCGCGGAGTCGCACCTGTTCGCCGTGGGGTGTGGCCTTGATTTTTCCGGCGGGGGAATCCGGGTCGCTGTAACCCACAAAGAGGATGGCATCTTTCGGATGCGTGACAATCTGTTCTGCAATGTTGTGAGAGACCGTGTGCTCGCTCATCATCCCGCTGGAGACCAGATAGATGTTGCCCGGAGAGGCCACGAGCGGGGCTTTTCCCTGCTTGGGCAGACCGTGAGTCTCCGTGATATCGCGCAGTCGCAGTCCCGGTTCCATGCGTGGTGTCTCATCCGCCAGCTTATCATAGAGCGCGGTGACTTTGGCACTCAGTCCGCCGAAGTAGAGCGGGGCATCGGGGATGAGCCCCTGTTCCTTGAAGCGTGCCAGCTCTCGCAGCAGACACTGGCTCTTGCCCAGCGCAAACACCGGGATGAGCACAGCGCCGTCATTTTCCAGCGTCTCGCGGATGGCGGCGGCAAAGCGACGCAGCTCTGCCGCGCGGGTGTATTCTGCCGGGCGGTCTTTGAGCCCGTGGGTGCATTCCATGATGAGGATATCAATGCCGCTTTCCGGGAATTTCGCACCGGGAATGATGGTCTGGTGGTCAAACTGCACATCACCCGTGTAGAGAATTGTCGTGCCGGAGACGGATTCAAGCTCCACCCCGCAGGAGCCCAGAATGTGACCGGCATCGTGCAGCGTGGCCAGCACATCCCCGCGGCGCCCGATGCGGAAGGGCGCGCCATACGGCCGCGGCATCCAGCAGCGCGCGGCGTAGTCCAGCTCCGGGTGGGTGTAGAAAGGGTACTCGATGAGGCCTTCCTGCACGCGTTTGGCCGTCATCACATTGACGGAATTGTGCAGCATGGCCAGCCCCACGGTAGCCGTGGCATCCGTCATGATGACCTCGGCAGAGGGGTGCTTGTCCTGGAGCACCGGCAGCGTGCCGATGTGGTCCAGGTGGGCGTGAGTCACAAAGATGGTGTCCGGCGTGGCAGCTCCGATGAGACTGAAATCAGGCTGCGCTTCATGCCCCTCCTTTTTGGGGTGCATGCCGGAGTCCAGAATGATGCGGACTCCATCCATATCCACCATGTAACAATTCGAGCCAATTTCGGCAGTGCGGGAAAGATTCGTGAAAGTAATCATCAGTTTGTCTGCCCTCTATTGTGCCTCAAGCCGGCAGATTTGTCAATGCCGCGCTGACACCGGAACTGATAAATAGGAACTTCCCGGATAGCGCCGAAATGATAGATCCAATACTCGTTTGCAAAAAACAAGGGCCTTTTTGTCTGTAGCGTTGCGAAAACCCAAGGGACTTTTTAAAAACGCTTTTTCCGGAGCGTGTTCGTGATGCGAAAAATCTGTTGTAACGGCCTTGATGGGAGTGCCTCCATGAGCAAAAATAAGGATACTGCGAAATACAGTATCCTTATTTTTCCGTAGGCAGAGGCAGGGAAGAGATTTTTTTGCCTGTCTTACTTGTTCTCCGGCCAGCCGAGGCACTGGTGGAGAGCAACGGTTTCGCCCTCCGGCAGGTGGAGTGCCTTGTTGAGCGCAGGGATGTCTATCATGCCGCGAATGACGCAGGAGAGGCCTTTCCACGTGGCGTAGAGGTAGACGTTCTGGTAGGCGGAGCCGACGTGATTGTGGCCGCGGGTGTTGTCCTTGATGGCGTAGATGAGGTGGACGGGAGCCTTGGGCACGAAATCCTGTTTCGTGCAGTAGGGAATGAGGTTTTCATCCGTCACTTTTTCCAGGCTGTGGGTATCTCCGTGGTATTTCCACGCACCCTCCGGGGTGGCGAGGTAGAGCTGCATGTTCTGCAGGTTACGGGCGGTGGCGATGGTGCGTTTGCCGCGGGTGTTCTGCCCCCATGCGACCCAGAGGATTTCTCCCAGTGTCTGCTCATCCACCGGGCGGGCGGAGAAGTCGCGCCCGGATTGGCGGGCATCGATAGCTTCCATGAGGGGCATGCCGCCCGTGATGTCGGGAGCGGGCAGGGAACGGGTTTCAGCGGCCTGCGTGGGCAGGGCAACGGCGAGGGTCAGCAGGAAAAGGAAGAGTTTTTTCATACGCTGCCATTTTACCAGTTATACGACAGATGAAAAGAAAAAAATCCGGCTGCAATCGGAATGAATGCAGCCGGAGAGTCAGATGAAAAGGTGGGGATTATTTGGCATTGACGATATCATCCAGCGGGAGGATGATGAAACCGATACCGCGGTTGTCGTTCTTGCCGTTGTTGTGGCAGGTCTCGTACACCACGCCCACGTGGTTGTCATCCACCATGGCGAGGCAGGAGTAGCCCATGCAGCGGCGGGTGTCGTAGAGCAGACCGCCGTTCCAGGTCTTGCCGTCATCGCGGGAGGCACGCACGGTCATGATGCTGCGGGGGTACTTCTGCGGGTTGGAGAAGAGCAGCAGCCGCCCGTATTTGGGGGAATCCACGCTGATGATGGAGGCCTGGCAGGTGGGTTCCACCAGATCTTTGCAGTTGGTCTCATGCGGTTGCCAGGTCTTGCCCAGGTCTTTGGTCACATAGACCACGCGCTTGCCGGCCCAGGTCTCATTGCGGCAGTTAATCATGATGGAACCGTCCTGCAGCTCGACCACCTGGCATTCGGAGCTGCGGTGGGGTACACCGTTGCCGTATACCCAGTTTTTGCCGCCGTCCGCAGAGTAGCAGATGGTGCTCATGCTGCGGGGATTGGCGTTGTTCTGCCAGATTTGTGCCGGGAAGACAATCACGCCCTTGGAGGTGACGATACCGTTGCCGGGACCGGCCAGGATGGTGTTCCACTCCTCTTTCTTGATCTGGCGGGTGGGGTTCACGTATTCCTTGCTCCAGGTGATACCATCGTCATCGGAATACACCATGCCCCACTGGCCGGTCTTGTTCTTGTCCCAGCCGGTTTGAGAGACGTTCAGGGAAGCGCCGCCGGAGAAGTGGCAGACCAGGGATTGCAGCCAGATGCGACCGCTCTTGTCCTGCACGATGCAGGGGTCACCGCAGCCGTTTTTGTGGCCGGGACCGGCATCCATGGAAACCTCCGGCAGTGTCCAGGTCTGCCCGCCGTCGGTGGAGCGGACGGTGGCCACATCGATATCGGCACAGAGGTCACCCTCGTGGTGGTAGCGGGCATCGAAGCAGGCCACAAGCGTACCGGCCTGGGTGCGAATCATGCCGGGAATGCGGAAGGCGATGCAGTGGCGGGGACTGGCGCCATCCGGCTGATTGGCCACGTTTTCACCGGGCATGCCCAGCATGATACCGATGCGCTGGGTGACGGGAGCCTGTTCCGGGGTGTATTCCTTGCCGTCGATGGTGAGCTTGAGGTCGCTGAAGGTCAGCGTGGAGCCGATGGGTGCACCGCCGGCGGGCTGCACATCGATCCAGAGGTGATTCTCACCGCCGGCCAGGGTTTCATCGGAATTGATGACCACGGTGCCGTCTGCGCGGGGAATCCCCTGGCCGTACACCTTTCCTTCGCGGAGCTCGATTCCCGAGGCATCACCGCTGCGGAGGGTGACATTGCTGACGTGGGCGGGGTCGGACACTTTCAGCACCACTTTGCTGACCACCTTGGGATCCTGCGAACCCTCGCTTTCGATATCAAGCGCCAGCACCGGGTTGTGCGGAGCACGCTTCATCATGGGGAATTGGCCGGGGTTGCGGAAATTCACCGATTTGACGGTCATGGGGCCGTCCATCAGGCAGAGGTCATCCAGCAGCACGCCGCCGCCCTCGGCGGTATCGGCCTTGAAAATGAGAGCCGTGGTGCCGGGCGGCAGAACCCACTTGAGATGGTGCTTGTAGCCGCCGGGTCTGAGTGTGGCTAATTTGGCGATTTCCTGCTCACCGGCGGGGGTGATGGCCAGCACGCGCAGGCAGAACGGGGCGCGGACGGTCCAGCGTTCCACCCAGCATTGTCCCGGAGTTTCAAGTGTTACCGGCTTGTTGAGTAGCAGGGTGACGCTGCGGTCTGTGCCGCCCATCACGCGGAGGGCCTGAGCGCTGTTGCGCCCGTGACCTCGGTTGATTTCTGCATGCCCGGGCTGCGCAGAAAGGACACCATAGCAGGTGCTGCCCTCTTTCAAGACCCCGGATGGGAGCTTTTCGAAGTTTTCTGTCGCACTGACAAGACCGCAGGTCAATGCCGTCAAAAGGAATGTTCTGAACATGCCGTCAGTTTAGCATAACAGGCAGACCATTGCAAGAAATATGTTATCCCGCCGGGACGGAAAAGGTTTGTTCCAGGATCAGAAGCCGGATTTTGAGCTCTTGCCCGCCCAGGTATTGTCCGGGCGGGTTGTTGGCCGGAATGACCCGGTGGCAGGGAATGAGCAGGGGCAGGGGATTGCCGGCACAGATGCGACCCACCGCGCGAGCAGGGCCGAGGGATCCGTAGGTCGCGGTGCAGCCGTAGGGAATGGCTTCAATCGCCTGTAGAATGGCGCGGGCAAAGGGGGTGGTGCCTGCTGCTGACAGGGGCAGGGAGAAAACACGCCGTTTTCCGACCAGGTATTCCTCTATCTGCGCAAAGGCCAGTTCTGCAAGACTGCCGGGTGGCGGGGGCGGTGCTGCGGCGGCATGGCAGGGGAGCTGCAGGGAGCAGATGGTGTTCTCTGTGCAATGCAGCGTGATACGGCCGATACGGGTGTTACGGCTGCTTGCCGTCGGCTTTGTCGGCAAATTCATCGATAGAGGTCTTGTGGAGACTGCGTACCAGCAGAATGGGAAGACCGAATACCAGCAGAAGTACCAGCGGAATGAAAACGTAGAGATAGAGCCGCAGGTAGAGCGTGCAGGCGGCATCTCCCGCCTCGCTGCCCTCCCGCCACCAGCGGTAGGTCTCCGTGGGCCCCCAGCGCAGCCCGGAGAAGGGAACCAGATGCAGCAGCCCGCGCCGGGCCATGGCGGCAGCCAGCCCGCGATCGGAGGCCATGATGTAATAATCATCTGCCAGGTCGGATTCACCGATGCTGTCGTAGTATTTAGCCAGCTCGTAGGGCGCAAAGGGAGAACGGAGCTGCTCGGCCGCGCGCTGGAGGTAGTTCAGTCCGGTGGCTTCGTCTTTCTCCACGCCTTTGCCGTAGAGCATCATGGTGCCGGCCTGCACGGCGGCATCCGCATGCCCCATGGAGGCCGCACGGCGGTAATCCGCGAGGGCTTCGTCTGCCTTGCCGGCTTCTTGATGCCGCCAGCCCAGGTGATAGATGGCGGCGGGCACATTCTGCGCAGCAGCCTTTTCCAGATAATGCAGCGCGGCTTTCTCATCTTTTGCCGTGCCTTTGCCGGTGAGCAGAGCATCTGCAACGACATAGGCCATCTGCGCGTCCTCGCCGTTGTCTGCCAGCAGTCTGGCGTAGCGGAGGGCTTTGGCTTCATCTGCCGGGACGCCGATGCCTTTGGTATAAGTTTTGAACAGCTGGTAAGCCGCAGGGAGGCAACCTTGCTCTGCGGCCTGTTCCATGCGGGCGATTCCTTCTTTCTGCTGTACCGGGACACCGAGCCCGCTCTGCTCCATGTATCCCTGCCAGTACAGGGCTTCTGCGTTGCCGGCTTCGGCCTGCTTCTTGTAGAGGGAATACGCGCGGGCGTATGACACCCGGGCATCTGCCGCATTGCCTGCCTTGGTCAGCAGCTCCCCGATGATATAGGCTGCGGAGGGTTCCCCGGCCTCGGAGGCCTGCGTGAACCAGCGGATGGCCTCTGTGTTGTCCGGCTTGACGTAGGAATCTCCCGTCATGTAGGCCCGTCCCACCAGCCAGGCGGCTTTCGCATCACCGGCGGCTGCTTTTTCCTTGAGCTGGTCGATGAACTTCTGTGCCCAGGCTCGGGCTTGCTCCATGTGGCCCTTGAGCGCGTAGCGCAGGTAGACCTGGCGGGTTGCACCGGGATTGCCTGATTCGGCATCGGCTTTCAGCTCTGTCAGATTGGCTTCCAGCTCGGCATCATGGGAGGTGGTGGACTTTGCTGTCAGCGGCAGCGCCAGAAAAAGGGTGAGGAGAACGGAATGGAGAAGACGGGAAAAGTGCATGGGAAGACGTCTGTTTGACACGGGAGTCATGGCCGGTGTTGAAAAAACAACTACCCCCGGCACCGGGTACCGGGGGTAGGGAAAAGGTAATGGTTTATTCGCCGCGGCGGAATCCGCCATTGCTGCGGCGCGGACCACCGAATCCCCGGTTGCCGCCGAAGCTCTTACGGGCGCCGCCAAAGGGCTTGCGGTCACCGAAGGAACGGCGCTCGCCGAAGGACTTGCGGTCGTTATCACCAAAGGAACGACGCTCGCCGAAAGACTTGCGGTCGTTATCACCAAAGGAACGACGCTCGCCGAAAGACTTGCGGTCGCGGTCGCCATAGGAACGGCGCTCGCCGAAGGACTTGCGGTCGTTATCGCTGAAGGAACGGCGCTCGCCGAAAGGCTTGCGGTCGCGGTCGCCATAGGAACGGCGCTCGCCGAAGGACTTGCGGTCGCGGTCGCCATAGGAACGGCGCTCGCCGAAAGGCTTGCGGTCGCGGTCACCGAAGGAACGGCGCTCGCCAAAGGGCTTGCGGTCGCGGTCACCGAAATCTCTCTTGGTACGCGGAGCCCGACCAAAGGGACGGCGGGAATCCTCGCGCTCCGGCTCGAACGCTTCGCCGGAATCAAACTTGGTGGCGAGCCCCAGGGCTTCTTCCTCCGTCTCGAAGTCGGCGGGGTTGAAGACATAGCCCTCATCCTCGTCCTCCTGCTTGCCGGGGACGACAGGCTTGCGGGGCGGGAATACCTGCCTGGCACCCATGAGCCCCTTGCGGCGGCGGGGATTGGTGGTGGCTTCCGTAATCTGCTCCGGGGTCAGCAGGGTGCAGTGACCGGGCTCCAGGTCGCCGCCCCAGAGGGAACCGATGCGGACGCGAACCAGCTTGCGGACACGCAGACCGAGGCAGGCGAACATCTGGCGCACCTGGCGCTTGAGCCCTTGCTCCAGCACCACGCAGGCCCGGCGGGCAGAGAGACGGGACACATACTTGGCCTTGGCCTGGCCCTCCGGGATGCGTACTCCCTTGAGCAGCTGCAGCAGAACGCTGCTGTCGAAAGCCTGGTCGAGCGTGACCCAGTATTCCTTTTCAATGCCGCCGCTCGGGTGGGCAATGTTCTGGGAGAGCACTCCGTTGTTGGTGAAAATCAGCAGACCCTCGCTGTCGGCATCCAGTCGCCCGGTGTAATTGGCGTAGCGGTATTTAGGCGGCAGCAGATCGTATACCGTGCCGATGGCGCCCTGCGCCTCCCGGCTGCATACATAGCCGCGCGGCTTGTTGAGCAGGATGGTCACCTCCTCCTTGGGGGTGGCGTGGCGGCCGTCCACCTTCACAAAGTCGGTCGGCATCACTCGCAGCCCGGGAGTGTCCACTTTTTTACCGTTCACCTCCACGCGCCCTTCCTCAATGAGGCGGTCAGCAGCGCGGCGTGATTCATACCCGCAGGAGGCCAGAAACTTGTTGAGGCGCACGCTCCCCTCCGGCGCGGCGGGGTAGGCATTCTCTTCTGTCATAACTTGCTAATCAGTAAAAATCCTTGGATGAAAAGGAGCCTCCCGGTCATGACGTACCGTGAGGCTCCGGAAAATGTCTAATCGCTTACCAGCAGCGCAATCAGGACTCGAACTTGGTCTTGGGCAGACCAATCGGGCTCTGGCCTTCCTTCCACTGACCGCGTTCCTTCATGAGCTTGACGCGTTCAAAACGCTTGAGGACAGAGCGCTTGCCGCCTACGGTACCGGTAGCCTTAAGAGTGGAGTGCTTGGACATATCTTTGTGTTGTGTAAAGGTTAATTCCGCATCACTGCGGAGAAGTGGTTGGCGGTTTATACAGCATTATCCCAGAAAATGCAAGCCAAATTTTTGTCTTTTTTTCAATGCCGTACAAAAAAATGCTTCTTTCATGCGCCTGTGTTGTTGGAAGCCGCCCCGGGTGATACGATTTTACCTTGACAGCTCCGCCAAATATCAGTAGCATGTTTTCGTGCTGCTGACAGCAGTTAATAACAACCATCAGACCAACATTTACGTATATGAAAAAGCATCTTTTCATCATGACTGTTGCGGCTGCCTCCCTGATGATGGCATCCTGCGAGTCCATGGGCACGCTCAACCGCGTGAACAGTAACCAGGCCAACGTGGCTTCTGCTTCCTATCCCGCCACCGTGGTGGGTGTGGTCAACACCACGATTGATACCTCCTCCACTTCCAAGAACCTGGGTACGGGAATCGGTGCTGTGCTCGGTGCCGGAGCCGGTCAGATGCTGGGTGGCGGCTCCGGTCGAATTGTTTCCGCTCTCGGCTTCGGCGCTGCCGGCGCTCTGGCCGGTCGCTATGTCACCGATGCTGCCGGCAAGACCGCCGGTCAGACTGTGACGGTGCAGGTGGACGGTTCCAAGCAGATGTACACGGTCACTCAGCCCGTTTACGAGGAAGTGGGCTACATCTCCGTGGGTATGAAGGGTATCTTCCACTACGGCGGCAACAACTCCCGCTTTGTTCCCTACGGTCATTAAGCCCTTGCAGACAGTCGCTAGATCATTGCTCCCGCCCGTTTTTTCGGTCGGGGGCTTTTTTCTGATGTGAGAAAGAGGCAGTCAACCGTCCTGCCGCCGAGCCGAAGCGATAAAGGATATTGAGGCTTGAAGAAAAAAACGAAATAAAAAACGCCGCAGTGGGGTGAGCGCTGCGGCGTGAGGAATGGAAATGTCGTATCAGCGGCGGCGTCAGCTGGAGGCATTGCCGAAAGAAATGATAACATCCATACCCTGTCATTTATCATTACTTCCCAACATTTTTCTGGTAGCTTTATCAAAATCAGAATCGATTATCTGGGTTTTGTTGAAGATATCATATTCCTGATAGGCTTTTTCTCTGGCCTGAGCAGTGGAGATGCGGCCTTTTTCCGGGAGGATTTGGTAACGCCGGAACGCCAGGAATTCGTTGACACAAGCGGAGAACTGTTCCATGGAAAAGGTGTTTTCGCGTTCGATAAGGTCTTCGACGTAATCGAAGAACCCGGAAACGGCGCGCTCCAGGCGGCGGATGGATTTTTCATCCAAGTAATTTTTGGCGATGTCGACATCGGACTTCAGGATGCGACCGTCCGGGGCATTTTTCCACGTTCGCAGCCCCATGTTCTCCCTGGTATGATCAGCGCTGTGGTAAACAATTTCTGCCGCGGTCTGGCCAGTGATAGCAAAATGAAAACGATTCTGCACCATGGCATAGAAATCATGGGTGATGTCAGCGTTTTTATCGTAATCGATGCTGCATTCGGCGAAGATGTCCGTAATTTGCTGCCAGATTCTGCGTTCGGAAGCACGGATGGAGCGGACGAGCTCAAGTAATTCGCGGAAGTAGTCTTTGCGGAACGCATCGGAGCCTTGTTTGAGCCTTTCATCATCCAGCACAAAGCCTTTGCGGATGAATTCATTGAGAACACGGGTTGCCCATTGCCGGAAGCGGGTCGCCTTTGCGGAATTGACGCGATAGCCGACGGAGATGATGGCATCCAGGTTATAAAATTCCACGAACTGGGAAACCTCACCGCGAAAGCCTCTGTTGACGACTGTTTCCATTTTGGAAATAGTCGTATCCCGGCTCAGTTCACCCTCATCGAAAATATTCCTGAGGTGTTTGCTGATGGCCGGAACCTGCACTCCGAACAGCTCGGCCATGGCTTTTTGGGTGAGCCATACTGTTTCATCCTGAACAACGGCCTGAACCTGCCCGTCACTGTCGGGGAGGTTGTAGAGAAGAAAGGAGATGGGTTTATTGGCCATGGTTTAATTTTCCGGAGTACAGAACAGACCCGGGTCTTTAACGCGGGAATCTTTGTGGAGCTGATTTCTTCCCATAGCAGATGAATACACCGTTGCTTCCTGATTCTACCATGATGCCCCCTGCCTGTAAAATGAATTCCCCTTATTTTTGTGAAATCTGTTACTTTTTGAAATGGGGTTCTTTATAATGGCCCCGGAATTTAGGACACCAGTTTAAGCCCCCTTTTACTTGTGCAACACAGCAGGCGTGTGTATAATCAACTAACACACGTAATATGCAAAACGAAAAGATACATAAGAGAGGGCGTTACAGCGCCGAGT
>JAFUQZ010000058.1 GCA_017472085.1 Akkermansia sp. | reverse complement strand
CTAATAAAGAGGAGCTTCGCATGCAAATCGTTGAACACATGGAAAAAACAAAAAACAATTCAGAAAAGGTGAAAAATTTCTTCCGTAAAGCTAGCGTTCGCTATGCCTCAGACAATGATGTTTTATCGCCGGAGCAATAAAGAATAATTCTCCGTTGAATTAACAAATAATTCCACAATACAAAAAAATGAATATAACACAATACAACGAAAAAAGAGATGAGCTGTCTGTCTTGCTTCAGGACGTGATTACCTGTTTGGATGAGGTTGATGGCAAGTATGAGAAATTGGATATGTCTTCTTTAAAGAAAACTAAAGAAGACATTGCAGCCATTCGTAAAAAGGTTTACGAGGATATTTATAAAATCGTTCTCGTTGCTCAGTTCCAAGGTGGCAAATCTACGTCGTTTAATGCTATTACCGGTGGCTCTTGCATCTCTCCCATGGGGAACGGGTCCATTAAATGCAGTGCCGCTCCTGTTTTGGCAAAATCGGTGGAAGATGCGTCAAATGTCGGCGTAACGATTTATATGCGTAACAATGCTGAGCTTTATGAGTTATTGGCTGCGGGTGGATTCGATGGAGTTGATTTAGCTTCGAATGAATCAATAGAAGAAGCGAAATGTGAGTGGCGAGAAAAATTCAGCGTTTGGCAAGATAATAGCGAGTTGCTAAAAGAAGATGAACGAGATATGTTCTTTGTTGCGGGGTTCATTCTGGAATTCTTCAATCATCCCGTTGTGCAGGAGTACTTGCGGAAAGAATGTTTCGATATTCCCTGTGAAGATATCGATAAGTTTGCCAAATTTCCGGATAAATATCTCACCAGATATTCACAGTTCGGACCCGGTTCTTTCAGCCCGGAGGAAGCTGTTTATGCTTTCGTAAAAAAAATCGATGCTCGAGTTCAAAGTCAATACATGTCTAAGATAGGGGCTTCATTCGTGGATGCTCCGGGGCTTTTCGCCAACGTATACGACACCAACGTAACACGTGCTGAATTGTCAGATGCAAGTGCCGTTTGGTATCTTTTGGGGGCAAAAGCTCCGGGGGCAGAAGAATTAGAAGCCATACGAGAATGTTCAAAATTGTGTCAGGGTCGCGTTTTTTTCTCTGCCAACATTCTCAATAGCCATGCAGCTAAGCCCAAGTGGATAGAAGATGTATTACCGCCAATTGAACAAGCTGTCAAAAACACAGTTGCAGATACTAAAGTGCAACCCTATCACGCACTGTTGGCATTATTGTACATTCAGGGGGAATATTTTGTCGCAAACGGTCGTTGGAGCGATAAATCTGTAGAAGAATTTTTGGTCAAACGTTGTGAATTGTCGGGGGCTCCCAATCCGGCTGCCTGGCCTCTCGAAAAATGTTGGAAGAAGCTGGTAAAGGTGTGCATAAATCAATTGTATCCGTCTGGTCTCGATGAATTTGACGATTTGGAGAATTCATTGTCTAAAGAAGGATTGGCTATTATTCGCCGCGAATGTAACTGGGATGGCACGGTGGAAGCTATTCGTGAGTTTGTTGTCAATTCAAAAAGTAAATCCATTTTGATAACGGATACCGCAATGAAAGCAATAGAACTCATTGCAGCTTTGAAAAATCTGTTAAAACTGCGAGAACAGGAGGCAAACAAGAGTTTTGACGAAACTCATGCGGCGTACGTAGAAGCTGAAAGGAAGTTAACGGCGTTTATGGAAGATGTAGAAAACTCGATTGCTGAAAACTTACCGAAGCGTAAAGATGAGCAAATTGCTATGAACGTGTTTGAAAATGTGTTTTCGGCTTCCGTAAAGGAGATCGCAGCTAAAGCCGCTCCTGACATTGCCGATAAAACAAGTGCTCTCCGATATATAGGAGCTCAAGTTGCTGTTTTAGCTAGAAGCGCGTGGCGCTTTGTTCGCAATATGGTTTCCGATGTGCCCGATTGTACGCCTATTGAAAACTCATTCAAAGTCGAAATTAATCAAATTATGAGGAATACAGTCAGTGAAGTCTTAGGGGGGAAAATGACTCATTGGTTGCAACAAACCAATAAAGGGAAAAATAGTAGAGTTAATGATGTGATTATAACGCCGGGAAGAACAGTTTTTGTTGGACTTCAACATAAATGGCAACTTGATTGCGCAAATGATCAGATATTGAACAGTCTTGCTCCGGTTACACCCCCTATGCCATCAGCGCTTCTGTTAGGGAATACATATGATATTGATTTAACTTCTGCTCTGGGTTCTATTTCTATTTCTGAGTTGATTAATGATATTGTGTCTTCTGTCTTATGGGGTATTATCGTATATATTATTCCTGAACCAATTACACAATGTATTCTTGTTTTTATTTATATTTTTCGCAGACTTAGTAGGGAGATGTCTCGGCGAGATGAAATGATTGAAAAAATAAGCGAAGCAATTGATGATAAAATAAGTGATTGTTTTAACAAGGAACGCGATGTAATTATATCAAAGATGACCCCGAAACTTTCAGTGTTTCGAGAAGCCGTAATCGAAGCGATACGAAAACCGTTCATCGTAATTGCTGAGCGATTTAAACAGGCAAAAGAAGAGGCCTTGTCTGCCTATATGAGGGATTCCGTTTATCGTAAACAAGTAGCCAGAGAAAGTAAGGAAATCAGAGAGACCTATATAGAAGGCGAGCAAGGCCTGGAACAGCGACTCAATAATTATATTGCGGAAACGGAACCTCTTTGTGCAGATGAATCTGCTTCCAATAAATAAAACGGAATAGCTGTGATTAAGTAAATTTTCGCTTGTGAGCTATTATTATAGTGCATAAGTGGAATAACAATAAAACAAATAGAAAGTAAACAAACATGACAATAAATAAATTAAGAGAATTAGTTGAGGGTACTATCAGTTCGTCTACTCGTGTTAAAAATGATATTATATATACTTTTTTGAGAGCAGATGACGATTTTCGATATGATGTAGGTATAGTTTATTCGTTAACATCGAAAGGTTGGCTGCATATACGCGGTTTTTGCAGTGATCTGAAGGTATCCAGCGACAGAATTTCGGATGCTATCATTTATTGCAATAAACACAACAAGGACAGTCATTTTCCAACAGCTTTTTATGACATGGAAGATCGAGATTTCAATTTGAGCTGGACGATTGTTATAGAAAATGCATCAGATGAATGTATCCGTGACCATATAAAACTCATGGTGCCGATGATGTGGCGTTTCTTTGTGAATGTCGGTAAAGAATTTTAAACTATCCGCCTTTGCCCTACTACGACCTAAACGTAGTAGGGCTATAAGCTCATAAAATGAAAATAGCTATTATTGGTACTTTTCAAGTTGGAAAATCAACACTGGTAAATTGTCTTATCAATGACTCTCTGGCCGGTGTGGGTATAGGTAATCCGACGACACATACTCTCAATTATTATAAAAATAGCAGTTGCCCGGAAATCTTGTGCCGGGATATATCCGGAAGATGCTTACGTAAACAGGCATGGAATGAAGAAGTAAGAGAATTTCCTATTCCTTTGGGGACAGTACGGATCATGTATGAACTTCCCAAGTCTTGCGATTTGCATGGCAACACTCTGATAGACACGCCTGGTTTGGATTCTGCCGGAAAAGATGCCTCATGGGACACCAAACGTACTGTAGATATCATCAAAGATAATACCGTTGATTTGTTGATTCTTGTCGTCTCAAATACGCAACTGGATTCTGCTATCAGAAACAACGTTCTTCCTTTCCTGAAGGAGTCCAGAAAGCCGCTTATAGTTCTGATGAATTGCAATCGGAGAAGTCAACCAGATCCAAAATCGGCAATCAATCAGGAGACCGCTTTGCAAATTGACGAACAATTGAGGTCGTTCGGTATCCGCCACAGTAGAGTAAGCGAGTATTGTGAATCAAAAGTTTTACCATGCAATACCGTATGGTGGTGGATTTCTCAGAGAAATAGAGCAGGTATGATATTTTATAATCAGCAAACAGATGATGTTTTTCATGAACGATACCATGAAATAAAAAATTATTTCGCTGACATTTTAGAAGAACCAATGCCCAGCATGGAAATGCTGCAGCAAAAAAGTAATCTTTCCCATCTATTCGCTTATCTACATGATGTAGAAATTCGAAAAAAATTGTGGTATAAGGATAATCCTTCCATATCGCCTGAACAATTAAAGTCCGAATTACGGAAGCGATTAAACTAAAAAATAAGCTGTCACCTTTTCTTATCGATTGATATGCTTCAATCCTTTCTCATGAGTGTATTGAAACGGTTGCCGGAATTACTTTCCGATAATGTTCTGGGGAGAGCCATGCTTCGCAAGATTGTGGCACTGGCAAGCAGGAAGCTTGGGTTTCGAGTGGGTATACAACCCGATGCGAGTGCTCCGGCCAGTTGGCTTGTGGAGTTAGGAAATCCGGGGTGCGGGCTCAACCTAAGGTGCACCGTTTGCTCGCAAGTGCTGGTACAACTCGCCATTCCCATACTTACCGCATGGTTAGAGGATAAACCCTTTCCTCAAAAAGAAGTCGTGGACGTTGTTTTATCATCCATGAAAAGACGGCCTGCCGATTCATGAAATGTGCTTTCATGTGTCTTTTTTTTTGCGAGAAGAGCATAACGACCGATAAATATGGAGACCGACGTGGGCGTGAGCTGAGGAATGGGGGGCTGTGTGTTCAAACTCTACGATGGGCAGATGATGCAGGTGGCAGAAAAAAGAATTTTTTTTGTCACAAAATGCTGCCGCGCTTCCTATATATATGGGTGAAGGCGGTCGAAAGTCGGCTGCCGGAAAAGAAAACAACAACAAATAGAAAGATAGGAATATGTCTGCATTACTGGACGAAGTAACGAAACTGCTGACGGAATCAGAGCTGAATTATGAGCTGCACTGCGATGATGACAAGGAGGTGGTGAACCTGGGGCAGATGAGCAAGGACCCGGCATACAATCTGTTTATTCATGTGAATGAGGAGTCCTCCGTGGTCAATCTCGTGGGGGCTGCTAACTGTTTTGTGCCGGAGGAAAAGCGTGCGGAGGCGTGCGTGGTGCTCAATGAGTCCAATTATCGTTATCCTCACAAATCCTACATTGATCCGGAGGATGGGCAGCTGATGGCTCAGAAGTGTCTGGATGTGGATGGCGGGGCTCTCAATAAGGAGGTGTTGCTGGCAGCGATTGCCTCTGTGCATACCGGAATTAATCACAATTACGAGGCTCTGATGCGTCTGCGTTACGGTAACTGATGCTGTTTTCCCGATTCCCGTTCCGGCTGGTGTTTCTGCTTCAGCACGGGCGGGAATCGGGAAAAGTCAGGAAAACAGGAGAAACAAAAGCGAGTACTATGTCTGCATTGCTGGATGAGGTGACGGGTGTGTTGACAGAGATGGGGCTGGCGTACAGTTTTCCGTTCGGGGAGGAGGTGGAGGTGGTATGCCTGCACCCGCGCACGGAGGGGCTGGTGTATGCGGTCTCGATTCATGTGGAGGAAGAACTCTCTGTGGTGAATGTGGTGGGGAGGGCGCAATGTTTTGTGCCGCAGCGACGGCGGGCTGCCGCTGAAGCTTTGCTGAAGGTTTACCGGGAGCAGCGTGAGGTTGAGCTGTTTCTGGATAAGGCGGATGGGCAGCTGGTGGTGCAGCGCTTGGTGGTGGTCGGAGATGCGGGGCTTAGTCGGGAGATGCTGGTGGAAGCGCTGGGGGAGGTGCACCGGGCTGTTATGGCGCATTATGATACGCTGCGACGCTTGCAACGGGGGCGGTTGGCCTCTTTTGCTGCACATCTGAAAAGGAATGGGCTGCGGTGGGCAAGTGGGGCGATGGTGGCCGGGCTGGTGGCCTTCTGGGGGCATTGGGCTCTGAATCAGGGAAAGATGCCAGAGAAGCCGAAAGCGGAAAGTTCGTCTGTTGGAACGAATGTTCCGCTGTTTGTCCCTCCTTTCCAGGAGTTGAAGGAGGAGGGGATGTGCACCGCTGCGGAGAAACTGGCAGAGAAGCTGCTGGAGCTGCAAACGCAGAAATACGCCGAGTTGACTGATCTGCTGCGTGCGGTTCAGGATGCAGAAAGTGCCAAGGCTGCTGTGGGGCGTTGCGCGGTGTTGTTGCGCGATGCGGATAACATTGAAACGGTTTTATTCCGTTGCAGGCTCACGCCTCAGGCGCAGAAGCGGGTGGAGGCGGTGTTGCTTCGATATCGGAAGAGTCGGGATGAGTATTATACCGTGCGCTCCCGCGTGTTGAAGGCGGCTTCCGGCGATTTTGCTGCTGATGAGTTGGTGGGATTTTTGAATGGAAAGAACTGGGGGTATCCCCATTACATCCCGGAGGATTTGGATAGGCTGATTCAGGATACGCAGGTGTATCTGGAAAAGGTGAATGAGGAGCTGCAGGCGGTGATGGCGGGGAAAGATTCCTACGAGCAGGCGGCTGCCGCCTTTGCGGAGCGCAGAGCGGTGCCGGATGATGCCACCCTCAATCTGGTGCTCCGTTGGGCAAATGCCGGCAGGAGGGATATACCGCAGGAGAAGACGGAGAATTTCCTGCGTGAATTTGTGCTGGACAAGTTGACATACGCCGGTACCTGTATTTCGTACGGGGAGGCAATGGAGCATCTGCTGTATCTGCGTCGCGTGCGTTGGGTATCCGGTGAGTATCTGCCCCTGAAGGACTGGGTGGATACCTATGCTGACATGTTGTTGCCGCTGAAGCTGATGCTGGAGGATGCTCGGAATGTTCCTGCTTTGGTGTTGCGCCTGGATTATCTTATCTGCTTGTATGATACGTTGCTGAAGCAGTGTGAGGCGCTGCCTCAGGATACTACTTCTGAGAAAACCCCGGAGGAAATCAAAAGACTGTATGGGCAGATTCTGTATCAGCGTATGCTGGTGGATGATTGTATGGAAGTGTCTTCTCCGCATGAATCCTGTCTGGTGCGCCTGTTGCTGCATCGGATGAAACAATTTGCCGCATACAGTGAGGATAAACGCGTTGAGTTAGCCTCCATGGCTATCGATACTCGTGATGTGCTGTGGGAGTACGAATTATTCAAGGTGTTCGATAATGTGGCGCCGGAAGATGCCGTGCCGCCGATGCCGTTGATGATGCAGATGCTGTATGCTGAGCAGTTGTCACACGCGCAGCGTGCGTTGGAGTTGCTGAGGGATATCTGTGATAAGAAGAGTGCAGATGTGGCGGCGCAGGCCTGCTCGGAAGCCATCAGAAAGCGCAGAATTTGCTCGGTTCTGCGGAGCGTGCTGAGCCTTTCGCCGGAGGAGTTGGCAGAGGTGATGACGGAGGTAGGGAATGATGCGGAAATGTGGACCGCGGCTTTAGATGCGGAGCTGGCGCGTTTCCGTGAATCTCCTGCGGCGGGAAGAGGCTCTGAAAAATTGGCGGAAGTGCTGTCCGGTGTTGCAGAACCGGCGGTGAAAGATGATGAATTGGAAAACTTGCTGGCTACGACAGAGCAGTTGCTCTCATATATGGTGTGGTATTTGGAGTCTGAGAGCGAACCAAGTCCGGCGACATTCCACAGAAGCTATTTCTACATGGTGGCGCCTCTTGCGCAGCGATGGATGCGCCTGGAATATCTGCAGACGCCGCTGTCGCGCGAGCAGCTGGAGATGTATGAGTATGGTATGGAGCGTATGGTCAGCATGCTTAAGCCATTCGTACAGCACTATATGAAGTTTGATGAGATGGCGGATTCCCTCGGTACATGTGCCCGTCTGCTGCCGCCTGTGCGTAAGGCGATTGCCGTGGAGATGGGGGCTGAGGGCGCTCATATCACGAAAACGAAAGCCGCCGCAGAAGAAGTCCTGGTGATGGTGCAGCAGGTGGTTAATGTGGAAAGTGCCCGGGAGATACTGCCGAAACTGCGACAGGCAGCGGAAGCTTTCCGCTCTCTGCAAATAGAGTATCTGGAGGTGTTTTCTTCTGCGGATGCGCTGATGTGGCCGGAAATCCTGCAATTACGCTTGCTTCGCCATGAGTTCATGCAGGCGGCAGATGCCTTGCGCGCTGCGGATAATTGCTACGGTTGTGTTGAGCTGGCTCAGGTGCTGAAAGACATTGCCCTGAATTGGATTCCGAATTTATCCGCGAAACACAAAACCATTCAGGCACTCTAGTATACGTATAAAGATAGAAATTTAACAGGGATTGGCGAATGATCATTGACGAATTCAAAGTTCGCTGCGTTACGCTCTGATGCTTTCACATTCATCGTTTATCTTGCGTGCAAAGCGAGCGGAAGTTCAGCAATGGTCATTAGTCAATGGTCAATCGTAAATCCCGTTAAATTAACATTTATTTCTTCTTGAGGCGGTAAACGTAGTACTGGGCTATCGGCCAGCCGATGATGAGGCCGGTCAGTGTGCCGGGCCAGGGGAAGGTTTCTTTGAACAAGCCGCCGATGGCCGTTCCGATGGCGGTGACGAGGATTATCACCTGCGTCACAATAGACCAGTGGCACAGAACCCGCAGCATGCGGTTGGTGACAACCTGCTGTGCCGCCTCCCGCTCTGTCAGCCATTTTTCCAGTAATTCGCGGGGGATGGTTACTGTCTCTGTATCATGTGATTCGGGATGTTTCATCGCATCCTGTATAGCATTGCCTGCGGCGGGAAACAAGAAGTTAGCACAAACTTTTTTCCGGAAACAGTGCACCCCGGGTGGTCAGGCCTCCCCGGGGTGCGCATGTGCTTATCTTCAGGAAGCCTGAGATTTGGCTGTCTCAACAGTAGCCGCAGCAGGTGCGGGAACTTCTGCGGCCGCCTTGAAGCGCTCAAAGACGCCGCGCGGGTCTTCCGGTGTTTCGCGGAGGGCATCGAAAATGCGGTCGCGCATTTCCAATGCAGCCTTGAAGGCGGCTTCTTCACTGCCGTACTGGCGGTCAGAGAAGTATTTGGTGAACTGGTTCCACTTGCGGCAGATGCTCAGTCTCCAGCCCTGGAAAGAGGTTGTTTCATAGGTGTAGCGGGTGATATTGCGTTGTGTCATTGTTGTCGGGTGTTGGTTTGGGTTATTTGGTTTAGTTGGGTTTTTGTGTATATCGGGTGCTGTTCGCATCCGGTGCGCCTATCATGCCACGTGTTAAGTCTGCTCGCAATCTAATTTACTAATTGTTTATGTTTAAGTCAGTTAGATTGTGGCTGAAGTGAGCGGGTGAGATGGGGCTGTTTCCCGAAGAAAACAGAAACACTCACAGGGTCGGGTAGACTCCGGTGAGTGTTTGAAAGCGGAAAGTGGCAGGGGGTTAATCGCCGCTCTTGAGCACGTTGATGAAGGCCTCCTGCGGGATGTTGACCTTGCCGATGGCTTTCATGCGTTTCTTACCTTCTTTCTGCTTTTCCAGCAGCTTGCGTTTACGCGTGACGTCGCCGCCGTAGCACTTGGCTGTCACGTTCTTACGCATGGGGGAAATGCTCTCGCGGGCGATGATTTTGCCGCCGATGCAGGCCTGAATGGCCACGGTGAAGAGTTGCTTGGGGATAACGTCTTTGAGCTTGAGAGCAATTTCTCGGCCCTGTGACTCGGCGCGGTCGCGGTGCACAATCATGGAGAAGGCGTCCACCGGCTCACCGGCAATCATCATGTCCATTTTCACGAGTTTGGCAGACTGATAGCCATCGTACTCGTAGTCCATGGAGCCATATCCGCGGGTGGTGCTCTTGAGCTTGTCGTTGAAGTCGACCAGTATTTCGGCCATGGGCAGGCGGCAGGTGAGCATGACACGTGTGTCATCAATGGTTTCCGTGTGAACCACCTCGCCGCGTTTTTCCATGACGATACGCATGATATCGCCGATGTAGTCGCTGGGTATCATGATGAATACCTTGACCATGGGCTCGCGGATTTCCTGGATTTCCTGCGTTTCGGGCAGCATGCTGGGGTTGTCCACCAGCAGTTCCGTGCCATCGGTTCTGGTGACTTCATAAATCACCGAGGGGTAGGTGGAGATGACGTCCATGTTGAACTCGCGGCGCAGACGCTCCTGGATGATTTCCATGTGCAGCAGACCGAGGAAGCCGCAGCGGAAACCGAAGCCGAGGGCGATGGAACTCTCGCCCATGTAGGTGAAAGCGGCATCGTTAATCTGCAGTTTGGCCATGGCGGCTTTCAGGCTTTCATAGTCTGCCGAATCCACCGGGTAGATGCCGGAGAATACCATGGGACGAATTTCCTTGAAGCCGGGCAGGGGCTCGGAGCAGGGGGCTGCCAGGTTCGTGTAGGTGTCCCCGATTTTGACGTCTGCTGCGGATTTCATGTTGGCGATGATGTAGCCGACGTCGCCTGTTTCCAGATGGTCAACGGCCTGCATCTTGGGGGTAAAGATACCCACTTCTTTCACCTCGTAGGTTTCATCGGTGGCAAAGAGCTTCACCTTCATGCCGCGCTGCACGGTGCCGCTGTCCAGTCGGACATAGGAAACCACGCCGCGGTAGGCATCATATACGGAGTCAAACACGAGCGCACGCAGCAAATCATCCTGCGGCTCGGCAGGCGGGGGCACTCGCTTCACAATGGCTTCCAGCACGTCTTCGATACCGATGCCGGCCTTGGCAGAGCAGTGAATGGCCTCCTCATGAGGGATGCAGATGACATCCTCCAGCTGGCGATAAACCTTGGGCAGATTGGCGCTGGGCAAATCAATCTTGTTGATGACGGGGATGATTTCCAGCTGCTGGTCGAGGGCCAGGTGCATGTTGGCCAGCGTCTGGGCTTCCACACCCTGCGCGGCATCCACAATCAGGACGGCACCATCGCAGGCAGCCAGAGAACGCGACACTTCATAGGAAAAGTCCACATGCCCCGGGGTATCCAGCAGGTTCAGGTCGTAGGTGTTACCATCCTTGGCCTTGTAGCGCATCGTCACCGGGTGGGACTTGATGGTAATGCCTTTTTCTCTCTCCAGCTCCATGGCGTCCAGGAGCTGATCCTGCTTGTCGCGCTCGCCGATGGTGTTGGTAAACTCCAACAGACGGTCAGAGAGCGTTGTCTTGCCGTGGTCGATGTGAGCAATAATGGAAAAATTGCGTTTGTTGCGGATATCCGTAGCCATGCGCGCGCAAGGTTACTCGCCTTTGAACCGAAAGTCAAGCAAATAACGTGACGAGTGCCGAAATACAGAATTTTGAGTGTACCGGTGAAGCTGACTTAATAGTTCCTTTACAAGCGGAGGTAAAGGTGCTATGTTCACGTTTTCTTGTTACAAGTCATGAACAACCTGCTTTCCATAGAAGAGTTGACCGGCGACCAGATTCGTGAGCTGCTTGCTTTGGGCCACAGACTCAAGGCTGAGCGCGGTCACCATTCCCACTGCCCGCTGACCGGACAGACCTGGGCTCTCATTTTCTCCAAGTCCTCCACCCGTACGCGTGTTTCTTTCGAGGTGGGTATTGCCGAGCTTGGCGGACGTCCGATGTTCCTTTCCACCCGTGATATCCAGCTGGGACGCGGTGAGCCGATTAAGGATACGGCGCGCGTGCTGGGACGCATGATTCACGGAGCGGTCATCCGTACCTATGCCCAACAGGATGTGGTGGATTTTGCCGCTTATTCCGGGTTGCCCACCATCAATGCCCTCACGGATCTGGAGCATCCGTGCCAGATTCTTGCCGATTTGCTCACCATTGAGGAGCAGTATGGGGTGGGTGCCTGGAAGGATATGAAGATTTCTTTCCTGGGTGATGTGGATAATAACATGGGTCGCTCCTGGATGTGGGCGGCGAAGCATCTGGGCTTCACGCTGGCGCTGGCCGGGCCGGAGCAGGCGCTGCCGAAGCCGGAGACGCTGGCGGCGCTGGATTGCAGCAATATCATCTGCACTACGGATGCTGCCGAAGCGGTGCGTGATTGCACGGTGGTGAATACGGACACCTGGATTTCCATGGGGCAGGAGGCAGAGAAGGGGACGAAGGAAAAAGCGTTCTTCCCCTATCAGGTGAATGCCGAGCTCCTGAAGCTGGCCACCCCGGATCATGTGGTAATGCATTGTCTGCCCGCCTACCGTGGCTATGAAATCACGGAAGAGGTGCTGGAGGGGAATGCGCCCGTTATCTTCCGCGAGGCTGAAAACCGTCTGCACGCCCAGAAGGCTGTTCTCTATACGCTGGCTACCACCCGTCAGTCCTGATTATGAGTACGTACAACGAGCGTATTGAGGAGCTGCTGGATGATATGTCCGTCTTCGAGGATTGGACGGAGCGCTACGAATACATCATTTCTCTGGGGCGCAAGCTGCCGCCCATGCCGGAGGCGTACCGCCGCAATTCCAATCTCATCAAGGGGTGTCAGAGCCGCGTCTGGGTGGGTACGGAAATGTTCATGGGGCGGATGATGATTCATGCGGATAGTGATTCGCTCATCACGAAGGGGCTCATTGCGCTCTTTATTCGTCTGCTCTCAGACCTGACTCCGGCGGAAATCCTCTCTGCCGATTTGAGCCGTCTGGATGAGTGCGGTATCCGCGAGCATCTGGCCTCTACCCGCGCCAATGCACTCACCGCCATGGCCGGTACTATCATTAAGGCGGCAGAAAAAGCTCAGTAATTCCGCGCTGTGAACCTGTCCGCTGCCATAGCCGCGCGCCTGCCGAAGCTGCCGCCTGCCACGGATGCCTACCGTGTGCTGGACGGTACGGTCTGGCCGGGGGTGTTTGTGGATGCTCTGGCAGACCGCCTGCTGGTGTCGCTGCGTGATACGGAGCTGCCGCAGGCGCTGGCTGAGCAGCTGCGCGCCACCGGACGCCCGGTTTTTGTGAAGCGTCTGGATAAGGATGTGAAGGAAGCGCCGCAGTATTTCTGCGGGCCGGAGGCAGAGCTGCAGTTCGAAATCTCGGAGAATGGGGTGCGCTATCTCATGGATATGGGGGCAGGGTACTCCCAGGGAATTTTCCTGGACCAGCGTGATAACCGTGCTGAGGTGCGGCGCCGTTGCCGCCCGGGAACAACGCTGCTGAATACTTTTGCTTATACCGGGGCTTTTTCCCTCTGTGCTGCTCTGTCCGGTGCCATAACCACGACGCTGGATCTGGCGCAGCCCTGTCTGACCTGGGGGAAACGCAACATGGAGCTCAATGGGGTGAATCCTGATGAGCACTTTTTCTGCAAGGGGGATGTGCTGCACTGGCTGGAGCGCTTTGCGCGGCAGGGGCGTCGGTTTGATGCCATTGTGCTGGATCCGCCCACTTTTTCCCGCGATGAAAAGGGCCGTATCTGGCGCGTAGAGCGTGATTATGGCAAGCTGGTGGAAAAAGCGGCGGCCAGTCTGGCGCCAGGTGGATGGATGCTCTGCACGACTAATTGCCGGAAACTTTCCCATGCGGCTTTCCGGCGGCTTGTCGGCTCGGGCTGCCCCTCGGCCCGACTGAAATCGGCTCCCATGCCCTTTGATTTTGACGGAGAGGACTACCTCAAGTGTATCTGGTTGCAAACATGACACTTTTTCGGATGTAGAGCACCTTCCCGCAGAGCCGCTAGATTTTGTGGAGGGCGCGTCTGACGACATGGCGTTCTTTTCCCGCTTTTTTGTTGAGGAAACCGCTCTTAACCCGCATTTCTCATAGGGTCGCGGGGTTTTCTCCTTAGAAAGATTCTTAAGAAAACTAAAACATCTCAATATACAATATGTGGTATAGTTGTTAAAAATTAGCAACTATATTTTGTGGGTGAAAAGTTGAACAAGAATCAATTTTTTGCTTGCAATGCGAGGGGTTGCGTGATAAATTCGGCCCAGTTCGCGCAACGGCGGGCGTGTGGGGGAGAAGACGACCCACGGCGCAGGCAGAGGCAGCGACGAAACTCTCTCCCAAACGATTTATACACAATAATCAGCTCTACAAGACATGTCAGAAATCATCAAACGCAACGGAAAGCGCGAGCGATTCGAGGCCTACAAGGTGCAGCAGGCCATTGAAAAGGCGTATCATGCCTCTCAGGAGGAATATAATCCGCTGGTGTATGCCAATGTGCTGGATGCCCTTAAGAAAGAGGAGTATCTGCCGGTGGAGAAAGTGCAGGATATCATTGAGAAGGAGCTGATGAAGGCCGGCTCGTTCGATACGGCCCGCAATTTCATTAAGTACCGCTTCCTGCACAAGCTGCAGCGCGAACAGATTGCCGGCATGTACAAGGGCAACACCTGGGTGGATTGTAAACAGACCATCGAGGAGTATGTGGGCAACACGGACTGGCGCATCAAGGCGAATTCCAATACGACCTATTCCAACGCCGGTCTGGTGAACAACACCGCCGGTAAGGTGATTGCCAACTACTGGCTTGACCAGGTTTACACCCCGGAGGAGGGCGCTGCACACCGCAACGGTGACTACCACATTCATGACCTGGACTGTCTGACGGGCTACTGTGCCGGCTGGAGTCTGCGTAACCTGCTTAATGAGGGCTTCAATGGTGTTCGCAGTCGTGTGAACAGCTGCCCGCCCAAGCATTTCCGCGAGGCTCTGGGGCAGATGGCCAACTTCCTGGGCATCCTCCAGTCCGAATGGGCCGGCGCGCAGGCGTTCAGCTCGTTTGATACCTACCTTTCCCCCTACCTCTTCAAGGATCAGCTGCCGTACAGCGCCGTGAAGAAGGCTCTGCGTAACTTCGTGTACAACCTGAATGTGCCGTCCCGCTGGGGGCAGAGCCCGTTCACGAACGTGACGATTGACTGGACTGTTCCCCGCGACCTTCGCGAGCAATCTCCGTTCTCCGGCGGGCAGCACATCTTTGAAGGCCTCAATGACGAGAAGCTGCTGGCCATCGCCCGCGAACGCGGCGTGGAGTCCCTCACCGGGCTGACCTATAAGCATTTCCAGCCGGAAATGAAGATTATTCAGAAGGCATTCTATGAGGTGCTTACCGAAGGCGACAGCACCGGGCAGCCCTTCACGTTCCCCATTCCCACGGTGAACATCACAGAGGACTTTGACTGGGATGATGAGAACGTGCCGCTGCTCTTCGAGAATGCAGCCAAGATTGGTTCCTCCTACTTCCAGAACTTCATCGGTTCCCAGTACAAGTACGATGAGAACGGTAACAAGATTATCGATGAAGAGGCTTACAAGCCTGATGCCGTGCGCTCCATGTGCTGCCGTCTGCAGCTGGATCTGCGCGAGCTGCTCAAGCGCGGCGGCGGCCTCTTCGGCTCTGCAGAAATGACCGGTTCCATCGGCGTGGTCACCATCAACATGGCACGTCTCGGCTATCTGTACAAGGGCAATAAGAACCTGCTGTACACCAAGCTGGGAGAACTCATGGACCTGGCCAAGGACACGCTGGAGAAGAAGCGCGTATTCATCAATACTCTCTATGACCGCGGGCTTTATCCCTACACCAAGCGCTACCTGCCGCACCTGCGTAACCACTTCTCCACCATCGGTCTGAACGGTATCAATGAAATGCTTCGCAACTTCTCCAACGATACCCTCAATACCGCTGTGCCGGAAGGCATTGCCTTTGCGGAGGAAGTGCTGCACTTCATGCGTGAGCGCATTCGCGGCTACCAGGCCGAAACCGGTAACCTGTACAACCTGGAGGCAACTCCGGCTGAAGGTACAACTCACCGATTCGCCCGCGAAGACCAGAAGCGCTACCCGGACATCATCCAGTCCGGCACGCCCGGCCACCGTTACTACACCAACAGCTCCCAGCTGCCGGCCGGTTACACGCACGACCTGTTCAAGGCGCTCAAGATGCAGGACAAGCTGCAGTGCTGCTACACCGGCGGAACTGTATTCCACATGTACATGAACGAGGCTATTTCCTCACCGGAGGCCTGCCGCGACATCGTACGCAAGGTGCTGACCAACTTCAAGATGCCCTACATTACGGTGACTCCGCTCTTCTCCGTCTGTGAGAAGCACGGCTACCTGAAGGGCCGCCACGACTTCTGCCCCATCTGCGACGAGGAGCTGATTGCCCGCGCCCGCAAGGAGGAGCAACCGGAACTCCCCCTCTTCTGATAGAGACAGAATAATCTCTCACCACCAACCAATAGAATCATATCCATGAGCGACATCAAACCCGTACTCAAGACCGATGCGCAGATTCTGGCCGAACATGCCGAGGAGCGCACCCGCTGCACCGTGTTCACCCGCGTGATGGGCTACCACCGTCCGGTGGAGACGTTCAACGCCGGTAAGCAGGGCGAATTCGAGGAACGAGCTCACTTTGCTGAGCCCGGTTGCGGTTGCTGCGAGGACGCTATTCTCAAGTAATGCGCCACCCCGCAGACATTACCCCGCTGACCTTCCTGGATTATCCCAAGAAAGCGGCTTGCATCTTCTGGTTCACAGGGTGCAATCTGCGTTGCCCCTACTGCTATAACCCCGAGCTTGTTTTCGGCAAGGGGGGGGGTATGGATGAAATGGCCTTCCTGCAGGAGCGCGCCGGCTTTTTGGATGCCGTCGTCCTCTCCGGCGGGGAGGCCACTCTCAATCCCGATATCGCTGAGCTTTGCCGCAGGATTAAAGCGCTGGGTTATCTGGTCAAGGTGGATACCAACGGTTCCAATCCGCAGGTGATGCGGGAGCTGTTGGAAGAGCGTCTTGTTGACTATGTGGCCATGGATAACAAGATGCCCGCAGCGCGTTCCTGGCGCGTTCCCGGGGGGGAGCGTCTCTTTGACCGTTATAAAGAAACGCTGCGTGTGCTGCAGATATACGGCGTGGAGCACGAAATCCGCACAACCGTCCACCCCGGGCTCCTGGATGAAGCCGATATCCTGCAAATGATACGAGAGACTCACCAGTTAGGCTACCGCGGTACTTACTACCTCCAGTTTTTCTTTTCCGAGGGGAAAGTCAAGACGCTGGGCAACCTGCTGCCGCCCACACGCCGCTACGACCGCCGCCTGCTGGATGATATGTCTCCGCTGAAAATCGGCTACCG
>JAFUQZ010000057.1 GCA_017472085.1 Akkermansia sp. | reverse complement strand
GAGTACGGCGCAGGTCTCTCAGCATTCCGACGCGCGTGGAACCGGGTACCCCTGGGCAGCTCGCCGGGTAACACACATAAACCACAAACATATAGAAAACAAAATACAATGAAGAAGACAATTATTGCACTTCTCGCTCTGGGTGGGGTAGCTGCGGCCGCTGATACTTCGGTGTTGGAGGAAGCCTACATTGGCTTCACTGATTTCTCATCAGGGAAGGCAGCCCTCGGAACCATGAAAGATTCCATTACTCTTTCAACTGAGGGGAACATTACCACTCTATCCGGTGTGACCTTTGATACGGCCCAGATTGCGGATAGTACCCGTGACTGCTTCTCCATCACTCTGGTGCTGGATGCCGCGAAGATTGGCAGCGTGAGAGAATTCACCTCTCTGGCTGCCGGCTATTATAGCGAAGCCGGAGCTGTAGGTATTGGCGTGAATGCTGACCGTAAACTCCAGGGTCAGTGGGGAACAGATGGTTACTCTCCCGATGGTTCCGCTTACACTACCGAAGCTCTTCCCACCAAGGGTACTATTACGCTGACCTTTGTAACGGGTCTCATTGCAGAAGAAAAACAAGGTTCCCGCATCTATGTGAATGCCTCTACTACCTTCTGGAGCAGCGATGGCCTGAGAACGGGAGACAATAATTACAACACTATAAAGTTTAACAATCTGAATGATGCCATCATGCAGGCATATGTGCACAATTACAGTCTGAGTCAGACTCAGGTCGGCACCTTAATGGGGGAAATTGCCTCTATCCCGGAGCCGACCACGGCTACGCTGAGCCTGCTGGCTCTGGCCGGTCTTGCCGCCCGCCGTCGCAGAAAGTAAATGGTTTATCTTCCGCTATGCCGAGTAGAGCCCATTCCTGTCTCGGCATAGCGGCAGCGCGTAAGCGCTGAGGCTATGACGGATGGCCGGTCTGGCTGCTCGCCGTCGCCGCAAGTAAAGCGATTGCAGCACGGCAAATCCTGTTTTTCAAGCTCCGTCGGTTTCGGCGGGGCTTTTTGTATCGCCTGCATACGCATTTTCAGCAAATCCACATGTGTCCCGGAGTCAATTTGAAAAAGATGAAATTGTCAGGGGGGGGGGGGATGTGCGTGCATAGCCCGCACGTGAAATTGCCCATTCGGGCAGAGAAATTCTCGCCTGCTGCTCGAGCGAAATTATCCACTATGTGGATAGCGAAATTACCGCCGGAACGGCGGTAGTGATAAAGAATGGCAGCCCTGCGGGCTGCGGAACTTCATCCCTGCTGCCGACGGCAGCAATTTCGCGGGCTCACCAGAGCCAATTTCAAGAGCAGACAATTTCCCGACAATGTCCGATTTTCCCTGTTTCCGGAAAACATGCGCGCGTCCGCAAATGATGCAGGACGGAAAAAGGGCTTGCGGAGTGGGGGAAATTATGGTTAGATAGGGGGCGTACCTGCGCGTCTGTCTGCGCGCGGGAGAACACCCGGGAGGCGGCGGGATGCCGCAGGAAATAGATGGGAAAGACGGTGGGAATCCGTCGCTGTGCCGCAACCGTGTTGCTGCTGCCGATGGGCAGCAGCTGAGTCGGAATGCCAGCCCGGGGAGTTCGCCTGACCCATGGGGTGGCGATGCACTGCCCCGCGTCCCGGCCAACATCATGATAAACGATAAGCATGCACCCCGGGGGGGTGCTCTCCGAACGATTGTACCTGCCCTCTTGCTGGCAGGTGTGTGTCCCGCTGCCGCAGCAGCGGATGAAGTGAGCGCAGAAATGCCCGCCATCACGGTCTCTGCCCATGCCGCGAACACCATTGCCTATGACCGCACCGGTGCTTCCGTCACCGTGCTGGATATTCCCGAGCTGAGGAAGGAGGGAATCTACACTGCAGCGGAGGCGATGACCACCGTGCCCGGGGTCTACAGTCTGAGCGGCGGCGGCGAGAATCAGCGCGGCAATATCTGCAATGTGGTCATCCGCGGGCTGAGCAGCGGTGACAGTTTCATGCCCATGATAGACGGCATGCGGCTCTCCGGGCTTTCCGGCAGCGGCATTCTGAGCTCCAATGTCATGGCGCGCACGAATCTCTTCGATCTGGGCACCATGGAGGTGCTGCGCGGAGCGCAGGGGGCAACCTACGGCGGCACCTCCATGGCAGGTGTCGTCTACATGGAAACGCCGAAAGGCAGCAGCGACAATCCGGCCGTTTCCGTCTTCAACGAAGGCGGCAGCCACGATTCCTACACCGGCAATGTCACCACTCAGGGGGAACAGGACGGCCTCGCCTGGTTTCTTTCCTCCACCTATGAGCATACCAACAACGATATCACGCTGGCAGACGGCCGCCAAATGCCGGGCAGACATGCCGGACGCTATGAGAATTTTTCTCAGGCGCTGCGGCTGGATTATCAGGTGAACGAGGAGGCCTCGCTGACGGCTACCTACCGCCGGGAGGATGCCTCGTATCACTACGGCTCGCTGTACGGGGTATCGCCCTATACTTTCCGCACCAATCTGGTGACGGCGAAGGGTGAGGTGAAGCTCAGCCACGCCTGGACAAGCAGTCTGATGGCGGGGTACTACGGCTCTGATTACATGCTGGGGCATGGCTGGTACTCCGATTTGCGGAACGTGCAGGTGGAATGGCGCAACGCCTGCCGCTGGAATAAAAACAACACGACCACGGCGGGATTTTCCTGGATTCGCCATCAGTATGATGTGTCAAGTGTGTATGAGACGTCCGACCGCAACACCAACAGCAATCTGGACAACACTTACGGGCTCTTCGCGGAGCATCATTACCGCCCGGCCGCCGGCTGGGATAACTCTCTGGCCGTCAGGCTGGACCGCAGCAGTAACTTTGACAGCCTGCTGAATGCGCGTCTGGCGAGCTCCTACCGCTTCAATCAACAGAAGACCCGCCTGTTCGGCTCTGTCGGGCAGAGCTACCGCGCCCCCAGCTCCTTCCAGCACAGCAACAATGTTTATTACGGGGCGGATTACGGCTACGGGCCCACCATCTACCGCGGCAACCCGGATGTGGACTGCTCCACGGCGATTTCATTCGATGTGGGGGTGGAGCACGAGTTCGTTCCCGGTCACAGCCTCTCTGTCACCCTCTTCCACACCCGCGTGAAAGATGCCATTGAGTCGGTATTCGAGGAAGACGGCTACACCTACCGCAACGCTGCCGGACACCAGACCGCACAGGGGGTGGAACTGGCTCTCACCGGCGGGTGGAATGATGCCTGGGACACCGGCTACAAGCTGGCCTGCACCCTCACCTCGCCGAAAACATCCGATGACCGCCAGATTCCCGCCTCTGCGCGTCAGGTCTGGACAGGAGACCTCCACACCTCCCCGCTGGAGGGGCTGACCACCGGTATCGGCCTGACGGCGGCAGCCGGGCGGAGTAATTTTGCCGGAAATCCCGTGGCAACGAAGCTGGATGCCTACTATTCCCTGCGGTGGTATGCCCGGTACGAGGTGAATGAGCATCTGACCCTGCATGCCCGGGTAGAGAATCTCACCAACCAGGAATACATCATCGAAAGCGCCTGGGACAGCGCTGCTCATTCCGTCATCAGCGCCGGCATCTCTATCCACGGCGGCTGCTCTATCTCGTTCTGATGAAAAGAGGGTGGGACATATTGATTGACGATTTACGAATGACGATTTACGAATTAAAAGTCGGAGACTTACGTCGATGCTGAAATAAACGAGAACTTCCGGCAATGAATGGGCTGCATGATATCCCCGCCAAGGATATTTGACAAAACATTCCGATTTTTAGTGTATAATGGGTATTTTTGCCAAATCTTGGGGACACATGCGATGGAGCATCGTCGGTGCGCTGTTGCTCATGCTGCCCCTGGGGGCAGGATGGTGGGCCACGCACCGCCCTGCCCCGCAGGCGCAGGCGGCGGAGCAAAACTCCGCCCCAGCGGACTACCCCGCCGATATGTGGGAACGAGCCGCCCGGGTGACAGGATTCCGGCTGTGCCGCGGCGGGGAATTGCCCGCCAGGCTGCATTGGCAGGACGGCATGCAGGAGCCGGAAACAGGCGACCCTGCCGCACAGAAGGGGGGGAGGGTGCGGCGCTGCAACGTGGGGCCTTACCCGGCAAACTTTCTCGCGTTCGGCAGCCCGCAGCCCCAGTTTTTCCACTACAACCTGTTCACCGCCATTGAGGTGCCCCTCGTGCGGCGACATCCTGTCACCGGCAGGGAAATTCCCGGGACGGCGCGGCAATGGGCTGTTGACGGGCGCACGATTGTGTTCCGCACAGACCCCGCTGCCACCTACTCCAACGGGCGTCCCGTGCGAGCGGCAGACTATGCACTGGGAGCGCTGCTGCGGGCTGAAGCAGGCTGCGCCGATGCGCTGGTGCATGCGGTGGAAGAGCTGCGGGTGATAGATGAGGTGCATCTGGCGCTCACGCTGCGCCGGGAAACGCTGCACCCCGCCACGGCTGCCGCCGCCCTGCTGCATGCCGCCGAGCCGGGATTCTACGCCGAGTTCGGCAGCGACTACAGGAAGCGCTATGCCCACCGCATCCCGCCCGGCACCGGCGGCTACACCATCGGACGAACAGAGAGGGGGCGCATGGTGGAGCTGGTGCGGGTGCGCCACTGGTGGGCGAAGGACAGGAAATACTACCGCCACAGCTGCAATGCCGATGCCGTGGAACACCACTTTCCCACGGATGAGGCTCAGGCCTGGGAGCTCCTCCTGCGGGGGCGGCTGGATATGCTGCAAACGCGCAACATCACCGCCTGGCAGCAACGCGCGGAAACCGCCCCGCCGTCGTTGCAGCGGCATATCTTCCGCGCGGAATACCCTCTGCCGCCCTACGGCATTGCCTTCAACACCCGTACCCTGCCCTGCCCGCATCTCCGGCGCGGACTCATGCACGCCATGGATATGGACCGCGCCGTGCAGGTCATTTTCCGGGGCGAGGGCGAGCGGCTGCGCACCTTTGCCTCCGGCTACGGCAATCTGAGCCCGATGAATACGCCGATTCTTCGCTTCGATGCACAGGCTGCCCGCGCCGCCTTTGCCCGCGCCGGATACACGGTGCCGGGAAAAGACGGGATTCTGCAGCGGGAGGACGGCACGCGCCTGAGCATCCGGCTCACCTACCCCCCGCACGACAAAATCAGCACGCTGGTCAACATCCTGGTGCAGAGTGCCGCCGGATGCGGTGCAGAAATCGTGCCGGAGGCCGTGCCGTGGCAGACTGCTCAGCGAAAGGGGGATGAGCAGCGCCACCAACTCCTCTTCTGGGCCGCCATGCCGGGTGAGACCATCCCGGATTACCGCCGCTTCTTCGGCGCCGGAGCCGGCGGGCCGGATGCGCCGTTCGGCGTGGATGATGCCGCGCTGAACGCCGCGATGGATGCCTGCGAGCAGGCACGCACCGAGGCAGAGCTGGCGAGCGCTATGGCCGCCGCAGATGCCCGCATAGCAGATCTGTGCATCTGGCTGCCGGGATGGCAGGAAAACGTGGTGCGGCTCATCTGCCACCCCCACATCCGCTTCCCGGATTGCGAAACCTGCCGCTTTTCCACCCCGACACCCTACGAAGTGGAAGACGCCCACCTGTACTGGGTTGACACGTCCCCTGCACCATGAAGCGCTTCACCCGATTCAGCCGCATATCCCCGGCACAGCTGCTCCGCAGCCGCGAGCGCTCGGCATGGCTCAGTGCGGCCCTCACCTGTGCCTTTCTGGGGTCCCTGGGCTGCTTTCTGGTACAACAGGTGCAACTCATCATCGGAAGCGGTGACACGCACTTCCGGGGCATCGCTTACACCCCCACCGAAAATAACACGCCCCCACCATCACTGCCCGTCAGCCGCAGCTCTCCCCCTCCCCCGGAGCCGGAGCTGCATCTCCCGCAAGCGGAGTTGCCTGAGCTGCCGCTCCCGGACATCGCGATTGAAACAGCCCCCCTCGCGGCAGCAGATGTGCTCCCGTGGGAAGATACGGAGGACGGGCTTCCCGCACCGCCCGCACCGCCCGAACCCGCGCAGCCGGCGAGTTCCCGCTCCACCCCGCAGAAACCTGCTATGGCCCGGACAACGGCGGCCGCCCCGCTGCAAACGCCGCCTCCCCCCTACCCCGCCCGCATGCGGCAGCGCCGTATGGAGGGAGATGTGGGCATCTGCATCCATATCGATGCCGCCGGGACTCCCACAGCGGTGGATATTCTGACAGAGGTTCACCCCGACTTTGCCGAGCACACCCGCCGCTGGATTCTGCGGCATTGGCGCTTCCGCGCTGCGCAACAAGGCTCCGCCGCCATCGTTTCCACCCTGCGGACAAGCATCCGCTACAGACTGGACGATTGACGAATTCAGCATTCACACCCACAGGCGTCCCAACGTTAATGGGAAAATCGGGAGTTGCAGGGCCGGAAGCATGAGGAAATTAAGCCCGTGGGAACGGGCGAAGGCCGTTAGTCAGGCGGTTCCGCCCGCTGCGCGGGCTTAGGATTAGGCTCGCTTGCGCTCGCTCATTCCCCGACAAATTCGCATTTATCGGGCTGAGGGATTGACGACAAAGAAACGGCATGATATAACAGCACCGCACCTCAGCTGGCAAAACAACATGACCAACTTACCCCGAAAATCAGATATCAACGTATACGACACATTGGATGAGCGTAGTGCCGAGCGCAGTTTCTACGGAAAATCATGCGAGGAGATTTATCAGGACTTGCTCACGGGGTACCAACACATCCAGGAGGATTTATCGTTCATGGGCCCCGTGGCCTTTGCGTACTATGCCCCGGCATGGGAGCGACTGTTTGATACGTTCCGGGAAGCGGAGAAAGCCGGAATTGTGGCCCGGTGGACGAAATGTATCATCACCTGCCGATGCTTCGACTTGGAGCACGAGACTCAGGAAAGCATAGCCGCGCTGCGCCGCATGCTGGCCTCCTGCGAAGCGTTCTACCGCTCCGAAGCGTTCAGAACCTACAGTTCAGCAGATGATTGCCCGGAGGATTGGGAAAGCGTGCAGGAGGAATGCGCCAAACTGCATGCCCTCCTCTACCCCGCAACCTGACTCTGCCGCACGCACTATTGCACGTAGCTGTGCAGGGATTGGATGTCGGACAGCAGCAAATCTGCTGTCCTGAAAAACATATTCACCCATTGAACAATCCGCTGTACCCGGCGTAGGTACAGCGGATTGGAAGTTCTTCGGCGGCATCTGCCAACCGATAAGGGAAGCGCTTTAGCGGCGACGACGGCGTGATGCCAGCGCAGCCAGAGCCAGCAGGCCCAGCGTGGCAGTAGCAGGTTCCGGCACGGCAGCAGAATTGATGGTCACAGATGAAGCTTTCAGGGTCACCGTTGTTCCCTCAGTATCATCTGCACTGCTCAGCAGCGTCACCTGAATATCCTCATCCAGTCCGGTTACCACACCGGCGTTGTCAAACGTGATGCCCTGAATGGTGTAATCCGTATCCGTTGCGGCCGGCATGACCACCTCAGAGCCCAGCTGTTCCATGATAATAGTGATGCTGCTGCCCTCACCAAAGGTAAAATCGTTCCCGTTTAAGTCAATAATCGTTCCGTCCGTAAATACGAACTCCGTATCAGACAAGGAAACATCCCCGAACACGTCGATGGAATCTTCTGCCGTAAATGTTCCGCCGATAGCCTCCAGAGAGGCGATAGAGCCGCCGCGATGAACAACAAACTCACCGTCAGACAGAGTGATGGCATGTTCAATAGAACCGCTGTTCGACACAGAACCTCCGGTAATGGCAAGGGTGGCTTCCGTACCCTCCGTAAATGCCTGCATCTTACCGGCGTTGGCCAGAGTACCCTTGCGCACCGTGATGGAATCTGAGCTGAATGTGGAACTCTTATCTACAGTCACACTCGCATGGGTTGCTGCCATTTCTGTACGGGCAAAAGCAGCTTCACCACCATTGGTGACAACAATTGCCGTGGAATTATCCGTGCTATCCGTCAAGCCAATTCTGGCCGTGGAGTTCACCTGAAGTCTGGAACCTTCACCATCTACCGTAATATTGCTCTCCGTGGATGCGGCATGCTGGGTACGCAGCTGACCAATGACGGTCATCGCAGCTCCATCGGTCACATTCAGCGTGCTCTTGCCCCCGCTCCAACGCCCCATGATGAGACAATAGGTGCTTTCATCCCCGGAACCATCCGCAACGCTGTCTGGACCATACCCGGTCTGCATGACGACAGAGGAGTCCTTACCGGAAACATTCAAGGTGCCATACCCCATGTAGTATCCGGTAGCCACGTCAAGTTTTGAGCCGTTAAGAACATTAACGATACCTTCCCCAAACTGACGATTACTATAATTATTGAGCGCAGCCACATAGGTTCCTTCCGTATATCGGTCTTCCACGGATGTTATGTCCATCGCATCATACGAGGAACCTACCTCTGCCGCCGTACCGTTCATGTTGTAGTACCAGCCCAGGCCATAGTTGTCTTCGTTATTTGCATAGGAATGATAACCGGAATAAACGGAGCCGTCCACCTTCATATCGGACTTGTTATCCAGAGTTAAAGTACCGCTGCCATCAGCTGTGCCGATATTCATGTGAGTCTCTCCCGTCGCAATGTTGAAAGAAGAATTGGAGAAGAGCAGCTCAGACTTCTTACCGCCAACCATCACCCAGGTGAGTACAGCTGAGATTGAGTTACGCGCACCGTGAGCATACACCGTACTGTCAACAAACTCTGCCTTACCTTCGCGAACCACCAGCGGAGCCTTATAATAATTCGTGCGGCTGCCTTCCACTCCTTCCAACCGCAGGACACCGTCCCCATCCTTAACGAACGGCGACATGGCATCGCCGCCCTGCATCGTAGAAAAATCAGTCCACGTCACGGTTTCTCCCGTTGCCACATCGAGTATCTCACTCGGGTACAAAGTGATGGCATGAGAGCCACCTGCCAAAGCAACGCTGAACAGTGCCGCCAGAAGTGTTTTGGGTAATCTTGTCTTCATGTTGTTCCTTTATTTTTTATTATCCTGATACAGCGGCCATCTGAGAACCGCAACCGCAGGTATTATATCGCATTTCTAATGCGACAACTTTCAATTCATTGTTTATCAACGCATAATACAAAACCGGCAACAAATCATCAAGTCAATTATCAACAGATGATTATCTTACAAACAAGCCATTTTTGAATCTCTTATGCATCAAAATGCTGGACATCGCATTAGAAATACGATTCGATATCGGCCCAACTTACCGCCACCGTCTGCATGCTGCGGACATGCGGCCGCTACAGACCATGTTGACAGATTCGAAAAAAGAAGAGCAGGAGGAATGCGACAAACTGCATGCCCTCCTCTACCCCGCAACCTGACTCTGCCGCACGCGCTATTGCGCGTAGCTGTGCAGGGATTGGATGTCGGGCAGCAGGTTCACCACAAAGAAAGTCACCAGCACCGCGACAAAGCCGATGATGAGCAAGGGTCGCCGCCACGCAGCAAAGGCGGCGAGCCGCTCCGTGTGCAGGTAGATGAGGTAAATGCACCAGGTGAGCAAAGCCCATACTTCCTTGATATCCCAGGACCAGTATGCGCCCCAGGCGGCATCTGCCCAGAGCGCGCCGCTCCAGAGTCCGAAGGTCATGAAGGGGAACGCCAGCTTCACCAGTGCATCAGCCGTGCGTTCATCCTGCGAGGCTATCTCTCCGCGCAGCGGGCGGATGAGCACCATCAACGCCGCCACGGTCATCAACCCGTAGGAGACAACATAGGAAATCACATGCGGGGCAAACCAGGGGGATTGCAGGGCGGGCATCTGCCGCCAGGCTGCCTGCAGGGGCATGCTCAACGCCCCGATGAGAGCCAGAGCCGATGCTGCCGCCAGCCAGCCGTCCACACTCAGCCCGCGACAGCGCCGCAGATACACCGCAGCCGGGTACATGACCAGCGGGAAAAAGGCCAGCACATACCGCATGTTGCCGAAAGGCGGAGCCTGCGCCAGCACCCAGTCAGCCACAAACAACAGCACAGCCAGTCCCCACGCCGCCAAATGGGCACGACGTGCAGCCGCCACCCCGGCCCGACAGGCAGCTGCCACCGTGCCGAGACAGGCCAGCAGACACAGAATCGTCAGGGTATACACCAGGCAGCTCATGCCGGAACCTCCGTTTCCTCTTTCTTCCACCAGCACCAACAGGCCGAGCAGATGATGATGCCCACCATGCCGCTGAGCGCAGCAATGCGCCCGGGCGCCCGGCGCGCCTGCATCCGCACCAGGGTCTTGCCATGGTGTCTGTCGTACGACACCAGCGAGATGAGCCAACCCTTGCAGGAGATGGGGTCATTCACCCGCAGCTGCTGGCGGCGCTGCTCCGGACGGCCGCGGTGATCGGTGTTCACCACACAGTTGGCGCAGTAATCCTTCACCGCCGGAGGATTCTGCAGAATGACGCGCGGCGGATTGCCGGGCACAAGATAAAAGGGATGCTGCATGCCGGGAGCGGTTTTCAGCAGCTTCTTATCCCAGCATTCGCCACCGGCCACCAGTTTATCCCCCTGCTCCTGCAAGGGAATGGGGTTCACGGGGCGTCCCTGCTCCATGGTATGGAGCGTGTAGGTCACATTGTCGTAGTGTGCCACGTCAAAGGAATCCACCTTCAGCGAGAATCCCAGCGGCAGCACCTCGCCCGCGCGGGTGCGCACCGAATCCGCCGCTGTTCCGTCTGCCGGGAGCACCAGCATGGTGCGGATTTCATACTTGTAGTCCACATACACGCCGATGGCCAGCAAGGCCAGCGCCGCATGAATGCCGGCCAGCCACAGGCGGCGAGTCATCACACGATACGTCAGATAACCGAATACGGCAAAAAATACCAGCCCGGAAAGAGCCGTGCAGAACATGGCCAGCGCCCCCATCCACATGGGGCCTCCCTGACGCGCAAACACCATGCCCTGCGATACATAGCTGCCCAGCATCACCAGTCCGACAACGGTGAAGAAAAGAAACACCAGCCCGAACACCAGCCGCACCCGTTGCCCGGTCGCCAGACGCCACGCGCCCCACAGGCACAGCAGCGTGCTCACCAGTCCCAGCAGGAGCATAGCACCGCCCCGGTATACCTCCGGCGCTCCCATCAGAGGAAAGCCGCCCGCCAGCAACAGCACACAGGCGGCACCCAGCGCCATGATGCTCAACTTCAAAGCAGTGCTCATGCCTTACCAGTTCCAGGAAATGGAGAACGTGCCATACAGGGAATCCTTATCCTGCGTGCGGTACTCCACGGTATGCCACACCGCACCGACATAGTAGTGAATTCCCTCGTGAACGACGCCGACTCCCAGCTGCATCTCGGCCTGCCAGGGTTGGCGGCTGCAGGTCTGCTCAAAATCGTGAAACACGCCGCCGTCGATAAACATATCGCGAGCCACGTATTCCCCATACACACTTCCCACGATAAACCAGGAAGAACGCGACGGGTCGTAGGCGGATTTGCGCAGAAGCCCCACACCATAATCGGCGGCATGATTACCGTTCACCTGCATGGCATCCGGCAGGTTGTACCCCCAGCGCAGCGCCAGACCGACCCCGCCGGAAATAGCCACCGTACCCACGGCTTCGCGGGTGAAAATCAACCCATCGGTCTGGAAACCGCCCTTGGATTCCGACTCACAAAAAGCCAGACGCCAATCCTGGCGGGCAGAAAGCTGAATCGTCGGCTCTGCCGGAATCTGATCCGCCCAGCCGTCCCATTGGTCCATATTGCCGATGGTATGCACAAACCACTGAGAATTCTCGGCAAAAGACGGCTTGCCGGTCACGCCCAACTGCAATTCGAGCGACGAGCCCACGTCCTCCCCCCGGTACATCCAGGCACCGCCGATGGTCAGATAACCGGCGTAGGGATGCTGATTCCACACACGCCCATCTGTATGAATCTCCGGGGTGTAGATATTCTGGGTCAGGCTGATGCCCCAGTAATGATGACCACAGGCCTGCTGTGCATAATCCAAACGCGTGCCGTGGCTGTAGTTCCTGTCCTCATCAAAAGCGGAGTCGTTCTCGAACATACCGCGGAAATGGTGCGTAGGCGCTGCGGTATAACCGGGCTGTCCCGGCCGGGCAATGGGGTTGGTATAATCCGCCGCAACGGAGGCAACAAGCATCGTAACCCAGGGTATTGCACTCATGCGCAGGATTATACACCCATCCCCCCAAGAGTCAAGACGATTGAACGAATGCGGGAGAATTCTTCGGGAAGCCCCCCCCTTTGCCGGACAAATGCAACCTTGCAGGAAATTACAAGGGCCAATGTACGATGGAAAAGGTGCAGAATTCCGCTCGCTTTGCTCGCATGCAGACACCTTGCAATCAACTCGTTTTTCGACTGCGAGCCGGAGGCTCGCCGAACTTCTCCTTCGTCCATTGTTCATTGCCCATCGTTCTTCCTATTTATCGGCCAAATTCAGGGCCGGGCAAGGACTGATTGACCGGAAATCACCCATGCGCCGGAACGCGCCTGTTCTTTCTGTGTCACCCCGGGAGTTTTCGCTTTACAATCGGAGGGAAGTCGGGCATGCTCAGCGCCGTTTATGACTTTCTCCGAACTCGGTATCTGCCCGGAAATCCTGGAGGCCATTGAGGTCCTCGGGTTTGAAACTCCGTCACCCATTCAGGAACAGGCCATTCCCGTTGCCCTGGAGGGCTCGGACATCGTGGGACTTTCCCACACCGGCTCCGGCAAGACCCTCGCATTCTCCATCCCGGCGCTGGAAAGCATCGACCCGAGCGTCCGCGCGGTACAGGTGCTCTGCCTGGCTCCCACGCGCGAGCTGGCGGTGCAAATCTGCCGCGAGGTGGACAAGCTGGCCCTCTTCCTGGACGGTGTGTCTGCCGCGCCCATCTACGGCGGCGCTTCCTTCGGGCCGCAGCTGGCAGCGCTGAAACGCGGCGTGCAGTTTGTGGTGGGCACCCCCGGACGCATCCTCGACCTCATGGAACAGGGCGAGCTGAAAACGGACAACATCTCCATGCTCATTCTGGATGAAGCAGACGAGATGCTCGACATGGGCTTCCAGGAGGATATCGACCGCGTGGTGGCACAGCTGCCCACCCCGCGCCAGACGCTCTTCTTCTCTGCCACGATGTCGCCGGCCATCCGCTCGCTCATTGACAGCCTTTCCGAAAATCCCACGGAGATTTCCATCGAGCGCCCGGTGCTGACGGTTCCCACCTGCGAGCAGAGTGTGTATGAGGTGGTGTTTTCCTCGCGTATCGAGGTGCTCAGCCGACTCATTGAAATGGGTCGCATGAAGCGCGGGCTCGTCTTTGCCAACACCAAACGCGTGGTGGACGATATCGTGGACGGTCTGCTGGCCCGCGGTTATGCCGTGGACAGACTGCACGGTGATATGCCGCAGACGCTGCGCGAGCGTGTGATGGATTCATTCCGCAAGGGCTGCCTGAATGTGCTGGTGGCCACGGATATTGCCGCCCGTGGGCTGGATATTGATGACGTGGACATGGTGGTGAACTTCGAACTGCCCCGCGAGCCGGAGGACTATGTGCACCGCATCGGCCGCACGGCCCGCGCCGGGCGCAAGGGACGCGCCGTCACCTTCATCGGCCGCCGCGATTTCTCCCTGCTGGCCCGCATCGAGCGCTTTGTGGGCGTGCGCATGCAGCGCGAAAAGGTGATGACCGGCACCCAGGTGGAACAGGTCCGCCGCGAATCGCTGGTGGATGATATTCTGGAGCTGGCTGCCCAGGCTCATGATGTGCCGGAGGAGCTGCGGGATTTGGAGATAGACTCAGAGAAACTGCTCACGGCCATGTTCAACCTGCTGCTGCAAAAGACCAGCCGCGAGCTGCAGCCCATCCCGGAAGACCGCCCCAGCCGCTACCACCGCGCCGCTGATAACGCCGCACCCGTGGACAAGGGGCAGGACTGGTCCAACCTTCAGGAAACGTCAACGCTCTTCATGAACGGCGGCAAGCTGTTGGGCATCCGCCCCAAGGACATTGCCGGGCTGCTCTACAACGAGGGCGGCGCGCCCAAGGGAACCGTCGGCGACATCCGTATCTTCCTCAAGCACTCGCTCATCGAGGTGGCCCCGGAGGTGGTGCAGCAGCTCACGTCTGCCCTCAGCACCTGCTCCATCTGCGGCTACGAGGTCAACATCCGCGAGGACAAGGGACGCCCGGAGGGCGGCAACTCCCGCCGCGAGTTCATCCCCGGCGGAGCCCGCCGCGCGGCAGCCGCCTGGCAGGGCAAGGGCAACAGCTACCGCCCCCGCCGCGATGAGGGCAGCTACTCCTCCCGCAACGGGCGTTTCCGCGGCGACCGCGACTTCCGCGAACCCCGCGACTTCCGACCCGAGCGACCCGGCCGCACCGACCGCCGCAAGTTCCGCTGAACAGGTGCATCCATCTTACCCGCCGCTGCCGCTCACCCCGGCAGCGGCTTCCTCTTTGCTGCGCTGCTCATTTTCTGATTCAGCAGCAGAAACAAACGGACATTTAATGTACGAGGGGCAATGAACAATGGACCGGGGAAATTTTGACCGGACTCCGGTTCTCAACAGAACAAAAAGTTGCTTGTAAGTCATCTGCATGCAATCATAGCAAGCGGATTTTGACTTTATTATCGTCTTACCAAATGGTAAGATTTCGTCCGTTCCTGCCCGGGAACGGATTTCGTTCCGTCGAATAACGAAATCCTCGCTCTCGCTCGGACGAAATCGTTGCACGACGAAATCGGCGGCTCTGCCGCCGGTGAAATCCCGCTCCGGCGGAGCGGGATGTTAATTGCCGGTGTTTTTGAAAATGGCGGTGGACTTCATCAATAATCACGCTTCAGCAGGTAGTCGCTGATGGCGAGCAGATTCTCCGCACGGCGGGCAGAGAACACATCCAGATCCGCACGAGCGGCGGCGGTGAGGGCGCGCGCCTCTGCGCGGGCGTTCTCCATCCCCACCAGGGCGGGATAGGTGGCTTTCTGCTCGCGAGCGTCCTTGCCGATACTCTTGCCCAGCACCTCCGGGGAGGAGGTCACGTCCAGAATGTCATCGATAATCTGGAATGCCAGCCCCAGGTCGCGCCCGTAGGCCGTAAGCGCATCCAGTTGCTCAGCAGTGCAGCCGGCAGACATGCCGCCCAGCCGCAGAGAGGCGATGATGAGCGCCGAGGTCTTGCCGTGGTGAATGGCGCGCAGCTCATCCACACTCAGCTGCCGGCCTTCGCCCTCCAGATCCAACACCTGACCGCCCACGAGATTGAGGCTTCCGGTGCGGAAGGCAAACTCGGTGATATAGTCCTTGGCATCGTAGCGGTCGTTGGCGGGCACTCGAGCCAGCATGGCAAATGCCTCCGTCAGCAGAGCATCGCCGGCCAGCACAGCCACCCCCTCGCCGAACACTTTGTGATTCGTGGGGCGTCCGCGCCGCAGGTCATCATCATCCATGCAGGGCAAATCATCGTGGATGAGCGTGTAGGTGTGCAGAGCCTCCAGCGCGCAGGCCGCATTGAGCGCGGCTTCCTCGCTGCCGCCGCAGGCCTTGGCGGCCTCCAGACACAGCAGAGGGCGGATACGCTTGCCACCGGCAAAGATGCTGTAGCGCATGGCCTTGTGCAGCGTCACGGGCGCCACATCCTCGCCGGGCAACAGCTCGTTGAGCCGGGCTTCCACCTTGGCGGCGGTTTCCTTGATGAGAGTCTTGATATCCATAGCTCAGCAGCCTTTCACGAGGAGTTCTGCAATCTGCACGGCATTGAGCGCCGCGCCCTTGCGCACCTGGTCACCCACCACCCAGAGGTTGAGGGCGTTATCAATGGCGATGTCCTTGCGAATGCGTCCCACATAGCAGGTATCGCCATTGGTGGAGTCCAGCGGGGTGGGCCACACGTTGTTGGCGATGTCGTCCATGAGCGCGATGCCGGGCATGCCGTCGAAACAGGCGCGGGCAGCTTCCACATCCACCGGTTTCTCAAACTGGGCGATGCAGGAAATAGAATGGCTGCGGTACACGGGGACACGCACGCAGGTGCAGGTCACATTCAGCGCCGGCAGGCCCATAATCTTGCGGCCCTCGTTGAGCATCTTGAGCTCTTCCTTGGTGTAACCGTTGTCGGCAAACTTGTCAATCTGCGGCAGGACGTTGAAAGCAATCTGACGGGGGTAGGTGGAAATCTCCACCGGGTGGCCGTCCACAATGGCGCGCACCTGGTTCTCCAGCTCGGTAATGCCGTGCTGTCCGCTACCGGAAACCGCCTGATAGCTGCTGGCGATGATGGTCTTGAGTCCGAACTTCAGGTGCAGCGGGTAAAGCGCCATCAGGGTGATGATGGTGGTGCAGTTCGGATTGGCAATGATGTTGCGCGGGTGGTCAAAAGCGGCGAAACCGTTGATTTCCGGCACCACCAGCGGTACCCGGTCATCCTGGCGGAAGGCAGAGGAATTATCAATCACCACGCAGCCGCACTCTCCGGCTACCGGGGCGTACTCGCGGGAAATATCACCGCCGGCAGCAAAGAGGGCGATGTCCACATCGTGGAAGGAATCCTTTGTCAATTCCTCCACGGTGAGCATTTCACCACGGAAAGCCACCTGTTTACCGGCAGAACGATGAGAGGCCAGAAGTTTGAGCGAGGCCAGCGGGAAGTTGCGGGTCTCAAGGCAGGAAAGAATCTCGACGCCCACCGCACCGGTGGCGCCAACGATGGCTACTCTGGGATTTGTCATGTTCATGTTCGGTAAGCAGACGCAGGTATGTTATCGGGCGTCTTGCGCGTGCGAGTATACACTAACGCGCTGAATGTGCAAGCATAATCTCTGCGTTTCGCACTAAAAATAAGCGCTACGGAGCATTTTTATGATCAGCTAGAAGGTCACTATGTCCTCGTCTCGAAAAAGTTTTTTACGCGACTTACCTAACAAGTAGTTTTTTTCAACTTGACTTCTCTCGGCAAAAAGTTTTTTATGTAGACATGAACCGCTATTTCACCTCGATTGTTCGGCATGCCGGCGCATGGGCCTTGTGTGCAGGAGCTACGGTAGCAGCATTGGACATTGACAGTACAGGCAATGATATATTTGACCTGTACTTTTTCGGTAACGGAGAAACCGGGCTGTTCGGGACAACCACCGGGGTGAGCTGGATGGACGAAGTCAGACAAACCAGCGGTCAGGTAACAGACAGCTCTACCTATTACTGGAATCGGGAATTGAAGCAGGCCATGCTCAATGCCGTTAACACTTGGACTGATGCCATAGCCACACCATACGATACAGGGAAGCACGCCCGCAAGTTACGCATCGGTTTCTTTCTGGATGATGCCTCCACAACGGGAGGTGTAATGGATAAATCCATGGCGGGATATGCCGCCACGCAGACCGTCACTACTAATTTCGACCCGACAATCGGTGGCAAGGCCAACATCTACAGCGTAGCGGAATGGGCATGGAGAGATAATCAGGTGACCGGCTATTACAAGCCCGACGGAATAATGGAGGGAGCCTATTGGGAAACCAATATCCTCGCCAATGAAACCAACAGCATTGATATGGCCATTGTCCTGAATCCGGTAATCACAAGTTACGGGTTTGATGCTCAGGGATATTATTACTACAATCAGACAGCCCGCACGGCTCAGCAGATGCAAAACATCGCCACCCATGAAATCGGCCATGGCATGGGCATGGATTCCCGATTGTACACACAGAAGTATGACGCCTCTACCGGCAAGAGCGTTGCAGCGCTGTCCGGTCTGGTCTCTACCTGGGACAGGCTGGTCACGCTGGAGGGCGAACACATCGTCACCGTGCAGGATGGAGAAATCCATGCACAGTATGAGACCCTGAATGATTTACAGGCTGCGGGTTGGGAATGTGACCCGGACAAAGACCCGACCTTACCGGAAAGTTACACCGGCAACGAACTCCAATATGACCCGGACAGGAGACTGAGTCTGGAAGGAGAAGTCGGTGTGCACATCAGCGCCGTCATGCTGGAGGGGGATACACTGGAGCACATATCTCACGAAGACGGGCTCAACGTCCTGGGGCCCGGAGGAACGGCCAACGCCACTTTCTCCGACAGCGATTTGCGCACGCTGGAATTACTGGGATGGGATATTCGCCGCAACGGCATAACCGGACAGAACATACTCAGCGTCAGCATTCCGGAACCGGCAAGCGGAGCGCTCGCCCTGCTGGGGTTATCTGGGCTGGCTCTGCGCCGCCGGCGCGTCTGAGCACTTGGCAGGAGTTCTTTCCGAGGGAGAGAGGTTCGACCGCTCTCCCTGTTTGCTACAGCACATATTCGAACAGATGGAAAGTCTGCCAACCCACGGCATCATAGAACAGGCGAACCGAGCCGCAACAGCAGAATCCCATGCGGGTATACACCGGGGCTGCGGGCAGGTTGTGGTCAATAAGATCCAGACGGACAGCCTTGCACCCGGCCGCCGCCGATAGATGGAGAGCGTGCAGAATCATCTGTCTGCCAATCCCCCGGCGGCGATAGGCCGTTCCCACACCAAGGGTGTGAATGACACCATACTCCCCAGGGCGGGCATCCGTGTTCCAGTTACCCTGCAAATAACCTTCGTTAGCCTGAGCATTCACCACCATGGAGGCAGCCACCCGCCCCTGCACCTCTGCCAGCCAGAGATCCCCTGATGCAATGGCGCCGCGCAGATAAGCTTCATCCGGATAAACACCCTTACGCCAGCAGGGATGGTAAGGCTCCTTTTCCAAATCATCAGCCAGTTGGTCGTAAAATGCCTGCACCGCCTCGTAATCGCATGCCACAGCCCGTCGAATCATTACTTCCATGCGGTCAATCTAACACACGAGTCCCCGCTGCGTCAAACAAAAAAGGTCTTGCCCATCGAGATAGGCTCATGTGTACCAAAGATTTTACAAGCAGTTGAATTATCAACGCATTCTTCAGAAAAGCTTTCCTTTCTGAAAAAACGATTTTGCCGGGGATGAGTGCGGGCCATGCGTTATCCCGGGCTTTTCGCCGAGGTTCCCGATTAAGCGAATGGCGAGTCCATTGGGGCAACTGTCAGCGGGGAGTACCGGCGTAGGTGATGAAGCCTCCGGCGGCACCGCTGCCGGGGCCGAGCTCAATGAGGTAATCGGCGCGGGAGAGGATATCCCGATTGTGTTCAATGCAGAGGATGGTATGCCCGGCAGCACGGAGGCGGAAGAGAGCTCGCAGCAAAAGCTCCAGCTCGTTGAAATGGAGTCCGGTACTCGGTTCATCCAGCACAAAGAGAAGCTTTTCACCCGGTTTGCCACCGCGCCCGGGTGCTGCTTTAGCAAGGTAGGTTGCCAGCTTCACACGCTGGCTTTCGCCGCCGGAGAGGGTGGTGACGGAGCGATCCAGCGGCAGATAGCCCAGTCCGAGCTCCTGCAAGGCTTTCAGGATGGCCACCGCTCGTGGTATGGGGGAGAAAAACTCCACGGCTTCATCCACGGTGCGGGCAAGCGCCTGTGCAATGGACAGACCGCGCCAGGTGACTTCCAGCGTTTCGCGGTTGTAACGGGCACCGTGACAGGCATCACACTCCGTATAGAGGTCAGCCAGGAAGTTCATGTCCACCTGAAGCCGCCCGGTGCCCATACAGCGCTCGCAGCGGCCGCCACGCACATTCAGCGAGAAGCGGGAGGCGGTATACCCCCGCTGGCGAGACAGCGGGAGCGCGGCAAAAAGCGGGCGCAGCACATCCAGCAGCCCCGTGGCCGTGGCGGGTGTGGAACGGGGAGAGCTGCCCAGCGGCGATTGATCCACCACCACAGCCCGGGCAATCTCATCTGCGCCCGGGAAACCGCCTTTTTTCAGCGCCGGCAGCAGGCACTCCTGTACCAGCGTGCTCTTACCGGAGCCGCCGGGACCACTCAGGCAGGTGAACGCACCCAGCGGCAGCTTCAGCTCCACCTTCTTCAGATTGCGGGCCGAGGCGGGAGGCAGCTCCAGCCAGTGGCAGGCGTCCAACTCACAGAGCTCCGTCACGGGCATCGAGCGCCGCCCGGCCAGCCAATCACCTGTGGGCGAATCGGCATTGTGCAGGAAGTCATCATACGTACCCTCAGCCAGGATCCTGCCCCCGTTCGGGCCTGAGCCCGGCCCCATCTCCACCAGCCAATCGGCGGCTTCCAACAACTGCGGGTCATGCTCCACCACTAGGACGGTGTTCCCTTTGTCGCGCAGACGATGCAGGGCGTGTATCAGTTTCTCCGTCTCGCGGGGATGCAGGCCGATGGTGGGTTCATCCAGAATATAAAGCACCCCGGACAGGCCGCCGCCTATCTGTCCGGCCAGGCGGGCTCGCTGCAATTCACCGCCGGACAGGGTGTTGGCAGCGCGGGAGAGTGAAAGATAGCCCAGTCCCAATTCGATGAGGCAGTCCAGACGCTTGAGCGTCTCTGCCACCGCCGGCGCAAGAGCCTCCCGGTACACGGGGGGAAGTTCCAGCGCTGCTACCAGTTCCCTGTTCTCCTGCACGGGAAGCTCACAGAATGCCCCGAGATTCAGTTCTCTGCCGGCAAAATCCAGTGTGACGGCCAGCACAGTAGGGTTCAGTCGCATCCCCCGGCAGTCGGGGCAGATATCCGGCTTGTTCCGGGCGGTTTCCACGATACCCAGGCCCTCGCAGCGAGGGCAGGCACCACGGGAAGAATAATGAGAGAACAATCCGGGCGATAACTCCGGCAGCGTGAATCCGGTCTCGGCATTGCGGTAGCGTGTATGGAAACATTGCAGCTGCGGTTCTCCGCCTTTCGGCTGAATCAGGGCACGCACTTCATCCTGACAGACACGGAGAGCTGTCTGCACGGAGTCTGCCACGCGGGAGTCTGCCCCGGGACGCAGCACGATGCGGTCTACCACCAGCTCACAGGTATCCCCCTCCTGCGGAGGAGTGGTTTCCAGCTCATCCAGTTCACAGATATTTCCATTGACCCGCACGCGAAGGTAGCCCTGCTTGCGCAGCATGAGAATATCCGACGCCGGCTCTCGCCCGAATGCCGCAGACAGGGGCGCCAGCAGCGTCAACCGCGTTCCTTCCGGCTGCGCCATGAGTGCGGTCACGATTTCCTCCGGGCTCAGGCGAGTCAGACGAGCCCCCGTCACCGGGTCATGCGGCACACCGAGCGCCGCATACAGAATCCGCAGGTAGTCCAGCACCTCTGTGAGCGAGCCCAGCACCGAGCGGGAATGCCCCACGGGCACATGCTGTTCCAGGCAAAGCGCCGGGGACAACCCCTCTATGGATTCCACCCGCGGCTTTTCCGGCCTCGCCAGCAGACGGCGGGCACCGGGAGAAAGACAATCCAGAAAACGGCGGCGGGATTCTGCAAAAAGCGTATCGTAAGCCAAAGTACTCTTGCCGGAGCCGCTGGGGCCCATCAACACAATGAGCTTGCCGCCCGGCAGCGTCAAATCCACATGCTGCAGGGTGTTCTGTGATGCCCCGGTGATGCGGATATCCATAGCCAACAATCAGTTCCGGGGCGGAATGTACTGCCCCCCGGGTTCCACGACAATATCTGCGGCATCGCAACGCCCGCGCAGCACCCCCTCGCGACCGACACGAATCACCCCCGCAGCGCGAACATCTGCCGCAAGCTTGCCCTCCACCAGGGCCTCACGCACCGACACACCCTCCGTCATCACCACCTCAGCCGCACGGTCAATCACCAGACGTCGGGCTCGCACCTCACCCTCCACGCGGGAGGATTCCCGGAAACTGAGCTCCTGTGTACAACGGATGTTGCCGGACACTCTCCCGTACACCGTCATGTTGCGACAGACCACGGATAAATGGGAAAGCACGGTTCCCGGGGCGACCATCACATTGCCCAGTGTCCTTACTGTCAGGTTACGGGTGCCGACATTCAGCTCCACGTCTTCCATGTTCAGCGTGGCATGACAATGGACACAGCCGGCGGACAGGGCAGAAGTCGGCACATGGGAACGCCGCCCGCACTCATAGCATTCCACCTCGCGCGTGGGCACTCTGCTCTGCGGTACCGCCGAACGGAAAGAGGTGAGCGCAACCCTGCGGTCGCGCTCACCTTCCGGCAAAAGGCCGGAGACATACGGCACATTTAATGGCTCTGTTCTGTACTCCGGCATGAGGAATCAGATTGAGTTCTGATGCTTAACCCAGCAGGTTACCATCAGTGCTCTTGGGGGCTTTACCTGCTTTCTTGGCAGGAGCTGCAGGCGCAGGAGCAGCATTCACGGGAGCTCCCACACGGCAGTAACCCACAAACACAGCACCTTCCTCAATGGAGATACGGGAAGCCGTCACATCGCCCACCAGCTCAGCGGTGGAAGCCAGCACCACCCGGTCAGTCACCTCGATATCACCCATCACGCGACCGTGAATGATAGCGCTCTTGGTGCGCACGGCCACCTTGTTCTGCTCGCCGGCCTGAATGCTGGCATTGGCACCCACGGTCAGCTCACCATCGGAAGTAATCTCACCCTCCACGGAACCATCCACCAGCAGGTCGTCCGTGAAACGGAGGATACCCACCACGGACACATCAGAATTCAGCACATTGCGCGTGGCCCCGGGAACGGGAGTCGGCGCAGCGGGAGTCACGGGTTCCTCATAGCCCATGGGCTCAGGCTCGCCGAAGGTGCTGCCGCCTATGTCGGAACCGCCCATGACAGGCTGCTGGGGAGGAGCACCCCAAGGGGAAAGATCATCACTCTGACCAAAGGTCGGCTGCTGGGGAGCAGCTTCATTCTGCTTTTTCGGATACTTAAACATAATCTTTTTATTATTAAACAGTTAAATAAAACTTCGCCACCACCTGTGAGGGACTGGCAATATCGTACCTTTTTACCCCGCCTTTGTCCACATGAAAATTTGTCAGAAACAGATTTTTTTACGCCTCCGCGGTGTAGATGGAGGCGATGCCCATACAAAGCGGCAGACAGGTTGCACCGGTGTAGCCACATTCAGTCATCAGGCGGCAGAAATCCGCCCCCCGGGGAAAAGCTTCTATGCTCTCCCCCAGATAGTCATACGCCCCGCTGTTGCCGGTTACCCGGCCCGCAATCTTCGGCAGCACCCGATGCAGATACAGCCTGTACGGAGCTGCCAATATCCCCTCCGGCATGCTGAAATCCAGCACCAGCAGATGCCCGCCCGGGCGCAGCACACGCCGGAATTCACGCAACGCCGCCGCATAGTCAGCCATATTCCGCAGTCCGAATGCCACCGTAGCCGCATCAAAGACATCATCCGGCAGAGGCAGGTGCAGCGCATCCGCCTCCAGCACATTGGTGAGGCCGCGCCGCACGGCCACATCCAGCATGGGGCGGCAGAAATCCGTTCCCAGCACCTCCACCTCCGGCAACGCCCGACTGATGGCCAACGCCAGGTCTCCCGTGCCGGTGGCAATATCCAGCAGTCGGCGGGGCTTCCACTCTGCCACCCGCTGCACCACCCGCTGCCGCCACATCACATCCGTCCCCATGGACAGGATGTGATTGGCCGTCACATAACGCTCTGCAATGGATGAGAACGCTGCGTGAACAAATGCAGGATCAGGCATAAGCAACCGCGTTACTTGATATGGGAGATGAGAGCATCTCCGAACGCTGTGGTGGACACAGATGTGCTTCCGGGAATCATCTCTGCCAAATCGGCCGTCACGGTCTTGTCCGCAATGGCGCCCTCGATAGCGGCAATGATACGGTCTGCCGCCTCGTTCCAGCCGATATAGCGCAGCATCATCTCTGCCGACAGCAGGAAAGAACAGGGATTCACCACGTCCAGATTGGCCAGTTTGGGAGCTGTACCATGTGTTGCCTCAAACACGGCGTGCCCGGTCTTGTAGTTGATGTTGGCCCCGGGGGCAATGCCGATACCGCCGACCTGTGCCGCCAGAGCATCCGAGCAATAATCGCCGTTGAGATTCAGCGTGGCAATGACGGAATGCTCCTGCGGGTGGATGAGGATTTCCTGGAGGAAGGCATCACAGATGCAGTCCTTGATGACGATGCCGTTGGGCAGCCTGCACCACGGCCCCTTGTCAATGATTTCCGCGCCGAATTCCTTGCGAGCCAGTTCATACCCCCAATCGCGGAAGCCACCCTCGGTGAACTTCATGATATTGCCCTTGTGCACCAGCGTGACACTCGGGCAGTTGTTATCAATGGCGTATTGAATGGCGGCGCGCACCAGACGCTCCGTACCCTCGCGGGAAACGGGCTTGATACCGAAACCGGAACTGAGCGGGAAGCGAACCTTGCCCGCGCGGGCCGGGAAAGTGCTGTCCAGCCAGGAGAAGAACGTTTCTGCCTCTTCTGTACCGCACTCAAACTCGATACCGGCATAGATATCCTCCGTATTCTCGCGGAAGATGACCATATCCACCTTCTCCGGCTCTTTCACCGGGGTTTCTATACCGCGGAAGTAGCGTACGGGGCGCACGCAGCTGTACAAATCCAGCCCCTGCCGCAGCGCCACATTCAGCGAGCGGATACCGCCACCGACGGGTGTGGTCAACGGCCCCTTGATACCCACCAGCAGCGTGCGGAACGCCTCCATGGTCTCATTGGGCAACCAGTTGCCCGTGGTATCAAATGCCTTCTGCCCGGCCAGCACTTCCTGCCACACCAGCGCTCGGGATTCACCATAGGCGGCCGCCACAGCGGCATCAATCACGCGCCTGGCCGCCCGCCAGATATCCGGGCCGGAGCCATCGCCGATAATGTGGGGAATAATGGGAAAATCCGGCACGCACAATCCCTGTGCGGTCATGGTAATGGGAGTTCCTTTGCTCATCTTGTTCTGATCAGTTGGTGGTCTGAAAATTATTCATTCTCTTTGTCAGAGGCCGCTTTCTTCACGGCGGCCGGCCCGGAGGTGCGCTTGCCGTCCTTTGCCGCCATGCTGCAGCAGAAGAACACCGCCGCCAACAGCAGCGGAGGCAGCAAAAAGAAAGTCCAGCCATCCGGTTTTTCCCCGTGACGCCGCAGGCGTTTGTTGAGGATAATGCTTTGAAGAGAACGACGTGCCATAATGTTACGCGCCCCATTATACGCTTTTATGAACAAATTGCAACAATGGAATTGTGTTATTTCTTCGTTGAGACAGAAAAAATGCGATATCATCGCAAAAAATCAGCAGAATGCATACAGGGATATTTCTTGATATCTGATAATATGTGTGCTAGCATACGCGCGCAACATGATAGCCGATGCCGAATCACTTTTCGATTGGAAACAGCGTGCCACCCGCCAGCCGCAGGGTCGCACGGTGCTGGATCTGGAGGCTGACAGCCTGCACCGCCACCGTGAGAAACTCTGTCTGATACAGTATGGCGATGAAGACGGTGTAGCTATCATTGACCCCCTGGCTATTGAAGACATGTCGCTCTTCACCCTCTGGCTGGAAGAGGCAGACGTGTGGATGCACGGAGCAGACTACGACATGAGCCTGCTGCAGAATGCCTACGGGGTGCTGCCGCACATGATTCTGGACACCCAGATTGCCGCCCGTCTGCTGGGATTCCGCCAATTCGGTCTCGCTGCGCTGGTGGAGCATTTCTACGGTATCGTGCTCAGCAAGAAGAATCAGAAAGCAGACTGGGGGCGTCGTCCGATTCCGGCCGCCATGCAGGAATATGCCCAGGGGGATGTGAAATTCATGCTGGGCATGGCTGACAAGCTGGTGGCACAGCTGCAGGAGTTGGGCCGCTATGACTGGTTTCTGGAGAGCTGTGCGGTCAATCTGCAACATGGCTATGAGCGCTATCACGCCGTAGCCCAGGATCCTTGGCGCATCAAAGGATGCGGCAAATTTGAACCGCGGGGACTGGCAGCCCTGCGAGAGCTCTGGACCTGGCGAGACCATGAAGCAGCCCTCATGGACAAGCCTTCGTTCATGGTCTGTTCCAACAACGACCTCCTGCGCTGGAGTCTGGCGCTGCAGGAGTTCCGCACGGTATCCCCCCTGCTCTGCTTCCACAATCACCGCGCAGCCCGTTTCCGCAAGGCGGTAGAACGCTTCCAGTTACTGGATGAAGAGGACTACCCCGCCCAACCCAAACGCGAAAAGCATGAGACAGATCCCCGATTCGAAACCAATCTGGCACACTGGTCTGCCGTGCGGGATGCGCTGGCAGAAGAACTGAATCTGGAGGGCTCGCTCATTGCCTCACGTGCCCAGCTGGAATCGATTGCCAACAGTGAGGAGCGAGGGCTCTCCCGCCTCATGAGCTGGCAGCGCAGCCTTCTGCTGCGGTAAGAGCCCCGGGCTACGTACTCTCATGCTCTTGACAGTTATCTGAGTCGCCTTGCTCACGCGCGATATCAGAAAAAGCGGGACGTTATATCTTACTCTTTCACTCGCAGTCAATTTCTTCGACAACATCCGGCAATACCGGAAAGCACTAAAATCAGCACAATAATTCCGGTGTTGACAAGAATCGCCCAGACTATCCCGACAGCAGCCAGAATATCCCCGGCATCATCGGCTGTTGGTATGTCAAGACTCAACCAAACCAGCAACAGACATTGCAACAGAACCGGGAGCATGCGGGACAGGCGGGCGGGCGCGGCCCAACGAAACTTACCTTTTCTGTCCACCGGCGGCAAAAGCAGCATTGCAGGCAACAAACTCAGTCCCAATCCCCAGGAGGCAAAACCCATCAACCGCCAGCCCACCCCGCACTCGGCATAGGCTCCCTGCCACCACCATGCCCATGCACTCAGCAACACCCAGACAACCAGGCAGGCCGCTCCCACTCCGCGAATCAGGGCAAACAGAGGCATCCGGTCCAACTTCATACCTCGTGATAGTACAATAAAGCGAACATGCGGTCAATTGATTTCCCCGGGACTCGGTTACTTTTATTAATCTGAACTTATTTAATTGGACATGATATAATCAATCCATGTCCACAAAAGGCGACTACATTAACATCAAAGTTATATCAGTTGAAGCGAGAAAAGCATACCAGGTTCAGGTGGCCAGCCTACGCAGCGAAGGATTGAATGCGCCAACAATAGCAAAACGCCTCAAACTCAATCGTGCCACTGTACAAGACTGGGTAAGAAGG